>JAJWOH010000011.1:0-20334 GCA_021635485.1 Segatella copri | reverse complement strand
CTGAACGTACGCTGGAGGAAGTACGCATGTTTGTAGGAAACGGGGTGAAGAAACTTATGGAACGTGCCGTGCCGGGAGGATTGGAGAATGAGAAGTTTGAGAAAACCCTGCAGGATTTCCGCAAGCATTATATGGTACATAATATGGATAACACAAAGCCTTATCCTGACGTGATGGAGATGCTGGAGGAACTGAAAAACAGAGGAAAGAACATTGCGGTGGTAAGCAACAAGTTTTATGCAGCTACCCAGGAAATCTGCCGCCATTTCTTCGGCGATCTGGTAGATGTGGCGATAGGAGAGCGGGAGAATATCAAGAAAAAACCGGCTCCAGATACCGTAAACGAAGCCTTGCGACAGCTGCATGCGGATAGAGACAGGGCGGTTTATATCGGCGACAGCGATGTGGATGTGATGACGGCGAAGAACAGCGGAATGCCTTGTATCTCAGTACTGTGGGGATTCAGAGATCACGATTTTCTGTTGGCGCATGGAGCTTCTATCCTGGTATCATCACCCTTGCAGATATTATAAGAAAGGTAGGATAAAACTATCTGGAAGACCATCATAGAGAATGGTCTTCCAGATATTTCTTGATAAATTCAAAGTAGGTTTCTGATATCGGAATGCTCTGGTCGCCATAGGTAATGTGCTGCTGGTCTACCGTATCGAACTTTGTCATGTTGGCAAGGAACGAACGGTGTACACGCTTGAATTTCTCTCTTGGCAGCCTTTCTTCCAACTGTTTGAGGTTGCCCAGGGTTCTGATGTTAGGCCTGCCCTCAAGATGGAAACGGATGTAGTCTTTGTCGCAGTCAACAAACAGAATATCATCTATCGGGATTCTTACGCATTTGTAATCTCGTTTTACCACCAGAAAACCGTCGCGCTTGATTGGGTTGTAGTTATCGTCCTGCATGTAGCTTTCGAAGACTTTCTGGCATGATCCCATAAAGTCATCGTATGTGATGGGCTTGAGCAGATAGTCGAATGCATTCACTTTGTAGGCTTCGATGGCATACTCCTTGAATGCGGTGGTGAAGACAATCTTCACGTTCTTGGGTACAACCTTTGCAAATTCCAGACCACTGATCTGCTGCATGTGGATGGCGAGAAAAAGTATGTCGAGATGGTTGTGATGGATGCCGTCTACAGCATCTATCGCACTTTTGTAGGCTCCGATCAAATGCAGGGTCGGAGTTTTCTCTATATACTGTTCCAGGAGTTGCAAAGCTTCCGGATCTTCATCTATGATGGCGCAATTTAAAATCATAATTTTACTGTTTTAGTGATTTTATTCTCGATTTTCGTAAAAACGAAAATTGTGTTTGTTTATTGTATCAAGCTGCAGATTTTTTCAGATAAAAATCTATTTTCATGATTTTACCTTAAATTTGTTTAATCTATTTGGCTATTTGAGGAAAAAACCGTAATTTTGGAGATTGATAAGTCAGACTATAACTGTAGAATATGAAATACAATAAGAAACAACATACCAAATTGTCCTGTCGGAGCAAGTGTTTTTTCCTTGCCTTGGCTTTGGCTATGGCATCGGTTGATGCCTCAGCCCAGAAGATTTCGCTAGGCTCTTGCATCACCCGTGACGGAGGTCAGTTTAAAGGCGAAATGGTGAGCGGAAAGCCGCAGGGAAAAGGTACTACCATCTATAAGAATGGGGATACCTACGAAGGCTCTTATATGAAAGGTAAGCGCGAAGGTTATGGCGTTTATACCTTCAGTGATGGCGAAAAGTATGAGGGACAGTGGATGCAGGACCAGCAGCATGGTAAAGGCACCTACTATTTCCAGAACAACAACAAATATGTAGGCCTCTGGTTCCGCGATTACCAGCATGGTCATGGCGTCATGTTCTATTATAATGGTGATAAATATGACGGCGACTGGTATAAGGACAAGCGTCAGGGACGCGGCGTTTATACTTATGCCAATGGCGCACAGTATAAAGGCCAGTGGATGAACGATATGAAGAATGGAAACGGCTTCTTCAACTGGGGAGACGGAACTACTTATGACGGTCAGTGGCTAGACAACCAGCGCTCAGGAAAAGGTACTTTCAAATATGCTGATGGCGATGTGTATATCGGCGACTGGAAGGATGATATCCAGGACGGAAAGGGTATCTATAAATTTCATAATGGCGACATTTATGAAGGCGATTATGTGCAGGGAGAACGCACGGGTATAGGCATCTTTCGCTCTGCAAAGGGTGCCAAGTATAACGGACAGTTTAAGGATGGTCTGCGTACCGGTCAGGGTACCTTCATCTGGAAGAATGGCGATATCTATGTAGGCGACTGGAGGGATGATCTGCAGAACGGCAGGGGCAAACTGACCAAGAAGAACGGCGACGTGTTTGAAGGTGAGTTCAAGAACGGTCTGGTTGATGGTAATGTCGTGATTCATTATGCTGATGGTAGAAGATTCAAGGGTGCCTATCACAAAGGTAAGCGCCAGGGACCTTGCATAGAAGAAGATAAAAACGGTAAGCGTTTCGAAGGAACCTACCGTAACGATGTGCGTGACGGAAGATTTGTAGAAAAAGACCGTAACGGACAGATTACAGCCAAGGGAGCCTACGAAAACGGCAAACGATTTGAAGACTAATCTCTTCAGAAAATTAGAAAAATACAAAGAAATTATAAATAACGAGATAGAGAACCTTTATATTTTAAATAATGAGAAAAAAGAACATATTATAATGTTGAATATTGAATGTTGAATGTTCTGTTTTCAAATCTCAAAGTTAAAAGTAAATGTTCAAATCTCAAAGCTTAAACTAGAATTATGGTAGTAGATACTTTAGACAATCTGGAGAAATATGTTTCTCTCAATCCGCTCTTCGCTGATGTAGTGAAGTTTATCAAAGATAATGACCTCTCTAAATTGGAGGACGGTAAGCATTTTATCAAGGAGAGTAACCTCTTTGTAAATATAACGACAGCTCACGGAAAAAGCGAGGAAGATGCTGTTCTTGAAACACATCGCAAGATGATTGATATTCAGATTCCTCTTGACAACGAGGAGACTTATGGCTATACTCCTCTTGCTGATCTTCCTGAAGTGGAATATAACGAGGCAAAGGATTTGACCAAGTATCCTGGTGTGAAAGCGCAGACGCTCGTTACCTGCAAGCCAGGTCAGTTTGCCATTTTCTGGCCACAAGACGGTCATCAGCCATGCATCGGTAACGGTGATATCCACAAGGCTATCTTCAAGATTAAAAATTAAAGAAGAAAAAATCTTCAAGATAAAATTAAAGAAGAATAATATAGAGTAACCATCTAAAATCATGATATATGGCAACAGAAAAGAAAACTACAGCCCAGAAGGCTGCAACTAAAAAGGCAACTGCAAAGAAAACAGTTGCAAAAAAAGCAGCGAAGGCTGTGGTAAAGCATATTGGACTCGTGAAGAACGACCCATATCTGGCAGACTATGAGAATGCCATCAAGGGCCGACACGACCATGTACTCTGGAAACTCGGTCAGCTGACTAATAACGGCAAACAGACATTGAGCGATTTTGCCAATGGATACGAGTATTTCGGACTGCATAAGACTGCCCGTGGATGGGTGTTCCGTGAGTGGGCACCTAATGCAACAGACATCTATCTGATAGGTGACTTCAACAACTGGCAGGAAACCGAAAAGTATCGTGCCAAAAGAATAAAGAATACCGGCAACTGGGAACTCAAACTTCCGGAGAAAGCGATGAAACATGGCGATCTCTTCAAGATGAAAGTTCATTGGGAAGGTGGTGAAGGCGAGCGTATTCCAGCATGGGCACAGCGCGTAGTACAGGACGACCAGACCAAGATTTTCTCTGCTCAGGTTTGGAATCCGGAACCATATAAATGGAAGAAGAAAACCTTCAGACCAAATGTGGCACCTCTGCTCATCTATGAATGCCATATCGGTATGGCACAGGATGCTGAGAAGGTTGGCACTTACACAGAATTTAAGGAGAATGTGTTGCCACGTATCATCAAGGATGGTTACAACTGCATTCAGATTATGGCTATCCAGGAGCATCCGTATTATGGCTCCTTCGGCTATCATGTAAGCAGTTTCTTTGCTGCAAGTAGCCGCTTTGGAACTCCTGAAGAGTTGAAGGATCTCATTGATACAGCTCACCAGAATGGTATTGCCGTCATCATGGACATCGTTCACTCTCATGCCGTAAAGAATGAGGTTGAAGGACTGGGTAATCTCGCTGGCGATCCTAACCAGTATTTCTATCCTGGCGACCGTCATGAGCATCCGGCTTGGGACAGTCTCTGCTTCGACTATGGAAAGGATGAAGTCATCCACTTCCTGTTGAGCAACTGCAAGTACTGGCTCAATGAGTTCCATTTCGACGGATTCCGTTTTGACGGTGTAACATCCATGCTCTATTACAGTCATGGTCTGGGTGAGGCATTCTGCAACTACGGAGATTATTTCAATGGTCATGAGGATGATAATGCCATCTGCTATCTTACCCTTGCCAACTGTCTGATTCACGAGGTTAACAAGCATGCCATTACAATTGCCGAAGAGGTGAGCGGAATGCCGGGCCTGGCTGCCAAGTTTGAGGATGGCGGTTATGGTTTCGATTATCGCATGGCGATGAATATTCCAGATTATTGGATCAAGACCATCAAGGAACTGAAGGATGAAGACTGGAAACCATCCAGCATCTTCTGGGAGGTAAAGAACCGCCGTTCGGATGAGAAAACCATCTCTTACTGTGAGAGTCATGACCAGGCATTGGTGGGCGATAAAACCATCATCTTCCGTCTGATTGATGCCGATATGTACTGGCATTTCAAGAAGGGCGATGAAAACGAAATGGCTCATCGTGGTATTGCTCTGCATAAGATGATCCGTCTGGTTACCGCCTCTACAATCAATGGCGGTTATCTCAACTTCATGGGTAATGAGTTCGGTCACCCAGAGTGGATCGATTTCCCTCGCGAGGGTAATGGCTGGAGCCATAAATATGCCCGCAGACAGTGGAATCTGGTAGATAATCATGAACTCTGCTACCACTATCTTGGAGATTTCGACCGAGAAATGCTCAAGACGATTACAAGCGAAAAGAATTTTAACAAGACACCAGTTGTAGAAATCTGGCATAATGATGGCGATCAGGTTCTCGCCTTTATGCGTGGCGATCTGCTCTTCGTGTTTAACTTCTCGCCAACCCGCTCTTTCACCGACTATGGCTTCCTGGTTCCAACCGGTTCCTACAGCGTAGTGCTTGATTCTGACAGCAAGGATTTCGGCGGTAATGGCTTGAATGATGACACGATGACGCATTTGACTAATTACGATCCACTTTATGTGAAAGACCGTAAGGAGTGGCTGAAACTTTATCTGCCAGCTCGTACAGCTTTGGTGCTGAAGAAAAATTAATAGATTGATTTATGAAAAATAAAAGGAGTAGTACGGCGAAGATGCAAATCGCCTGTGCTATCATCTTTATCACATTTACCTACGTCTACCTGGCATTTTACCAGGCAGACGTACTGGCAGTGGCTCAGCATGTTTTCTCAGGCGGTTTGACCAACTACAGTTACACGCTGGCTCCACTGCTTATCACGCTCGTACTCTATCTGCTGCAAGTGGGAGTGTACGCGGTAACCCGTGTGAAACGCCGTTTCCACGGGCTTACTTATTTCCCTTCGTTCCTCATCCTGACGATGATTACCGATATCCCCGTTGATATCGACCGTTATCATTCGCTGGGGGCGTGGTGGATTATCCTGCCACTCTGTCTGATTCTATGGGGCGGATTAATATGGATAGCCCGCCAGTTGGAGCCGATAGAAACAGAGCCTCACAGTAACGGCTGGTTCTCCCGCTATATATGGGTGAATCTGCTCCAGATGCTGGTGATAATATTGCTTGTCAACTTTGTTGCTAGCAATGATCGGCTGTTTCATGAACGTATGCGCATGGAACATCTGATGAAAGAAAAACAGTATGAAAAAGCTTTGGAAGTAGGTGAAAAATCTCTGAAAACAGATTCTTCGCTGACGATGCTCCGTATAGCCTGTCTCAACGAAACAGGCGAGCTGGGCAGCCGTCTCTTTACTTATCCGCTGGTAGGTGGAAGTAAGGCGATGATGCCGGATAGCGTAACCGTGAAGGCTATGATGTGGAAGGCGCCAAAATGGATGCAGAAACCTTCGGCATGGATGGTTAAACATCATCTCAAGTATCGTCTGCCTGTTGACTATCAGCTTTGTGCACTCTTGTTGGACAAGCAACTAGACAAGTTCGTAGCAGAGGTGCAGAAACATTACAAAGTAACTTCGGGCAAACTGCCTGTTCATTATAAGGAAGCGTTGGTTCTTTATACGCATCGCCGCAGTAATCCAAGTATCGTTTATCACGATAATGTGATGGATACAGACTTTGAGGATTTCCAGCAGATGGATCACAAATATGCTAATGAGACAGAAAAGCAGAATGCTCTTCGGGATACTTATGGAAATACCTACTGGTATTATTATGAGTATGGAAACAAATGAAAGTTTTAATTTAGGAGATTAATATGAAAATACAGATATTCAGAAACTTATGGTTTTTACAGATAGCTTTTCTTCTGTTGGCGCCATTAGAGCTGCAGGCACAGAAGAAGGAGATTTCTGCAGCCAAAGATCTGGTAAAGGCGGGCAAGGATTTGGCGAAGGCCGAATCCAGTATGCGCAAACTCCTGACGGATTCTGCCAACCGGAATAACAAGAAAATTTGGAATATTCTCTTCGATGCTGTGAAGAAGCAGTATGAACAGGGTAATGAGAAACTCTACCTCAAACAGGCGTATGATACAGCCCAACTCTTCAATGCAACCCGACAGCTCTTCGTTATAGCCCAAGGACTTGATTCCGTTGAGATGATTCCTAACAAGAAAGGAAAATGTGAGTATGATTTCCGCAAGTCTCATTCTGAATATTTGAACAGGATACGTCCGAACCTCTATAACGGAGGAACCTGGTTTATCAGGAAGCAGAAATACAAGGAGGCTTATCAGTTCTTTGACCAGTACATAGAGTGCAGTACTGCACCGATGTTCCAATCTTATAAGTATGCCCAGAAAGACAAATATCTTTCTTCGGCAGCTTATTGGGCTGTATATGCCGGATATAAGATGAAAGATACCAAAGCTACGCTTCATCATTCTTATGAGGCGCTGAAAGATACGGCTCATTATAACTATATGTTACAGTATCTAGCTGAGACTTACAAACTGGAGAAGGATACACCGCGCTATCTCTCTACCTTGAAGGAAGGTTTTGAGCGGGATCCGAAATTCCCGTTCTTCTTCCCGCGTCTGGTAGAGTATTATTCGCAGGAAAACCAACTCGATTCTGCACTCGCCGTAGCAGATAAGGCGCTGGCGATAGCTCCCGACAATGATATCTATCTCTTTACCAAGGGAACCATTCTCCTGAATATGGGTGATTTCAAGCAATGCATCGAAGTGAGCAAAAAGGCACTTGCCGTGAACGATTCTTTGGCTGGTGCTTATTATAATATAGGTTTGGCTTATTTCAATCAGGCGGTTGAAATGGATAAGAATTCGCAGCAATCTCGCAAAACTCATCAGGAGATAGACGGACTTTACAAGAGTGCAATGCCTTATCTGCAGAAGTACAGAACGATGGCGCCTGATATGCAGGACCAGTGGGCTTTGCCGCTATATACCATCTATCTGAACCTGAACATGGGTAAGGAGTTTGATGAGATTGACAAACTGCTCAATCAGAAAAAGAAATAATGCCTCATGATGAGGAATTTATGAAAACTTCTCTTGAAAGGAAAACTTCTCTTTAATAAAAGAATACTTCTCTATTGAAATTGATTATTAGGAAATTTATGGTAGACAGAATTTTAGATAAAGTGGGCATTGAGCTCAATGATATGCAGCAGGATTCCTTGCAGGCAATCTTGCACGGGAACAAGGATGTGGTGATACTTTCGCCAACAGGTAGTGGCAAGACACTGGCTTATCTTTTGCCTCTTACCCAACTTATAGATGCTACTGATGACGAGGCACAGGCGGTGGTGGTAACTCCTGGTCGGGAACTCGCTTTGCAGTCGGCTAACGTATTGAAAAATATGGGCAGCGGTTTGCGTGCGATGGCTTGCTATGGTGGTCGTGCTACGATGGATGAGCATCGCGTGATGAAACAGGTTCGTCCTCAGATTGTATTTGGAACTCCAGGCCGTCTCAATGATCATCTGGATAAGGGAAATCTTTCTCCATATCACATCAAATACCTGATTATTGATGAGTTTGACAAGTGTCTGGAGATGGGTTTCCAGGACGAAATGAGCCGACTGATCAAGTCTTTGCCTGGCTTGCGTCGACACTTCCTGCTTTCTGCTACCGAGGCAGAGGAGATTCCTCATTTCGTACACATGGGTAGGGTAGAAAAGATAGATTACCGTGTGGATGAAGATCAGGTTCCTGACCGTGTACATATATATAAGGTGGATAGTCCGGTAAAGGATAAACTGGAGAGTCTGTCACTTTTGCTACGCAGTTTAGGCGATCAGAGTACCATTGTATTCCTCAATTATCGCGACAGTGTGGAGCGCACCAATAAATATCTGGTGGAGCAGGGATTTTCAACCTCTTTCTTCCATGGTGGATTGGAACAGAAGGAACGCGAGGCTTCTCTCTATCGTTTCAGCAACGGTAGTGCCAATATCCTGGTGAGTACGGATCTGGCTTCGCGCGGACTTGATATTCCAGATATAGATAATATCATCCATTATCACATGCCGGAGAGCGAAGATGGTTATATTCATCGTGTAGGACGTACGGCAAGATGGGAAGCCCAGGGAAAGGCTTTCTTCCTGTTAGGTCCTGAAGAGCATATTCCGGAATATGTGGATGCAGAGATTGAGAATTATGAGATGCCTGTTGCTGATCTGCTTCCTGCGCCAGCCAAACCTAAGATGGCTACTATATATATCGGTAAAGGCAAGAAAGATAAAATCAGCAAGGGGGACATCTTAGGCTTCCTTTGCAAGAAGGGTGGGCTGCAGTCGGCTGAAATCGGAAAGATTGATGTTAATGACCGTTATGCTTATGCTGCCATTTCCCGAACGAAGTTGCGCAGCGTACTGAATAATGTAAAGGGCGAAAAGATAAAAGGCGTCAAAACGATAGTGGAAGAGGTAAGGTAGTTGACAAACTGCTATTATCTTTTCTCTGTTGCTTGCTAATGTATAATAAATGTAAAAATAGACATAAATATGCAGTTATTATACTAAAATGACTAACAAAATGAAAGAAATCTGCGCAAAACGCTAAAAATGTGCAGAAAAGTTTGGTAGTTTCAAATAAAAAGTGTAATTTCGCAGTCGTAAATACAATCCAAAGGTTTACTATGTATCCTATATGGGTGTATTGTGCACTAATTTTTCCTGCTAACAGGATTATATCGTATAAAACTTAAATAATTATACAAAGATGAAGAAGTACAATTTTAACGCAGGTCCATCAATGCTTCCACGCGAAGTGATTGAGAACACAGCAAAGCAGATTTTGGATTTTAATGGTTCAGGTCTTTCATTGATGGAAATCAGCCACCGTGCTAAGGATTTCCAGCCAGTAGTTGATGAGGCAGTCTCCTTATTCAAGGAGCTTCTTGACATTCCTGAGGGTTATTCCGTAATCTTCCTTGGTGGTGGTGCGTCATTGCAGTTTATGCAGATTCCAGCAAACTTCCTCATCAAGAAGGCTGCCTACATTAATTCTGGCACTTGGGCTAAGAAGGCAATGAAAGAGGCGAAGCATTTTGGTGAGGTCGTGGAGATCGCATCATCGTCCGACGCCAATTTCACTTTCTATCCACAGGTTCCTAACACTGTACCAGCCGATTGTGATTACTTGCATTTGACAAGCAACAATACTATATATGGTACCGAACTCCGTGTAGATCCAGACGTAAACGTACCATTGATTTCTGATATGTCTTCAGATATCATGAGCCGTCCAGTAGATGTTTCTAAGTATACTGCCATCTATGCAGGTGCTCAGAAGAATCTTTCTATGGCAGGTGTTACCGTTATCATCGTAAAGGATGATATGCTCGGCAAGGCTCCTCGCGAGCTTCCTACAATGCTCGATTATCGTACTCACGTTGAGAAGGGCAGTATGTTCAATACTCCTCCTGTTGTTCCTATCTATACCTTGATGGAGAATCTCCGCTGGTTGAAGGCTAATGGTGGTGTTGAGGCTGCTGACAAGCGAGCTCACGAACGTGCAGAAGTTCTTTATGCAGAAATCGACCGCAACAAACTCTTCAAGGGTACTGTTGAAGAAGCATCCCGTTCTTTGATGAACATCTGCTTCGTGATGAACGATGAGTACAAGGAGTTGGAGAAGCCGTTCCTCGACTTCGCTACAGAGCGTGGCATGGTAGGTATCAAGGGTCACCGCTCAGTGGGTGGTTTCCGTGCCAGCTGCTACAATGCACAGACCATGGAGGGTGTTCAGGCACTTGTCAAGGCCATGCAGGATTTTGGAGCACAACATTAATTTTTGAATTTGTATGAAAGTATTAGTTGCAACAGAAAAGCCATTCGCAGCGGCTGCTGTGGAAGGCATTAAGAAAGAAATAGAGGGAGCAGGCAACGAATTGGTGCTGCTCGAAAAATATACAGAGAAGGCTCAGCTTCTCGATGCAGTGAAGGATGTGGACGCGATGATTATCCGTTCTGACAAGGCTGATGCCGAGGTGCTCGATGCAGCAAAGAACCTGAAGATTATCGTTCGTGCCGGTGCGGGTTATGATAACATTGACCTTGCTGCTGCTACTGCTCATAATGTAGTGGCTGAGAATACTCCTGGTCAGAACTCTAACGCAGTAGCTGAGTTGGTATTCGGCTTGTTGGTCTTTACTGTACGTAATTTCTACAACGGCAAGGCTGGCAGCGAGTTGAAGGGTAAAAAATTGGGTATTCTTGCTTTTGGTAATGTAGGTCGAAATGTGGCTCGCATCGCCAAGGGATTCGGCATGGAAGTAGCTGCTTACGATGCATTCTGCCCAGCTGATGTTATCGAGGCTGCCGGTGTTCATGCTGTAAAGTCACAGGATGAGTTGTTCCAGACTTGTGACATCGTTTCTCTTCATATCCCTGCTACTCCAGAGACTATCAAGAGCATCGACTACAAGACCGTAAACCAGTTGCCTAAGGGTGGCATCCTCATCAATACAGCGCGTAAGGAGGTTATCAATGAGCCTGAGCTCCTGAAACTTCTCGCTGAGCGTGAGGACTTGAAGTTCATCACTGATATCAAGCCTGATGCTGATGCAGACTTTGCCAAGTTCGAGGGTCGCTACTTCTCAACTCCTAAGAAGATGGGTGCACAGACTGCAGAAGCAAATATCAATGCCGGTATTGCTGCAGCTAAGCAGATTAATGCGTTCTTTAAGGATGGATGCACTAAGTTCCAGGTAAATAAGTAATTATTCTTCCCATACATATAGCTCATGAAGGGTGCTTTTTCACAGAAGCACTCTTGATGGGCTTTTCATGTTTTTATTAAACTAGTCAATTTGAACAAAATATTATGGCAATAGTAAAACCTTTTAAGGGAGTAAGACCTCCTAAAAATCTCGTTGAGCAGGTTGAGTCTCGTCCTTACGATGTTCTCAATTCTGAGGAAGCACGTGCCGAGGCAGGCGATAACGAGAAGAGCCTTTATCATATTATTAAACCTGAAATCAATTTCGAACCAGGAACTTCTGAGTACGATCCTCGCGTTTATGAAAGCGCTGCCGAGAACTTCAGAAAGTTCCAGGAGAATGGCTGGTTAAAACAGGATGATAAGGAACAGTATTATATCTATGCACAGACTATGAATGGCAAGACTCAGTATGGTCTTGTTGTAGGTGCGTATGTAAACGACTATATGACGGGTGTCATCAAGAAACATGAGCTGACACGCCGCGATAAGGAAGAAGACCGTATGAAGCATGTGCGTGTATGCAATGCCAATATCGAACCAGTATTCTTCGCTTATCCTGATAATGAGGTGCTTAACGAACTTCTGATGCGTTATGCAGCAACAACACCGGAATATGATTTCATTGCTCCAATTGATGGTTTCCGTCATCAGTTCTGGGTTGTAAGCGATGATCAGGATATTGCCACAATTACAGCGGAATTTGCCAAGATGCCTAGCCTTTATATTGCTGACGGTCATCACCGTTCTGCAGCAGCAGCTCTGGTAGGTGCAGAAAAAGCTAAGCAGAATCCTAATCATACAGGTAAGGAGGAATATAACTACTTTATGGCTGTTTGTTTCCAGGCAAGTCAGCTTACGATTCTCGATTATAACCGAGTTGTGAAGGATTTGAATGGTCTGACTTCTGATCAGTTCCTCGATGCTTTGACAAAGAACTTCGAGGTGATAGATATTGATGCAATCAATGTGAATGTATCTGGTGATGAAGAGGGCATTCCTTGCTATGAAAAGATGGCTATTGATGATGCTATCAGTCAGTTTGGCTTGGATATTCTGAAACCAGCTGCTCTCCATTCTTTCCTCCTCTATTTGGACGGTAAATGGTACGGTTTGTTTGCTAAGCCGGGAACCTATGATGATGCTGATCCAATCGGCGTGCTCGATGTTGATATTTCATCTCGTCTGATTCTTGATGAAATTCTGGGTATCAAGGATTTACGTTCTGATAAGCGCATCGATTTTGTGGGTGGTCTTCGTGGTCTCGGTGAGTTGAAACGTCGTGTGGATAGCGGCGAGATGAAGATGGCACTTGCTTTGCATCCGGTTACTATGCAGCAGATTATGGACATCGCTGACAGTGGTAAGATTATGCCACCTAAGGCAACTTGGTTTGAACCTAAGTTGCGCAGCGGTTTGATTATTCACAAGTTGGATTAATGATAGACGAATTTAAGACTATATCAGATACGATAGGCGAGGGATATTACACCGAGAAAAGAAGTAAGTTTCTCGCCTTTGCTCACCATGTTACAACTGTTGACGAGGTGAAGGAAATTGTTGCCGGGTACCGTAAGAAATATTACGATGCCCGACATTGTTGTTATGCATATATGCTAGGTCCTGAACGGACAGAGTTCCGTGCCAATGATGATGGCGAACCTTCTTCTACAGCAGGAAAACCAATCCTCGGCCAAATCACGAAATCAGAATTGACGGATATTTTAATTGTCGTCATCCGATATTTCGGAGGAGTGAAATTGGGAACCAGCGGACTCATTGTTGCCTATCGTGAAGCTGCTATTGATGCTTTGGCTCATAGTGAGGAGGTTACGCAACAGATAGAGGAAATAGTAACCTATGATTTTACTTATCCGATGATGAATGATGTGATGAGGATAGTCAAAGATATGAATCCGCGTATCCTGGATCAGACTTTCGATAATACTTGCAGCATCAAACTCTCTATCAGAAAGAGCGAGGCGGAGCAGTTACGTTCCCGTCTGAAAAAGCTGTCGTTTGAATAGCAGATAACTGACAGACAGATGAATAACTGCTGGGTAAATAAAAAGAGGGTGTGTTATAAGCTTGGATAACATATCAGTAATATTCCAACAAAAAGAGGGTGAATCATTAATTTATGATACACCCTCTTTTTGATGGTTATTTCTTTTGAATTTATCCCTTTTCTTCCAATTCCTTCTGCAATCGGATGATTTCATCGCGATATTGGGCAGCTTGCATGAAGTCGAGATCTTTGGCAGCTTGCTTCATCAATGCCGTAGTATTGGCAATGCTCTTTTCCAATTCTTCCTTGCTCATACTGCGAACAATAGGGTCGGCAACGAAGGCTGCACTTTCCGGTTCCACGTAGACGCGAGGCTTGGAACCCTCGGCTCCCATCGGAACAATCTTTGCTCCTTCTTCCTTGCTGGTAGGCAGAGCTGAGGTTATTGCTTTCACAATCTGTTTTGGAGTAATGCCATGGTCGGCATTGTATTTCAACTGGATGCTTCGGCGGCGGGCAGTTTCATCTATCGTTTTCTGCATGCTGTCTGTGATGTTGTCTGCATACATGATTACCTTGCCGTTCACATTTCGGGCTGCACGGCCAGCTGTCTGGGTCAGAGAACGGTGACTGCGCAGGAAACCTTCCTTGTCTGCATCGAGAATAGCTACGAGCGAAACTTCCGGCAAGTCGAGTCCTTCTCGTAACAGGTTGACACCCACCAGTACATCGTATACTCCTGCACGGAGATCGTTCATGATCTTTACTCGGTCTAAGGTTGCCACATCACTGTGGATATAGGCAGCCTTTACGTTGTGGTTGAGCAGGAACTCGGTGAGTTCTTCTGCCATACGCTTTGTAAGAGTCGTAATCAGAACTCGCTCGTTGCGGTGTGTTCTTGTTAATATTTCGTCCAGAAGATCATCTATCTGATTCTCACTTGGACGGACTTCGATTTCCGGGTCCAGGAGTCCTGTAGGACGAATCAACTGTTCTACAACCACGCCTTCGGCTTCTCTCAATTCATAGTCTGCCGGAGTTGCACTTACGTAGATGGCCTGCGGAATGAGATTGTGAAATTCCTCGAATTTCAGCGGACGGTTGTCGAAGGCTGCAGGCAAACGGAAACCATATTCTACCAGATTCTTCTTTCGTGCCCGGTCGCCTCCATACATGGCTCCAATCTGCGGGATGCTCACATGGCTCTCGTCAACCACAAGCAGGAAATCTTTAGGGAAGAAATCGAGCAGGCAATACGGGCGTTCACCTTCATGTCTGCCATCGAAATAACGGGAATAGTTCTCGATGCCCGAACAGTGGCCCAATTCCTTGATCATTTCCATATCATATTCTACACGCTCCTTGATGCGCTGTGCCTTGATTCCATCTCCAATACTCTTGAAGAATTCTACCTGTTTAACCAGGTCGTCCTGAATTCTGCGAATGGCACTTTCCTGCTGTTCTTTTGTTGTTACGAAAAGGTTGGCTGGATAAATCTCGTAATCTTCGAACGAGGCAAGGCGGTGATAAGTGAGCGAATCCACTTCTTCGATACTGTCAATCTCATCGTCCCACCATGTTACGCGCAAAACATGATCGCTGTAAGCCATAAAGATGTCAACCGTTTCGCCTTTCACTCTGAAGTTGCCACGTTGCAGTTCTATATCATTTCTAACGTAAAGTGCATCAACGAGTTTCCTCAGAAATTCATTTCTGTCGAGTCGCTGCCCGCGATGAATCTTGATGATGTTCTCCTGCATCGCCACAGGTCCGCCCATACCATAGATGCACGATACGGATGAGACAACGATGACATCCTTTCTGCCCGAGAGAAGGGCAGAAACAGCACCGAGTCGCAACTTGTCTATTTCATCATTGATGGCGAGGTCTTTTTCTATATATGTATCAGTCGTAGGCAGATAAGCTTCCGGCTGATAATAGTCGTAGTATGAAACATAATATTCTACAGCGTTCTCAGGGAAGAAACCCTTCATCTCCTGATACAGTTGGGCAGCAAGAGTCTTGTTGTGGCTCAAGATGAGCGTAGGCTTCCCCACGTTGGCAATCACGTTTGCCACCGTAAAGGTTTTACCCGAGCCGGTTACACCCAACAACACCTGTGCAGGGTCTCCTTCAAGCACCCCCTCTGTGAGTTGCCTGATGGCTTGCGGCTGGTCGCCAGTTGGCTTATATTTTGATGTAATCTTAAAATCCATTTTCTTCCTGATTTCTTCTCAAAAGTTCTGTTTCAAGGTGCAAAATTACAAAAAAAACGCCATTAATCGTTATAAAGATTAATTTTTTACGAAAAAATGTATCTTTTCTTTTGATAATAAGTAAATTATGAGTAACTTTGCAGTTCAAAATGAGAATTATGAAAAAATTGACTCTTATTGCATCGTGTGTTGCATTGCTCTTGTCGAGCTGTGCCCACGAATATAACCAGGTATTGAAATCAGGCGATTATACTTATAAGTATGAGTACGCCAAGCAGAGCTATGCCCAGGGCAAGTATTCCCGTGCCATTCCTCTTCTGCAGGAACTGGTAACGATGAAGAAAGGTTCTACCGAGGGTGAGGAATGTTTGTATATGCTGGCTATGGCCGAGTATGGTATGAAGGATTATGAGACTGCTGCAGAGTATTTCAAGAAGTATTACTCTTCTTATCCTAAAGGTAAGTTTGCTGAAAATGCAAAGTACTTTGTGGGAGAGAGTCTGTATCAGAATGCTCCGGAGCCTCGTCTTGACCAGAGTACCACCATTACAGCCATCGCAGCCTTCCAGGAGTTTCTGGATCTTTATCCAGATGCCCGACTCAAGCAGCAGGCTACAAACCGCCTTTTTGCTCTTCAGGACCTCTTGGTTGAGAAGGAGTATAAGAGTGCCAAGCTCTATTTTGATATGGGCACCTATTTCGGCAACTGTACCAGCGGAGGCAACAATTATGAGGCTTGTATCGTAACTGCACAGAATGCGCTTAAGGATTATCCTTACAGCAACCGACGCGAGGAGTTTGCATCGCTCATCATGAAAGGTAAATACGAACTGGCAAAGATGAGTGTCGAGAAAAAGCAGCTGGAGCGCTATCAGGATGCTGAGGATGAGTGTTATGGCTTTATCAACGAATATCCTGATTCAAAGGACCGCGCACTTGCCGAGAAGTATATCGAGAAGTGCAAGCAGTACGAGAAAGAGCATCCGGAGTCAGCTCTCGACCAGCTTGGCAATAATGCCAATTAAAAAAAAGCATATATATAATAAGGTAAAAACAATATAATAATAATAGTACTATAATTATGGATTTCAAAAAATCAAAGGCACCAGTAAACACAGTAACTCGCAACATTATGGATCTCTGCGATGATACCCATAATATCTACGAGAGCGTAGCTATCATTGCAAAGCGCGCTAATCAGATTTCTATAGAAATCAAGCAGGAGTTGAGCAAGAAACTTCAGGAGTTTGCTTCTTATAACGATTCTTTGGAGGAAGTTTTTGAGAACCGCGAACAGATTGAAATCTCTCGCTACTACGAGAAGTTGCCAAAGCCAACTTTGCTCGCTACAGAAGAGTTTATTGAGAATAATATTTATTGGCGCGATCCTACCAAGACATCTGCACCAATGGTTCACGAGAACGAAATTTAATATTCCAGAGCTATATGATACAGCGTAAACAGACATTATTTCTGCTCTTTGCTGTCATCGCCATTGCTATCTGTCTTTTCCTTCCTGTCGCCAGCATCGCAGCTAAGACGATGGGAGGAGACACTATGGTTTATAATCTCGGAGTGGTAGGGGAGGCAGGAATGCAGATTTCAACTACTTGCGTTCCTCTGTTCCTTCTGCTCGCCGTTTCAGCCATCATAGCATTGGTAAACATCTTTTTGTACAAGAATCTGAAGCTTCAGAAATCACTCTGTTCACTTGCCATGCTTTTTGCAGGTTTATGGTATGTAGATTATATCGTGATGTTCATGGGCTTGATTCCTGTTCCTGAAGCAGAAGGAACGATGAAGTTTCAGTTTGCCGCTTGCCTTCCTTTGGTAGCAATCATATTCGAATGGATGGCAATGAAAGGTGTGAACGATGACATCAAACTCTTGAGAGCAGCAGACCGAATCAGATAAAAAATGCTAAAAAAGCATTTGAATATCGATAAAAGTTTGCTCAATTCAAATAAAAGTAGTAATTTTGCACCCGCTGTCACGAGATGGCAGCATAAAATTCAAACCTCATTATAAATTAAATTAAAATTAAGATTTAAAAATGGCAACAAAAATCAGATTGCAGCGCGGCGGTCGTAAAAGCTATGCTTTCTACAGCATCGTAATCGCTGACGTTAGAGCACCACGTGATGGTAAATTTACTGAGAAGATTGGTACTTTCAACCCTAATACCAATCCAGCTACTGTAGATTTGAATTTCGAGCGCGCACTCTACTGGGTAGAGACAGGTGCACAGCCAACAGACACAGTTCGCAACATCCTCAAGGGCGAGGGCGTTTACTTGATGAAGCACCTCAAGGGTGGCGTTAAGAAGGGCGCATTCGACGATGCTGAGGCTCAGAAGCGTTTCGACGCTTGGAAGAATAGCAAGGACGCTAAGATTTCTGCTGTTCGCGAGGGCGATGCTAAGGCAAAGAAGGAAGCTGCTGCTAAGGAGCTCGAGGCTGAGAAGAAGATGAACGAGGCAATCGCTAAGAAGGTAGCTGATAAGAAGGCTGCTGCAGCTGCTGCTGAGGCAGAGGCTAAGGCTGCTGAGGAAGCTCCTGCAGAGGAGGCTCCAGCTGAGGCTTAATCTTCGACAGAATCTTCTTTTGAGATTTTAAAGTATAAAGGTTGAATTTCTCTTTCGGGAAATCCAACCTTTTTTTTGTTTCTTTTGATTATGGGTGATAAAAAGGAAAACAGTTATTCGCATATTCTGAAATATACAGGATTGTTTGGCAGTGTGCAAGGATTGGGAATTCTTGTAGGAGTTTTGCGCAATAAATTTACGGCGCTCTTCCTCGGACCTTCTGGAATGGGACTGCTGTCTCTTTTCAGCTCAACGATTTCTGTTCTCAGTTCTGCGTGTAATTTCGGCATTCCTACTAGTGGTGTTAAATTTATTTCAGAAAAGGAACATGCTGCAGATGAATCGCAGTCTGAAAAGGCTGATATCGCCGGGGCGGTTCTTCTTGTCCGCACCTATAGTCTGCTTGCTTCATTTTTCGGAGCCATCGTCTGTGTTCTTCTGGGTCCGTTACTCAATGGGTTTACTTTTTCCTGGGGCAATCATACGCTACATTTCATTCTCCTGGCACCAACCATTTTCTTCACGATTCTGGCTGGAGGTGAAACTGCCATTCTGAAAGCTACCGGACAGTTGCGTGCGTTGGCGATGCAGGCAAGTCTTCTGGCTATTCTTCTGCTTTTGGTTTCGGTTCCGGTTTATTGGATATTTGGTGAGAGAGGTATTCTGCCCGTTCTGTTCATTTTGGCATTTATGCAATGGGCTCTGAATTTTCGATATTCCCGACGAGTTGTAAGGTGGGGCGTAAATATGCGAAAAATGACGCTAGTTGCAGGTTTCCCACTTTTGCGACTTGGCGGGGCATTTGTACTTTCGGGTTTGATGAATAGCGGATGCGAATTTCTGATTCGTGCCTTTTTGAACCAACAAGGCAATCTGGAAGTTGTCGGACTTTTCAATGCCGGTATTACGATTGTCTTTGTTTATGCGGGAATGGTGTTCTCGGTCATGGATCAGGATTTTTATCCCCGTCTCTCCGGCATTTCGGGTTCCAGAAAAAACGAGGAGTCTGTTAAAGAGCGCAATCTCTGTGTGAACCGCCAGCTTGAAATGAATGTCCTGTTGCTGGGGCCTATCGTTGCAGCTATCATTTTAGGTCTGCCTCTCATTATTCCGATATTATACAATGCCCAGTTTATGGGGATGCTTCAGATGACTCAGCTTGCTGCTGTTGCCATGTTGTTCAAGGCGGTCTATCTTCCAATAGAATATCTCCCGCTGTCAAGGGGAGATTCCAGACTTTTTCTCATTCAGGAAAGTTTTTGTGTTATCTTGCTGATAGTCTGTGAAATAGCTGGTTATCAGTTAGATGGATTGAGAGGAGTAGGGGGAGGCATTGCTGTGGCTTATGCCATAGAGACCATTGCCGTCTTGATTTTCAGCAGAGCCGTTTATGGTTATCGTTTATCTGCTCTTGGTTTCAGATTCTGTATCTTTCAGCTTCTGATTCTGCTCCTGGTGTTGTTCCTGGTTTTCATGATCAGTTACCGTGATTGGCTTTATTGGTTGATTGGCGTTATCATTGTACTCATGAGCACATCGTTTAGTTTTAGGAAAATTAGAAAACTGGTTAGATAAAAATAGAAACTCTGTAGGATAAATTATTTTCTCCGAAAGATAGAAGAATATCTCCGAAAGATAAAAAAATATCTTTCGGAGATATTTTTTTATTCCAGTAGGATATGGGATTATTCCAGTAGAATAAATAAAGAAAAAGCCTTGAGAATCAGTTGATTCTCAAGGCTTTTATATGTTTTGTATCTCAAAGAAATTACTTCTTGTTGATAGCGAGGTCGATAGCTACAGCGATAGCAACAGTAGCACCTACCATAGGGTTGTTACCCATACCGAGGAAGCCCATCATCTCTACGTGAGCAGGAACTGAAGAAGAACCTGCGAACTGAGCATCTGAGTGCATACGACCCATAGTATCAGTCATACCGTAAGAAGCAGGACCAGCAGCCATGTTATCTGGGTGCAAAGTACGACCTGTACCACCACCAGAAGCTACTGAGAAGTATGGCTTACCAGCAGCAA
>JAJWOH010000281.1:0-1805 GCA_021635485.1 Segatella copri | reverse complement strand
GTAACTACTCAGCACCCCTATGGGCATGAGTAATCGTCTTACTGTTGTACTACAGCAAGAATTGCATTGAATTTCGAATTTCCGTTCTTCATAGCAGTTTCAGCGATGGAGTGCAGCTTGGCAAAATCATCGGCACCGCTGTCTGTTCGGAAGCAACCACTGACTTTCTGTTTTATCTTGATTTTCCTAACTCCCCGCTCACTGGCATTGTTATCGTATGGCACACTTGGATTGGAGAGAAAGGTGAACAGGTAGTCTTTGACCTTAAGAATACCTCTCTTGAATTTCTCAAACTCGTTATCTAAATGCGTGAGGCTTTCACCCAAGAGGTTCTTCATCTTAGTCTTCAGTACCTTTATCTTTCTAGAGGTAATGTTGCCCTCTCTTCTGAGATTTATAGAGTGTTCTATCAGTTGGATGAATCTCCGTGACCAGTTCTGGTTTGAATCCAATTCGTTCAGATACTCTGCATTCCTAAGGAGATGAGCCAGACAGACCTGATGATCCTTAACATTCATCTTGAAGTAGCTCTGGTGTCTGTCTGTCACAAGTGTCGAATAGGGAAGTCCCTTTGGAAACTTGGAATCTATGGCCTTCTGACCTCGCGATTCAGACTGGAACACGTATGTAAGCAGGTCGTTCTGGAATATCCAGTTCCAATGCAGATGCTTTCCTACCGCAGCACCTGTTTCATCGGCTCCTACGACAGACGCTGTTTCCAGCCTCTTGCGTATTTCCTCGTATGCACAATCTGCCTTGCCGCTATTCTCTTTGAGTATGTTCTGCACTGTTCCCTCACTTATATTCTGGCCGGACAGGTCGGATATAAGTTCTGCAATCCTTTTGAACGGAATACACTGCACTACATTAAGGTATGTCACCAGTGCACGGAGGTTGTCACCATACTTGATACGACAGTTGGGAGCTTCGCAGTTGTTTACGCAACCACATTCACAGACCTTCTCGTAATACTGTTCCTCACAGGTCTCTACGACCACCTTGATATCAACAATCTGTGTCTTACGGATCTTCTGGCATGGTGTATCAATCAAGAGCCGACCACAGCATTTACAATAGACTGGTTCGTGCTTTACTATTACGTCTGGTTCTGCAATAGTCTGCAGTGTGTGACCCTTGTGGCCAGGCTGTCCACCGCTCGGCTTTCCACTTGGCTTGCGAAGAGACTTTGTCCTGCGTTGCTCACGAGAAGCGATACTTTCTTGGGAAGGAGGAATACTGCTGTTACTGCTGTTTTTCTCGGGCTTTCCTGGTGTACTTGATGTATCGTCATCAGTTTCCTCGAGTTCCTTGATACGCCCTTTAGCAACGGCAAGTTCTGACTTTAGATTATGTATCTCCACGTCCTTCTGGTTAATGACACGATTGAGGCGTCCGATCTCCTCATTCTTCTCGGAGTCGGACTTCTCAAGCTTGCGCAGACGCTGGTTTATCTGGCGCAAAACAACATCTATATCAGTACAGTCGTTTGCCATTGTTTTTGGTGCAAAGATAAGCATTTTTCTCCACATGGCAAAATCACGATTTACATCCCTTAACACAGACTTTTGACTTGCGGAAAATGCAAAAACGTATCTCCTGACAGATAAATTGTTGAAGGGCGATGATAGTCAAAGGAAACATGTTGGAGGCATCATCGGAAAAGAACTCGTTAAATGAACTGTTTTAAACAGCCTACGTCCTCATCGACTCAATCATTAAAGAGTTTGTAATGATGAAGAAAATAAGCAAAATCAAGTTTATGCTTTATTAACGAGAAGTTTTCTATAGGGGTGCTGAGTAGTTAC
>JAJWOH010000280.1:0-1806 GCA_021635485.1 Segatella copri | reverse complement strand
ATATTTAGTTTAACCATCCTAAAGGTGACAACTTTTTCACGTATAAGACAGTTTTACACATTTTTAAGGACGTTTTTTGTGGTTTTTCAAAAGAAATCAGTATCTTTGCAGCGATATTCCCTCACAAAAGTGTTGGTAATAAGGCATTATTCCCTCATAAAAATGTATAGGCACAAATATCATTCCCTCACAAAAGTGTAGCAAACATGAAAAGATTCATATACAACCATCTGAAAGAATGGAAATTATCCAGTAACAGGAAGCCACTCATCATGTATGGAGCAAGACAAGTTGGCAAGACCTATATCATCAAAGAGTTTGGCAACAACGAATTTGAGAATATGGTTTACATCAACTGTTACAAAAATAAAAGCATTGCTCAACTTTTTCAAGGTGACGCAAATGCAGAAAGACTTTCCATCGGCCTTGCTGCTTATGCACACCAAGACATCACTCCTGGCAAGACCCTTGTATTTCTCGATGAGATACAAGAGATTCCACCTGTTTTGTCCTCGCTGAAATATTTCTGTGAAGACAAGCCAGAATTGCATATCATCGTAGCAGGATCATTGCTCGGTGTCATGAACATGAAAGGAGAATCCTTCCCTGTCGGTAAAGTTGACATCATGCACCTCTACCCCATGACTTATGAGGAATTTCTACTTGCCAATGGAGAGAAACAACTTTTAGATTTATTGCAAAGCGGAGATAAGGAACTTATCAACAGCCTCGCCCCAAAATTCATAGAATACCTTCGACGATACTACTTTGTTGGAGGTATGCCCGAAGCAGTATTGGAATTTACACAAAATCACAACCCAATGCAAGTAAGGCAAATTCAACAAAACATCTTGAATGCATACGAGGCAGATATCAGCAAACACACCGAAGAACAGACACAAAGAGTAAGAATGGTATGGCAATCAATCCCAGCCCAACTGGCTCGCGAGAACAAGAAGTTCATCTATGGTGCAATAAGAAAAGGAGCTAGGGCTAAAGATTTCGAGATTGCAATACAATGGCTCATTGACGCAGGACTCGTCCATAAGGTAGAAAGAACAAGAGATGCCAAATCTCCATTAAAATTCTATACAGACATGGATGCTTTCAAATTATATGTGCTTGATGTAGGTTTGTTGGGAGCACTCACAATGGCACAACCTGACCAGATTCTCATTGGCAACAACGTGTTTAGCGAATACAAGGGGGCGTTTACTGAGAATTTCGTGCTTCAACAGCTGAAATCTCTTCCTTACTTACCCATATATTATTACAGTAAGCCAAGCTCTACCCAAGAAATTGATTTCATAGTACAAGCCGGCAGCGAAATCTTACCAATAGAAGTAAAGGCTGAGGAGAATGTAAAGGCAAAATCACTAGCAGCATTTATCACTCACGATTTTGCCTCCTATCATCTCAAAGGTATCCGTTTCTCCATGCGAGGTTTCCAAGACCAAAAATGGATGGAAAATGTACCACTATTCGCAGCTAGAGAATTTGTTAAACACAAGGTAGAGAAGAGTTTCATCATCAAATAAGCCATAGAAGCATGAGGAAGAAACTGAATAAGAAACTTTGCATGGATGACATCTATGAGATTTGTATTCTTACCCATGGTAATAACCGTAAAAAAGCTCATCTGTATCAACTAACATTTGATGAGGACGAGCGAATATCCACAAATGCCCTGTGGGTATTCACTCATTTCGACATGCAGAACAACGAGTGGCTCTATGCCAAGCACGATGACTTAATAGACCGAGTTCTCGTAGAGAAGAATGAGACCAAGCGCCGCCTGATGCTCCA
>JAJWOH010000279.1:0-1806 GCA_021635485.1 Segatella copri | reverse complement strand
CCCAGCGCCTCCATGAACATCGAAATGTCCTTGTTCGACATCGACTGGCGGAAGGCGGGATTCGTGCAGATGCGCTCCATCACATCACTCGCCGTAACAAACTTGCAGAACTCGGACGGCGTATCGGCATCAGGAACACGGTAGAACTTGTTGATGCGCTCGGCTATGTAGTTGTTTACACGGAAATAAAGATTATGGCGCTGTATCTCCTCATTCTCCTCCTTCGTAAACCAGTAAACCCAGTCGCAAGGCTCACCCCTCCGGCGCTTCTCTATCACCTCCTGAGCCAGTGCCACAGCCTGTGAGTAGATGCCCTCGTAATTGAAGGGGAAGTCGATGGGACTTTTGATTTTCTCGATGCGCCAGATGAGGAAACGGCGGTTCTCGTCGTCATCGATGATATGAACCTCATTGCTCGTGGCGCAGAACCCCGCATTGTTCTGCAGGATGCAGTCCCACTCGGCATAAGGGATTCGCATGCTGATGTTGCGCTTCGTGATGTTGCTCTTGAAGGAATCCAGGTTCTTGCCGCGCAGACAGCTGAACTCATCGAGACACACTATCGCCTTGCTGGCACACATCTGCAGGAAATCCTTGTTCTTGTAGTCGCCCGTAGAATCGTTGGCGAAATACTTGCGCAGATGGGGCGGCAGAAGATGGTCGAAAAACGTGGTCTTGAAGATGCCGCCCTTGCCTACGAAAACCATGATAGACTGGTTGGTGACATCGGGCCGAACCCAGCAAACCACCATGTTGACCAGCCATTTCCTGAAGGCATAGGCAAAATCCTCCTCCGTATGGCGGTAACCGCCTGTCTGCATCACGGTTACCCGATGGGCCAATTCTGCGATATAGTCCGTCTTTCGGTCCCATTTCGGCAGACTCTTCAGATATTCCTCCATGGGGTTGAATTCGGGACTGAAGTTACTTCTGATTACCGTATCCAGCTTTTTCTGGGTGGTGCAGATGTTATCCAGTTCCATCTTCACGAACAGGGAATTGCTCACCCGGGTATCCACTTCGGTCCAGTCGAGATAGAGTTTCTCTCCGGTGTTGATGGCGCGCACTTCATACTGGTTGCTCAGCGTGTTGTGGTGCATTTCATATCGGGCTCCCAGCCATCCCAGCAGTGCTCTCATGCTGGTATAGCGTTTCTGCTCATCATCTCCCTGCTGTCTTATCTTCCAGGTTCCCAGCCGCTCGGTATGCTTGTAAATCTCTCGTGCCACCCGCTCGGTATCGGCATATTCGCCGCCAAACTTATCTGCCATGTGTTTCACAGCCTCCTCCTTTTCGGCTCCGAAACAGAGGCAGAATGTGGCGTATCTCACTACGTAGCTGTTGTGATGATGCTCCTCAAACCGCTCTTCCCAGCGCTCTGCCAGTTTGTCTACATACTGCAGAATCTCTTCGGTGGTGAGCGTTTTGGGTGGCGCCTCGTCTTCCTGTTTGCGCGGGCTTTTCTTTCTGGATTTTTCAGCCTCCGTCTGTCTTTTCCTGTTCTGTTCCTCCTGTTGCTTTGTGGCTTTTTCGAAGTTCTCCACCTCCTCCCGGGTGATGGGGAGAACTTCGGCATTCCAGTTGAAGTAAGCCTCGGGGTCGTAAGCCAGTCCGCAACTTCTCACCATATCCTGGCATTGCTTGTCGCTGCTGATACCCAGCAGTTTGTCGTACATGCTCATGGCTTTTCTGATGGCGAGCTGGTGGAGTTCGGTGGCAGTGAGATTGCATCCTTCAGGCCGCATATATCTGAGCAGGATGCGGAATCCCTTGCCCGAGACGGTGATGTAGAAGATCATGGTGAAG
>JAJWOH010000278.1:0-1826 GCA_021635485.1 Segatella copri | reverse complement strand
GAAGCACGGCTACCATAGAGGGCAGAGGCAGCAGGACCTTTCAATACGGTCATCGTCTCAATGTCATCAGGATTGATGGCAGAGATACCATCACCGAGGTCATAACCACCAGCTTCACCAGCACTGCCAAAGTTTGTATTATCCAAAGGCACACCATCCACCACGTAGAGAGGCTGGTTATTGCCTGCCATTTCTGTATTACCACGAAGAAGCACGCGGGTAGAACCAGAAGCACCGCCAGCGGTGTTCTGCACAACGAGACCAGCCACCTTACCTGAAAGAGAGTTGATGACGTTGGTTTCCTTCGCCTTGGTAAGTTCCTCACCTTTAACCTCCTCCAAGCCATAGCCCAAAGCCTTGCGGTCGCGCTTGATACCAAGGGCGGTAACAACGACCTCATTCAAGGCCTTACCATCCTCTTGCATCGTGATTTTCATGCCATTAGCAGCTTTCACGGTCATCGTTTTGTAACCGATGTAGCTCACTTCGAGCGTTGCTCCAGGCTTGCAGTTCAACGTAAAGTTACCATCTATATCGGTAACGGCACCGTTGGTTGTACCAGCCACCTTCACGCTAGCGCCAATCAAGGTTTCGCCAGTGGCATCCACCACTGTACCCTTGATGCCTTGGTTCTGCTGAACGCTCATCGCTGCATTGTTCATTTGGGCAGCGAGGATGACAGAAGCAGGCATCCACATCAAACCTGCACCGAGCAGGCCGAGAAACATAGTTTTCTTTCTCATAATTGATATTTTGTTTTTAGTTTAATAATTACTTATTTCTTCCCAAAGATTCCTTCAAGAATCCAAGGAGCATTCACCTTCATACTCTTGAAACGGTCGAAGATACCATACTTCTCAGAGCCGTTGCCGAAGTGGTTGTTGTCCCAAACAAAAGTAGAGAAACCTCGTTTGCGAGCCTCCGTAGTCAAGAACTTACAGTAGTAGGTCATGTTTTCATGCACTTTCTCTGAGTTTGACTTATAGTGATCGGTTACTCCCCACTCTCCTATTACAATACCCAGTCCTTTGTTGCTCCAGGTATTCACCGCCTTATCAAAGAAGTCCGTCATCGTCTTTTCGTTTTCAGCAGGTATCTTGCCAGCATTCTTGTAGGCATCACCCCAGTAATCGTAGGTGCAATCACCGGCGTAGCTCCATGGCTGATAGTAGTGGAATTCCACACTCATATAGTTGTAGCCATTGCCTTCGGCATCCTTCGGAATGATGAAATCTCCATTCTCGATGCCAAACCAAGGGTTGCAAACATAAGTCTGCAAGATGAGGTGACGCTTGGCATTGTTACCGCCTGTGGCACGAACCACATCCACGAATATCTGATTGTAAGCATTCTGCACTGCGAGGTTCTCGGCAGTAGGCTTGTCCCAGTTGTCCCTGATGTGAACCTCATTGGTACCAGCGAAAGCCAAACGACTGTCATAATGAGCAAACTCAGAGGCTATATTCATCCAAAGGAGCGCAAGCTTCTGACAGTTTTCATTCTTATATTGATAGGTAGGACGACTTTCGAGCCATTTTTCATGATGCACATTGATGATAACCTTCAAATCGTTGTCAAGACACCAGCCCACTACCTCCTTGATACGAGCAATCCAAGCCTTGTCGATGCTCATCGCCTGAGCGTTGGTAATGTGGCACTGCCAACGGATTGGAATACGGATGGCATTGAAACCTGCCTTCTTCACGGCTAATATCATCTTCTTGGTAACAACGGGATTACCCCAAGCAGTCTCTGCATGGATGGAACCCTCAGGGTTGCCAATCTGCATCGACTCACCATCCTGTCCAGGAGCTGAGCACTCGAAT
>JAJWOH010000010.1:0-50623 GCA_021635485.1 Segatella copri | reverse complement strand
CTCACAATCTTGACGGCGCTCGGCACTACCCTCGGAGTAACATCATGCATGGGGGCGTAACAGTTCATTATTAGTTACTCCCCCGCCATTCTTCTTCCAGAAACGCTTACTGAAACTAAATTTCAACCACTAAAAAAAGCATGTGACTATCATTATCCACTTAGTAATAATTCAAGTTTCGCAAGTTCAGAAGTTAAATGAGTTAAAGAATTATAAACATTTATTCATATCAGCCGACATCGGATTTTATTCACTAACTTTGCATCAGATATATACATTAGAATTCTTTACAAACAAGAAAATGGAGAATAAAATAACGACAATGGAGCGGGGAATGCAGCGACGCACCGAATTGCTCCTGGGAAAGGATAATCTTGAGAAAATTCAGAAGGCAAGAGTGCTCATCTTCGGTATCGGAGGAGTAGGATCATGGTGCGCAGAAGGACTCCTGAGAAGCGGCGTGAGAAACATCACAATCGTAGACAGCGACAGGGTATGCGTAACCAACTGCAACCGCCAGCTGATGGCTACAAGCCGAACCTTAGGCGAAGTGAAGGTAGAGGCGCTGCGCAACCGACTGCTCGAAATCAACCCCGATGCCAACATCACAGCCTATCAGAAAATATATCAGGCAGATACTGCCGATGAATTCCACATGGAGCAATACGACTTCATCATCGATGCCATCGACTCGCTCAAGGATAAGGCTGACCTCATTCTGCGTGCCACTGCCCTGCCTAAGGAAATCACCTTTATATCTTCTATGGGAGCTGCCCTGCGCACCGACCCATTCATGGTAAGAAAATCTGAATTCTGGAAGGTGGATGGAGACCCGCTGGCAAGAGCTCTGCGAAAGAAATTCAAGAAGAACAAAACCTTCCCACGACGAAAATTCCAGTGCGTATACAGTGAAGAAAAACCGATGCAGAACCAGGGGGTGAACAAAGCCTGCGGCACGGGCGGATGCCTATGCCCGAAAGCCAAACTCATTAGCAGAGAGAGAGGTACCGATACTGCCGTATATGATGCTCCGGGCGACCAGCAACTGGTAGAACACGAATGGTGCTCTACTAAGGCACAGATCAACGGTTCGCTCTGCCACATCACCGCAACCTTCGGAATGGCTATCGCAGGAATGGTCATCAACCACATCATTGAATAACTGTTTTTCTTTACAACAGTCACTTAAAAAGAAACTTACAAAACACGCAAAAGGCGAGGCGCTGTCACAAGCTCCCCGCCTTTATTAATTATTCAAGTTTCGCAAGGTTCAGAAGTTTCTCGGGAGTAGTCTTATCGGCGTTCGCCTTTATTCGTCTCTTCATATCGCCAAAGAATAAAGGTTAAATCCGATAAATCTTGTTAAACAAATTCTGTCTTACCTCTTATGTTTATACCTTTGCACGCAAATTTATAATCACAAAGGACATTTTCATGTCCCAAAAAGGATAATACTTAATTTAAATAAGAGAAGAAAAATGAAAGAAAAAGCAGAAAGTTCAGCAGCCTGCAATCATCACAGAGTAGGCTTCCTGGGATTGCTCGTTACATTAGGCATTGTATTCGGAGACATCGGAACATCACCTCTCTATGTGATGAAGGCTATCCTGCATACGGGCGAAAGCATCAGCGAGAGCACCATCCTGGGCGCACTGTCATGCATCATCTGGACACTCACCCTCCAGACCACCATCAAATATGTATGCGTAGCGCTGCGTGCCGACAACAATGGCGAGGGAGGCATCCTCGCCCTCTATGCCCTGCTGCGCCGACTCAAGAGCAAGTGGATTTACCTACTGGCCATCATTGGCGCAAGCACCCTGCTGGCAGACGGAATCATCACCCCTGCCATCACCGTGACCACAGCCATCGAAGGACTCGAAAGCACCAGTCCCAACCTGCCAGTCATCCCCATCACCCTGGGCATCATCACCATCATCTTCTTCGTGCAGCGGTTTGGCACAGAGAGTATTGGCAAATCATTTGGCGTATTTATGCTGCTATGGTTCCTGCTGCTGGGCGTGGTGGGAGCTTTCAGCATCACGTCTTACCCATTGATACTAAAGGCTTTCAACCCCTATTATGCTGCCATGCTGCTGGCAAAATCGCCTGAATGGTTTCTGATTCTGGGTGCCGTATTTCTCTGTACTACCGGTGCAGAGGCTCTCTATTCCGACCTGGGACATTGCGGCAGAAAGAACATCGCCATCAGCTGGGGCTTCGTAAAGACCATGCTCATTCTCAACTATCTGGGACAGGGAGCATGGGTGCTGAATCATGCTGATACGGCACTGGCAGCGAATCCGTTCTTTGCCATCATGCCACAGAGCATGCTGTTCTTCGCCATCATCATGGCCACGGGTGCGGCAATCGTTGCGAGCCAGGCACTCATCAGCGGAACCTTCTCCATATTGAGCGAAGCCATGAACCTGCACTTCTGGCCGCGCATGCGAATCAAGCATCCTACCCATGTTAAGGGGCAGCTCTATATCCCGATGATCAACCTCGCTATGTACATCGGCGTGGTTCTCATCATCCTGCTCTTCCGCGACTCCTCGCACATGGAGGCTGCCTACGGACTCGCCATCACCATCACCATGCTGATGACTACCCTGCTGCTCGGTTTCTACCTGCACAGCAAGGGAGTGGCACGGATTTTCACGATGCTGTTTATGGGCGCATACTGCATCATCGAAGCCATCTTCCTGACTGCCAATCTGTCAAAGTTTCTTGCAGGTGGATGGTGTACGATGCTCATTGGAGGAATCCTGTTCCTGATGATGTACGTGTGGGTGAAAGCCATGAAGATACGACGCCATTATATCAGCACCAAACCGCTGGATGATTATTATCAGATTATCTCCGACATCAAGGCCGACGAGAGCATCCCTAAGTACGCTTCCAATCTGGTTTATGTGAACCACGCCAACAAGGAAGGTGCCGTAGATGACAAGTTGCTCTACTCCATCATCAACAAGCAGCCGAAACGTGCTGACCATTACTGGCTTATCAACATGGAGTTTGTTGACACTCCTGACACGCTGGAGTACAACTGCGAGACCCTGATTCCCGACACCCTCTACAGCGTAACCATGCACATTGGCTTCCGCATAGAGCCTAGGGTGAGTCTCTATCTGCGACAAGTAGTGGAAGATCTGGTAACAGACGGAAAGGTAGATTTGCAAAGCACCTATCCTTCGCTGCGCAAATACGGAATTCCGGGCGATTTCCGATTCATCATCATTCACCGCGTATATTACCCGGAGAGTTCAGATAATCGCCAACAGAACCTGCTGATGAGTATCTACGCTCTTATCAGCAAGATAGGCATTGACGAGCCTAAGGCATTGGGCCTCGACACTTCCATGGTAGTGGTAGAAAGAGTGCCGCTCATCATCAACCATCCGGTCATTAAGGACAAGGTCATTAAGGTTATTAAGGATTCTGAAACATCACAAAGCAGACAATAAGCAAAAAGGCGAGGCGCTTTCACAAGCTCCCCGCCTTTAACCTATTAGCTAGAAGATTATAGCTAACAACTAACACAAAACCTTATAACTATTTTTCTAATCTTAATCGTTATTTGAACCTATGAACGAACATTTTTTTTAATTAGAGGATAGTCTTAACAGCCTCCAGCATGCCCTTCTCCTGAATAAGGTCAAGATCTTTCTTAACCAACTCGGTAAGGCCAGGAACTGTCTTGTTCAAATCCTCGTGCCAGATATAGTCGAAGCCCAATACGCCCTCAGCTACCTTCTGGGTATCGCCGGTAGCCCAAAGCTCGGTGAGCTTGTCCATAATCTTCTGGTCATCGTTTGGCTGGATAGGAGCACCATCCTCGCGAACACCACCCTTATAGTAAGTGATGATAGCAGCGAGACCGAATACCAACCCCTGTGGCAACTCGCCCTTACGCTCAAGATAAATCTTGACACCAGGCAGGTCGCGAGTCTCAAACTTAGGGAATGAGTTGAGCATGATGCTGGTTACCTGATGATCTACGAATGGATTCTCGAAACGCTCCAATACGTCAGAAGCGAACTTCTGCAGCTCATCCATTGGGAGGTTCAGAGTCTGCATCAACTCCTCAAACTGTACCTTGTGGATGTACTTGCCCAATACTGGGTGCTCGCAGGCATCGCGAACGATGTTTACACCGCTGAGGTATGTAACAGGGCTCAATACGGTGTGAGGACCATTCAGCAGGGTAACCTTACGCTCGTGGTATGGCTTCTCATTATCTGTGATAAGCACGTGGAGACCTGCCTTATGAGCTGGGAACTCCTCCTGCATCTGCTCTACTGTCATATTTTCTGCCTTCTCGATAACCCAGAGGTGGAAGCTTTCTGCCTTAACCACGAGGTTGTCCTTGTAGCAAACCTTCTGCTGAATCTCCTTGATGGTATCGCGTGGGAAACCAGGAACGATGCGGTCTACCAATGTAGCGCAAACGTAGCAGTGGTTGGTGAACCACTCCTTGAAGCCCTCGTAATCAGCACCCATATCGCCCTTCCAAAGCTCGATATACTGATAGATGCACTCCTTGAGGTGGTGACCGTTGAGGAAGATCAGCTCACATGGCATCAGGATCATACCCTTGGTTGGGTCGCCCTCGAAGAACTTGTAGCGGTGGAACAAGAGCTGAACCAACTTGCCTGGATAAGAAGCTGCAGGAGCATCTGTAAACTTGCAAGAGTCATCGAATGCGATACCAGCCTCTGTAGTGTTAGAGATGATGAAACGCATCTCTGGCTGCTCAGCCAAAGCCATGAAAGCCTGGTTCTGAGAATATGGATTCAGTGCACGGCTGATAACGTCGATACGCTCCAATGTGTTGATAGCCTGGCCGTTCTCCTTACCCTGAAGGTTTACGTGATAGAGGCAGTCCTGACCGTTCAGCCAGTCAACCATACCACCAGCCAATGGCTGAACTACAACGACAGAACCGTTGAAGTCGGTCTTCTTGTTCATATTCCATACAATCCAATCTACGAATGCACGGAGGAAGTTACCTTCACCAAACTGAATGATTTTCTCTGGAGCGACGCTCTTAGGAGCAGTGCGCTTGTTTAATGCTTTTAGCTCTTTCATGATTTGTTTATTTTGTTTTTATTATTTTACTTTCCGTTTTAAATTCCAATCTATTCATCAGATTGTTTTTTTCTGAGTGCAAAGGTAGTAAATATTTCGTTTGATTGTTCCAAAAACAGCGAAAAACTTCACGCAAACCTTTACGCTCCACTCCGGTTCTATACCTTATTATATATATAACTGCGCAGGCACAAAATAAAGAAGTAGGGATTTTCCCCCACCCCTTTAGGGGAAATCCCGACCGTGGAAGCAAAAAACATCGTATCTTTGCACCAGAAAAAAGAAACATGAAGTATAACAATTTAAAGATATACGATTATGAAACGAATGATAATAGCTCTGGTAGCCATGTTCATGATGACATTCACTACCGCTTCAGCAATGAGTTATGAGCAGGCAAGACAGCAGGCTCTCTTCCTGACAGACAAGATGGCTTACGAGCTCAATCTTACGGAAGATCAGTATGAGGCAGCTTACGAGGTGAACCTCGACTACCTGATGAGTGTAGACACATACGATGACCTATATGGTGCTTACTGGCGCCAGCGCAATATGGATTTGAGCTATATCCTGCTCGACTGGCAGTATAGAACATATCTCAATGCCACATATTTCTACCGTCCGCTCTATTGGAATGCGGGCTACTGGCACTTCGGCATCTACGCCCGCTATCCTCGCCGCGACTATTTCTACTTCGGTCGCCCTCACTTCTACGTATCTTACCGTGGAGGTCATAGCTGGCGAGTAAACGGAAACAGAAGCTGGTATCACGGAAGAAGTTTTGGCGGACCTCACCCTGGTGGACATCCTAGAGTAGGTATGAGAGACGGATTCAACCGTGGTGATTACGGCAGAGGAAGATCTTTCGGAAATCTGAACCGCGAGAACAGACCTCAGATGAACCCAAACCGTGGTTTCGGTAATGCAAGCCGCCCTAACAACAACGCTGGCTTCGGAAACAGCAGCCGCCCTCAGAACGGAGGCTTCGGAAATAACAACGGAGGCTTCGGCAACAGCAGCAACCGTGGCTTCGGCAATAGCAACAGTCGCCCTAACCGCGGGTTCGGCAGCAGCAACAGCAGCACCAGCAACAACCGTGGCTTTGGAAACAACAGCCGTGGGTTCGGAAACAGCAGCTTCGGAAGCGGAAGAAGTAATATCTTCGGGGGCAACCGCAGCAGCATGAGCCGTTCATTCAGCAGCGGGTCTGGCAACCGTGGCGGCGGATTCACCCCTCGCTCTTCTACACCAAGCAAGAACAATGGCGGTGGAAGCTTCGGACACAGAAGATAAGAAAAGAGAAAGAGTTATAATTTCAAGTTTATAAAGACAGAGAGTTAAGAAAAATCAAGACCTCAAGTAAGAGAGTTAAGAAAAATCAAGATCTCAAGTAAGAGAGAAAGAAAAATCAAGTACAAAAAATGGGAATTTGCATCGGTTCATACCATCCGCAAATTCCCATTATTATTTTATCAACTTTCAGTAAAAGTTTTACTCCAATCCGAAGAGCGATTTCAAACCGCCATCTACGCCCGAGAATCCCATGAAGGCGAGGCTGAGGAGCGCTGCAGTTACCATGACGATAGCTACGCCCTGCATGCCCTTAGGAATACGGACCAGAGCCTGCTGCTCGCGAATGCCGGCAAAGACAATGAGAGCCAGGGCAAAGCCGAGAGCTGTAGAGAAGGCGTAAACCACGCTCTCAAGCAGATTGTAATCCTTCTGGATAACCAGGATGGCTACACCCAGCACGGCACAGTTGGTAGTAATCAAAGGCAGGAAGATACCGAGTGCCTGATAAAGTGCAGGAGAAACCTTCTTCAGGATAATCTCTACCATCTGAACCAAGGCTGCAATCACGAGGATGAACGCCAGGGTCTGGAGATATTGCAATCCGAACGGATCGAGTACATACTTCTGAACACACCAGGTAATGATGGTTGCCAGGGTCAAGACAAAAGCGATGGCACCCCCCATACCGATGGCTGTATCAACTTTCTTCGATACGCCCAGGAATGGACAGATACCGAGAAACTGCGACAAGACGATGTTGTTGACGAATATCGCAGAGATAAATATCAATAAATATTCCATAATTTCTATTTTATTTCATTGATTTGAAGCGATGCCTACGCTTACTTCTTTACCTTATTAAATATAGCAATGATGTAACCCAAGGTGAGGAAAGCACCAGGAGGCAGGATGAACATCAGAATGTTGGTAGTCTCTGGCAACAGAGTGATACCGAATACACTACCTGCACCGAGAATCTCGCGGGCACTACCCAGGATGGTCAAACCGAGGGTGAAACCCAAACCGCAACCAATGCCATCGAAGAGGCTGGCAATAGGCGAATTCTTGGCAGCAAAGCTCTCTGCTCTACCCAGGATGATACAGTTTACTACAATCAGCGGAATATAAATACCCAGCGCCTGATTGATGCTGTCGGGAGCATAAGCGCTCATCAACATCTGAAGGATGGTTACGAAGGCTGCAATCACTACGATGAAAACAGGGATGCGAACCATATCCGGGGTAATCTTCTTGATACAGGAAATAACAAAGTTGGTACAAATCAGCACCGCCATGGTAGCCAATCCCATAGAGAGACCGTTGATGGCGCTGGTTGTTGTAGCCAAAGTAGGACACATACCGAGAAGCAACACGAAGGTTGGATTCTCCTTGATGAGTCCGTTCATCAAAATCTTAACATTACTCATATCGGTTTATCCTTTCTTTTCGTTATGTTCAACTTTAGATGCACCACTCTCAGCATCTGCTTTCTGAGATGCACCGCTCTCGCCGTCAACATCCTTCTTGGCATAAACGGCATAAGCCTGATTGATAGCCTTGAGGAAGGCGCGGCTGGTAATGGTAGAAGCGGTAATGGCATCTACTGCATTGCCACTCTTATCGTCCTTAGATACGTGGAGGTCGCCATCCTTTGGAGTCTTACCGATGATGCTACCCTTTCCGTCTTTCTGGAACCAGGTAGCAGCCTTGGCGCCCAGCCCCGGAGTTTCTGAAGCCTGAAGCACGGTATAACCCATAATCTTGCCCTCGGTATCGAAACCTACGAGCACCTTCAGATCGCCACCGAAACCACCGGTAGTACTCTCTACGGCAGCACCCAGCTGCTTGCCGCTCTTGTCTGAGCACTTGTGGATGGTGAAAGAGAATTCCTTACCGCCAAACTCCTGCTTCACCTCTTCAGGCTCAGCCACCTGGAGTTCTTCAGTACCCATCACACTCTTGATACCGGCAGCCAGACTCTGTGCAGCCTTCTCGGCGATAGGACCAGATGTAAGATGATTGATATATGCAAGAACAGCACCTACGATGAGCGCTACGCCCACCAGCACAAGCACCATGTTCTTCAATGATGATTCTAATTTCTGCATGTCTCTGTCCTCCTTATTTCTTAGCTGGCTTCTCACCGAAGCGCTTTGGTTTAACGTATGTGTTAATAAGAGGTGTGAACGCATTCATGATAAGAATGGCGAACGACATACCTTCTGGATAGCTACCCCAGTTACGGATGATGACGGTCAGCAGACCGATGCATACACCGTAGATAAGCATGCCCTTGTGGGTCATCGGAGAGGTTACATAATCAGTAGCCATAAAGATGGCACCGAGCATCAGACCACCACTGAAGATGACAGCCAGAGGATTGGCATAAACAGGATTAGCCAAATGCATCAAACCGCTGAAAACGAATACGGTAGCGATGATGCTGACTGGAATATGCCAGGTAATGACCTTCTTCCAGAGCATGTAAGCCAAACCGAGCAAGAGGGCGAATGCACAAACCTCACCGGTAGTACCGGCACCGAAGGTATCGCCAGTGGCACCGAAGAGCATGCTCATCGCATCAGGCAACTGGTTGAGAACAGAAGCATCGCCCGTCTTGATAGCTGTCTTCATGATAGCCAGCGGAGTAGCACCGGTTGTAGCATCGGTATAGCTGAGCATCTGTCCGGCTATAGGCCATGAAGTCATCTGGGCAGGGAAGCTGACGAGCAGGAAGCAACGGCCTACCAAAGCGGGATTGAAAGGATTGTTACCCAGACCGCCGAAACTCATCTTACCTACACCGATGGCAAACAGGGCACCGATGATGATGATCCAGAGAGGAAGGTTACTTGGCAAGTTCATGCCGAGCAAGAGACCGGTGATGATGGCAGAACCATCGAGCAAGCTGGTCTCCTCCTTCAGGAGATATTTTGTAATTGCCCACTCAAAGAAGACGCAGGCTGCCACAGAGGTGAGCAGTACGACTGCTGAACCCAAGCCGAAGAAATAGAAAGATGCGAGGATGGCAGGCACGAGAGCGATAATCACTCCGTACATGTTCTTCTCTACGCTCTCATTTCCATGAGCGTGTGGCGATAATGAAACGATTAATTTTCCCATTTTATCTTTTAAATTCTTTCTTAAATGAAATTCATTCTTGACGTGAACGCTTACTTCTTGGCGTTGCGAGCTCGGATGATGCCCATTACCGCACCCTTACCATTGATAATATTATCGAGGATAGGACGATGTGAAGGACAGGTGAACTGGCATGAACCGCAGGCGATGCAGGATGTTACCTCCTCTGCCTCCAGACGCTCATAATCCTTCACTACGCTCAGGGTAGCGAGCAAGTATGGCTCCAGGCCCATTGGGCAGGCATCCACACACTTGGCACAGCGGATACATGGCTGAGCCTTCTTGCGATGAGCATCAGCATCGGTCAATACGGTGATGGAGTTGGTTCCCTTGGTTACCGGTACATCGAGGCTGATTACAGCCTTACCCATCATCGGACCACCAGCCAGCACCTTGTTGTCGCCCTCAGGCAAACCTCCGCAATTCTCAATCATCTGAGAGAATGGAGTACCCATACGTACGAGGAAGTTGCCTGGGTTCTTCACCTGCTTACCGGTAACGGTAGTATAGCGTTCGAAGAGAGGTTTATTCTTCATAACTGCCTGATAAACAGCGAAGGCAGTACCGACATTCTGAACAATTGCTCCAACGTTGACAGGGATAGCTGGAGGAGCTGGAACCTGACGGCGGATAACGGCATCCACCAGCTGCTTCTCACCACCCTGAGGGTACTTTTTAGCCAGAGGTACAATCTCGATACGAGCGTCATTAGCAGTATTTTCCTCGAAGAGTTTGATGGCAGCAGGCTTGTTGTCCTCGATACCAATGTAGCCCTTCTCTACCTTTGCCGCCTTCATCAGAAGGTTCAAGCCAACGAGAATCTCATCGGCATGCTCCATCATCAGGCGATAGTCGGCTGTGATATAAGGCTCACACTCTACACCGTTGATGATGACGCACTCAGCCTTGGCTCCTGGAGGAGGACAAAGCTTGATGAAGGTTGGAAAACCGGCACCACCCATACCAGTGACACCTGCTACCTTGATGCGGTTTACGATTTCCTCTGGAGTAAGCTCAGTATGAGCCTCCAGCGTCTCGAGTTTATCAGAGCGGTCGATACTCTCCTCCCACTCATCGCCTTCTACATTAATAATGATGCAAGGCTTGCGATAACCGGTAGCATCAATAGATGTATCTACCTTGAACACAGTTCCTGATACGGAACTGTAAATAGGAGCACTCACAAAGCCACCAGCCTCAGCAATAAGTGTACCCACCTTCACCTTGTCGCCCTTGGCAACTACAGGCTTGGCAGGAGCACCGATGTGCTGACCAAGTGGGAAAATAGCCTGCTTAGGGAGAGGAGCTACCTGAGTAGCCATCTCGGCAGTAATCTTATTCTCTTCTGGGTGAACTCCACCAATTCTAAAAGTTCTCAAATTCATGATTATTCCTCCTTTTTCTTAACTGGGAAATTAACTTTTACGAGAGCACCTGTTGGGCATTCGTCAACACACTTGGTACACATGCGGCACTTATTGAAGTCAACATAAGCCACATTGTTTTCAATGGTGATAGCATCAAACTTGCAGACCTTCTGGCACTTACCGCATCCGATGCAAGCAACACTACAAGCCTTCTTGGCAACAGCACCCTTGTCGTGGTTTACGCACTGAACATAAACTCTACGGCCCTTAGGACCCTTCTTGCGGAGCTCGATGATATGACGTGGACAAGCGTTGGTGCAAGCACCACAACCCGTACACTTCTCTTCATCAACCTCAGGAATGCCAGTTTCAGGATTGATAGAGATTGCGCCAAACTGGCAGGCAGCCACGCAATCGCCACAACCCAGACAGCCGAACCCGCAGCCTGTTTCGCCAGCGCCACATGAATTCATAGCTGCACAAGTGTGCAAACCATCATACTCGGCAATGCGAGGACGATTCTCGCAAGTACCATTACAACGAACCACAGCCACCTTTGGCTCGGTATTGGCTACTGCCATACCTAAAAGGTCGGCTACCTTGCCCATCACGTCGGCACCACCTACCGGACACATCAGTCCATCGATAGAACCGGCATCAGCACCCTTCACCAGAGCTGCAGCCATACCGGAACATCCGGCAAAACCGCAACCACCACAGTTGGCACCTGGCAGAATCTCTCCTACCTGGCCCAAGCGAGGGTCTTCTTCGACGGCAAACTTCTTAGATACTCCGAAGAGAACCAGCGCTGCAATCAGTGCGATTGCTCCGAGAACCAAGACAGCAATCAAAATAAAATTCATAATTTTTTGTGTTTTGTTTTGTTATTTTTTCTTTGTTTTAAAACAAGAGTTCTCCACTAAAACTACAGAAGCACATCACGTACCCTATGATTCAATCGAGAAGCTCAGTTTGTTTTTAAGTTTGTTTCTGAATAAGTAGAGCACCACATAGTATGGAATGAGAATGCCCAATGCCGAGAGCGCTGCGGCTCCCTCTGAGTGAGTAGCTTTCAGTACACCGACCAAAGCAATCACCATCAGTATCAGCGGCAAGAGATAGCCATAGAAACTGGCTCTGAAGCCTACAGCCGAATCAGCAGTCACCACCACGCTATCGCCTTTGTGGTAGAGAGATGCCTCTGAGGTAGAAACCTCAATCATCTTCTCTTTCGATTCAGATGCAGTACAATGAGCAGCCACCTTGCAAGCGCTGCAGGCTGATGACTGTACGATGCGAATGCACACACAACCTTCTTCTACGCTCTCTACGATGCCAGAATGTTTTATTTTATTATTCATTTGTAATGTTGAGATTGCATTTTTGCAATTCAAGTGCAAAGATACTACATTATTTAGAAATGGCAAACAAAATCGAAAAGAAAATATGAAAAAGGAGCGTAAACGTTATCTATACCCTAAAAATCGGGGTATTTGAAAACAAATTAAAAGCAAAAACGCTTTTTTTTAGCAACTTCTTTTGGTGATATCAATTTTTTATGTATCTTTGCATTGATTATTAAAGAATTGATATGGAAACATTAGAGCAAACAATCATGCAAGTAGAGCGCTTTATCAGAAAAGTGGCTCAAAAGTTCCCAGCGCCAGAATCTGACGACGAGACTTCTCAAATGACCGACATCCACGTAAGGGTTTCGCAAGATAGTGGCGAACTCCTAGCCTTTGACGACGATGACAACGAGATTACCCGCTGCGTTGTTGAGCAATGGATAGAAAACAAGGATGAAGACTTCTACGACGAGGTAGCAAAGCTGCTTCGCGATGTATTGCGCAAACAGGCTGATACCATAGATCATCTCGGCATTCTCAAGCCATACAGCTTTGTGCTCGAAGATGAGGATAAAGAGCATATTGGCGAGCTCTATCTTGCTGACGATGATACGATCATTGTAGGTGGTGACTTGATGGAGAATCTGGACAACGATCTGGATAACTTCCTGAACGACCTGCTGAAAGAATAAAAAAAATACAGGATGAAAGGACTACCCGCTCCCCCATCCCAACAAAATAAAAAACCGTTGCACTCTCTCCTATCGAGTACAACGGTTTTTCTGTTTTTAACGGTCTTTCCGTTTATATCATCTAACCAATCTAAAAAGAAATTTTCTTTTTCTTACCTTTACTTTCGTTTCCTACACGGTCGAGGGCAGTTACTACATACACATATTTCTTGCCACTCACATAAGGGATGCGATAGAAATTATCATAAGTTACTGCCTGGAGTGCAGAAACATCATTGAGATTTACCTTAGCTCCTTTCTCAAAACGGTAGATAGCAAAACGGTTCACCTGATCGCCCCACTTTTTCTTGCTAGCCTTAGGAGCCTTCCATACCAGCAGCGGACCTTTCTCGGTCCACATCAGCTTGACACTCTTTACCCCCTTTGGCGCCTTATTATCAAGGAAAGGCATAGAAGGTGGCAATGCTGGATACTTCCAATAATTGTTGCGGAGTGTATGTCCGATATTACCTACATTATCGGCAGCAGTCTGCGCATACCAGAGCACAGTGCCCTTCACATTATTCATCTGCTGATGCAAACGGTGCTTGGCAGGCAACTGATGACTGCGCGGATTGACTGGGTCAGCAAACTTGGCTGTACGCTCTATATCTTCACCTATATATAATGGGCGGTTGCCAGCATGCTTATTCCACCAGGTTATGAGCGTCTTGTAATCGGCAGCACGATTGCCTATCTCCCAATAAATCTGAGGCACACAATAGTCTATCCAACCATTATTCACCCAAAGCAATACATCTGCATAAAGATCATCATAATTCTGGAGGCCGAAAGTTTCTGAACCATTAGGATCGGTACGCTTGTTGCGGTAGATGCCGAATGGAGAAACACCAAACTTGACCCAAGGCTTAACGGCATGAATGGATTCGCTGAGCTGCTTTACAAACCGGCTCACGTTATCACGGCGCCAATCACCTATGTTTCGCATGCCGCGCGACTGCTGGCGGAAGAGCTGCTGATCAGGAATCTGACGTCCGGCCTCTGGATATGGATAGAAATAATCATCAATATGGAATCCATCAACATCATATCGGCTTACAATGTCCACAGCCACCTCGCAAATATAGTCGGCTGCAGCCTGCAACCCAGGGTTCAACAGCGTCAGCTTGCCATACTGAAAACAGAGATCAGGACGCCTCTTCACGATATTCTTCGGCGAAACCTGCTCATAGGAAGTTACGCTATGCTTGGCACGATAAGGATTAATCCAGGCATGAAGCTCCATGCCACGATTATGACACTGCTCTATCATCCACTGCAACGGATCCCAATAAGGAGAAGGAGCCTTTCCCTGCACTCCCGTAAGAAACTTGCTCCAAGGCTCTAAATCACTCTTATACAGAGCATCACACTCGGCTCGAACCTGAAAGATAATTGCATTCACGCCATCCTTCTGCAGTTCATTAAGCTGTCTGGTAAGCATCGCCTGGATCTGCTGCGTACTCTTGCCCAGATACTGTCCGTTAACGCACTGTATCCAGGCTCCACGAAACTCTCGTTTGTTCTGAGCCATCATTGTTGCCGACGACATCAGCATCATTGCAACAACGAGCATCAAAATCGCTTTCAGTCTTTTCATCTGTTATCTGTTATTTATCAATTTTTTTTTTTTCCTTTTCATTCTACAGTTTGTTCTTCATCCCTCAGCTTCGGGAGTGAAATATGGTATCTTACAGCCAGCAATCGGATGGCGCAGACCACACTGAAAGCTACAATCACCGTAATATAGAGGCTCACACCCAGATAGCTCAATCCCCAATAAGCCAAACCACCGGCGACACAAGCCATCGCATAAATCTCCTTTCGGAAGATGACCGGCTCTTCATTAAGAAGCACATCGCGGATAACACCGCCTGCAGCACCCGTAATACAGCCCATGATGATGGCTACCCAAAAAGAGAAGCCACATTCGAGCGACTTCTGGATGCCCGCAATATTGAAAAGCGCCAAGCCCAAGGTATCAAACAGAAACCAGGTATTGTCAAGACGCTTGAGATAGCGGTGGCAAGCAATCACTACCAACTGCGCAAACAGCGTACAAATCAGGTAGATAGGGCTCAACATCCAAAACGGACGCACACCAAGCATCACATCTCGTATGGTTCCACCACCTATGGCTACAGCCACACCACAAACAAAACCGCCCAGCCAATCATAGTGCTTACTTGCTGCCAGACGAATGCCCGAAAGGGCAAAAGCAAATGTTCCGATGAATTCTATCACACTATGAAGCGTGAGCACGAATTCAGGATCGCCATGTATCATCATTTTCTCGTATCAGTTAGTTGCTCTAAATATCAATTTCTAATTATTCTTTCTAATCACTAATTCTTGAATCTTTCTCCCCAACAGGTAACCATCCAGTTGTAGAGGCGCTCCTCGGAAGGCGAATGCTGCGCATGCCAGAAGCGGGCATCCTTCAGTTCGTCTGGCAGATACTGCTGCTCAGTGAAATGTCCAGGATAATCGTGAGGATACTTATATCCGTCATGATAGCCCAAATCTTTCATCAGTTTGGTAGGAGCATTGCGGATGTGCAGCGGAACTGGCAGATTACCCGTTTGACGTACAGTAGCCAGCGCATCATTAATGCCCAGATAAGCACTGTTGCTCTTCGGACTCGTGGCAAGATACACCACAGCCTCAGCAAGGGCGATACGCGCTTCGGGCCACCCTATCTTCATCACCGTATCGAAGGCAGCATTGGCAAGCAGGAGTGCATTCGGATTGGCAAGTCCCACATCCTCAGAGGCACTAATCACAACCCTACGGGCTATAAACTGCGGGTCTTCTCCTCCTTCTATCATCCTCGCCATCCAATAGAGCGCAGCATCGGGATCGCTTCCGCGAATACTCTTGATAAAGGCTGAGATAATATCATAATGCATCTCACCCTGTTTATCGTAAGCCAGCGGATTCTGTTGCAACTGCTCTTCTACCATCTTGTCGGTAATCACAATCTCTGAAGATCCGGCAGATTCTACCACCAGTTCCAGAATATTGAGCAGTTTTCGGGCATCTCCACCACTATATCGCAGCAGCGCGCCCGTCTCTTCCAACTTAATATTCTTTTCTCTGAGTTCTACATCCTGCGTAATGGCACGATGCAGAAGCCCTTCAAGATCAGCCTTTTCGAGCGGTTTGAGCACATAGAGCTGACATCTGGACAACAGCGGCCGAATCACCTCGAATGAAGGATTCTCGGTGGTAGCACCTATCAGCGTAACAATACCCTTCTCTACCGCACCCAAAAGCGAATCCTGCTGACTCTTGGAGAAACGGTGAATTTCATCAATAAACAATATAGGAGAAGCCGAATTAAAGAATCTACCACTTTTTGCTCTTTCTATCACCTCGCGGACATCCTTTACGCCACTGGTCACCGCAGAGAGGGTGAAGAACGGCACCTTGATGGTTTGTGCCACGATTTGAGCAAGGGTAGTCTTGCCCACTCCAGGGGGTCCCCAGAGGATAAAAGAGGATATGCGCCCTGCGTCAATCATCTTGCGCAGCACGGCCCCCTCACCTACCAAACGCTGCTGTCCTACATAGTCAGCAAGCGTGTGAGGTCTCATTCTTTCAGCTAACGGTTCACTCATAGTACGTGCAAAGGTAATGAAAAAAATCGAATTCCAAATAAAAAAGTGACCAAAAACACAAAAAAACAGCAAGAAAATTTGGATATATAAAAAGAAGTACTTACTTTTGCACACACAAACATAATTGAAGATGAATAAAGATAAAATATTAACACTGAAGAATGTTACTAAAAGTAGCATTTGGGAATTGCAGGAGAACGATGTGTTCCGTCTTTGGGAAGCAGCAGAAAAGGATGCTGACCTCAAGGATTACCAGAACAAGTATATCGCAGTGATCCGCAGCGCATTCGAAATGGAACCAGTGACGGTAGACCGTCCTGAAGTGATTGACAAACTGATGGCACGCGGCTTTAAGATTGGCACTTTCCGTATCAACGACAAGAAAGAAAAGTATGCCATCAAAAAGCGCCCTATCATGCGTGTTACTGATCTTACTTACGAAAATGTAAGTCACATCACCGCCAATAAGCTCATCGAACTCTTGGAGCGCAACTTTGGTGGTGGCTGGGAGAGTCTGCCTCAGAGCATCCAGGACATCATCGAAAGTAATTTCGACATCAGCACAACTACTCTTCCTGCTGACCGCCTGAAAAAACCAGGAGGTCTGTACGAGAAGAAGCTCGCTGATGACTACGAAGTGCTCGTGGTACCAAAAGGTTCTTGGGTAGAAGCTATCTTTGCCAAGGAGAAGCCAAAGGTAGAAAAGGTTCGCATGAGATTCGAAGATGAGAATGATTTGAAACGCAACGACGACCTGCTCGACCCAGACGAGGATGAAGACGAGGATGCACCAGAAATCGAGGATCACTACAACGATCCAGATGAGGATGACGATGCATTCGATGACGACAAGCTTACTGAGGAAAGCTACCGTACTACCTTCGAAGACCCGGAGAACCTCGGTCTTGATGATGCAGAAGACGTAGCCGACGATGATTATTAATTCAGTTTATACATTATTATAATATAAAGAGAAATGAACGCATTAATTGGATTTGTTGCATTAATCGCTGTAGGCCTCGTAGGTTGGGCGATTGCAGAATTTAAGTACAAGGCTTTCACTTTCACCCGTTCAGAAAAGGACATCGAGGAAGAGAAAGAGCTTGAAGAGCAGAAACGCGCAGAGGGTTTCAAGGAGATGAACATCCGCGACATCATGCGCAAAAACTCAACCAATGGTTATAACGCCGTAGGTTAGTATTATGTTAATTTACCTATGCTTATGATACAGTATATCATCATAGCAATCATATTGGCGGCATGCATCACGTATGCCGCCATTTGTATCTACCGCTCCATCAAACAAGCACGAGAGTGTAAAAACTATCAATGTTCAGGTTGCCCGTTCGTAGAGAAATGCCAAAAGAATAAAAAGAAAGAGGCTACTCAGCGGAAAGAACAAGAGCAGTTCTCATAAAAGAGCTGCTAAAACTACTTTTACTGTCATGCAGCGAGGAAACCAGACAAAAATTAAAGCATTTCAGAACCCGTTCATTATGAGCAAGATACAAAGAAAGTGATTGTTTTAATTAAAAAAGTTGCATAAAAATTTGGTAGAACCAATAAAAAGTAGTACCTTTGCACTCGCAAATCAGAAATGATTGTTCTACACAAGGTGTCTTAACCGAGCGGTTAGGTAACGGTCTGCAAAACCGTGTAGAGCGGTTCGACTCCGCTAGACACCTCATAAAAAAGGAAGTTCTTCAATAAGGACTTCCTTTTTTCATATCTACTCTCCCCCATTTTCATTCCTCATTTCTAGGTATTCATCAAAACCCCCATTTTTAGGTATTGCACAATTATAAAAATCTTCGTACCTTTGCAACCGTAAATGATAAACATCAGAACTGAGGTTATCCTACGAGTAGGAATTGCCCCTTGCCAAAAGCAATTCTGGTGAACGTTTGAAACTTTTAGATAATTGAGACAAAGATAGAAATTAAAATCTTGTTCGCTAATAGAAATAATTCATAATGTTTTTGTATAATATGAAAAGGGGTGCTTGTGAAAGTACCCCTTTTATGTATAGGTTTACTACATGGCGATGCATTTTGTTCTATGTCACGACGCACAGACTTCTACATCGCCATGTAATTTCAAAGATATCGGGAGTTTTAAAAAAGCCTGTTACTATTTGATTTTAGCACCAAATGACTTTACAAACTTAATCTTCTTGCCTTTTGCGATGATTGGCTTCTTCCATTCACCACCCAAAATACGGATAACAGCCTTCTTGCCTACAGGAACCGCATCTACAGCCTTCTGCAAATCCATGAAATTGCCTCGACCTTCTGCAGAGACTACATAATCATAATGGCAGACATGAGACTTCAGCGCTGGCACCTGCTCAGCTACAGCATCAGCAAGCGCACCGGCAACCACACGTGCACCATATACATTATAATGGGTATTATCTTTCTTACCCTTAGGAACCTGCGGATTCTCGCCAGGCATAAACCACATATGTAATTTGCGGCTGCCTTCAATACCCATGCCCGTTTCTATATCGTGGGTAATCTTGGTAGCATCAACAAACGGAACATTCAGCTGCTTTGCTACATTGTGGGGAGCTATCACATAAGCTCCGTGGGTATCGATAAGCGTATCGCTATTAATCTGCTCCTTTCCATCATATACTTTATTGCGAAGCTTCTCGTCATCATCATTCTTCAATTCTGCAGAATAATAGCAGCGACGAACCACCGCATTGAACAGTACAGGAATGCCACCCTTGGCACGGGTCTCATTTACATATCTGGCAAGGTTTGCATCAAAAGTAGATCCCGGATCAGTATGACGGTCAGGCATTGACTTCTCATCGTTATGCCCAAACTGGATAAACACATAATCACCTGGCTTTATTCTATCCAAAACCTTTTTCCATCTTCCTTCATTGATAAAGCTCAAAGAAGAACGACCATTAACAGCATGATTGTCAACAATCACCTTGTCATCAAAAAAGCCTTGCAATACCATCCCCCATCCTCGCTCTGGATTATTTCTAAAACCACCTTTCTCGGCAGCAGTAGAATCACCTATTACAAAAATCGTTGTTGTCTTTGTGCTGGATGTCATCAGCAACGCCAGTATGAATACACATAAAATAGCTTTTATTTTTTTCATTTGTCTGTAGTTTTTAGAAGTTACTAAAATTATAGTTAGGCATACACGCTAACACATAAAAAGCTCTCGCCCTGCCGCACTGCATATTCACATATACAAGCACGAGAGGACGAGAAAGAGAGTATTATTTATTTACTTTGGCTATCAATTCCTCGGCAGTAACCAAGGTTTGTTCGCCAGTTTCCATATTCTTAAGCGTAACCTTGCCCTGAGCCATCTCATTCTCACCTGCAAGCACAACAAATGGAATGTTCTTGGCATTGGCATAGCTCATCTGCTTCTTCATCTTCGCCTTATCAGGGAAGATTTCGGTACGGATACCGGCTGCACGAGCTGCACTTACTATAGGCAGGCAGTAAGCTGTCTCCTTTTCACCGAAGTTGATAAACAGTACCTGAGTAGCATTTACAGCCTCCTTCGGATAAAGGTCGAGCGCACCTAACACATCATAAATACGGTCAGCACCAAAACTGATACCAACACCGCTCAAACCTGACAAACCGAAAATGCCGGTGAGGTTGTCGTAACGACCACCACCTGTAATACTTCCCATTGGAGTATCAAGCGCCTTCACCTCGAAGATTGCACCCGTATAATAGTTCAAGCCACGAGCCAGGGTGAGATCCAGTTCTATCTCGTTGTTCAAGCCAAGAGTCTTCAAGGTATCGAGGATAAACTTGGTTTCCTCTACTCCCTTCAAACCAACTTCTGAACCTTCGAGAACCTTCGCTATCACTTCAAGTTTCTCATCATTAGTTCCTGACAATGAGATGATTGGCTGCAACTTCTCAATGGCATCTTCAGAAATGCCGTCATTGCGCAACTCTTCGTTTACATTGTCAAGTCCGATTTTATCAAGCTTATCGATGGCTACTGTGATATCTACAATCTTCTCAGCCTCGCCGATAACCTCTGCAATACCGGTAAGAATCTTGCGGTTATTAATCTTGATGCATACACGAACACCAAACTTAGTGAACACGGTATCTACAATCTGCATCAATTCGACCTCGTTCAGGAGAGAATCAGAGCCAACCACATCAGCATCACACTGATAGAACTCACGGTAACGTCCCTTCTGAGGGCGGTCTGCACGCCATACTGGCTGAATCTGATAACGTTTGAAAGGCATCTGCAACTCCTCGCGGTGCTGCACTACGTAACGTGCGAAAGGAACAGTCAGGTCATAACGAAGACCCTTCTCACAAAGTTTCGCTGCTAATTTGAGTGATCCGAGAGAATGAATATCCTCATCGCTCACCTTATTCATATAGTCGCCTGAATTCAATATCTTAAAAAGCAGTTTATCACCCTCTTCACCATACTTGCCCATCAAAGTCTGAAGGGTTTCCATGGCAGGGGTTTCAATCTGCTGGAATCCATAAAGAGCATACACTTCCTTGATGGTGTTGAAGATGTAGTTGCGTTTCGCCATCTCAACAGGACCAAAATCTCTCGTGCCCTTTGGTATACTTGGTTTCTGAGCCATTTATTAATGTTTAATATGAATGTTAAATGTTTAATGTCTAGCGCAATGTAAACCACTCAAAGTAAACATTAAACACTAAACACTATATAATTTACTTGCGTACAATAGTCTGAGCACGGTCTGGACCGATAGAAATGATACCGATCTTAGTCTCAAGGAACTCTTCTACAAAAGCAATATAATCCTTGAACTCCTGTGGGAACTGATCTTCAGATGTGAACTTAGTCATATCTGTCTTCCAGCCCTTGAACTCCTTGTAAACAGGTTCTACATCATCGATTTCGTATGGGAAATCTGTTGTAACAGAACCATCCTTCAACTTATATGCCACGCATGCCTTGATGGTATCGAAGCCATCGAGCACGTCGCTCTTCATCATGATAAGCTCGGTAACACCATTCACCATGACAGAATACTTGAGCTGTACAAGATCGCACCAGCCACAACGACGCTCACGACCGGTAACAGCACCATACTCATGACCGAGGTCACGGATCTTGGCACCCGTCTCATCGAAAAGCTCTGTAGGGAATGGACCTGCACCAACACGTGTACAGTAAGCCTTCATGATACCATAAACATTGCCAATGCGGTTAGGACCGATACCTAAACCAATGCAGGCACCTGCACAGATAGTATTAGAAGAAGTAACGAATGGATAAGAACCGAAGTCAACATCGAGCATAGTACCCTGAGCACCCTCGCAGAGGATATCCTTGCCAGAACGGAGCACCTTATTGATTTCTACCTCGCTATCAATAAGTTTAAACTGCTTCAAGTATTCGATGCCCTCCATCCAGGTCTTCTCAACCTCTGTAATATCGAAGTCGGTATAACCGAGACTTGCGATGGTTTTGAGATGAGCAGCCTTGTGAGCAGCATACTTCTCCTCGAAATTGTCAAGGATATCGCCTACGCGAAGACCGGTACGGCTAACCTTGTCAGTATAAGTAGGACCAATACCCTTACCAGTAGTACCTACCTTGTTCTTTCCCTTAGAAGCCTCGATAGCAGCATCGAGTACACGGTGAGTAGGCATGATGAGATGTGCCTTCTTAGAGATGTAGAGACGGCTCTTCAAATCATGACCGCTCTTCTCAAGATCCTTAGCCTCACCCATAAAGAGGTCTGGAGCCAAAACCACACCATTGCCGATGATGTTCACCTTACCACCCTGGAAAATACCAGAAGGGATAGAGCGAAGCACATACTTCTCGCCCTCAAACTCCAATGTATGTCCAGCATTAGGACCACCCTGGAAACGAGCAATGACATCATACTTAGGGGTCAACACGTCAACCACCTTACCTTTACCTTCATCGCCCCACTGCAAACCCAGCAGGACATCTACTTTACCTGTGTTCATTTTTTATCTTTTTATCTTGATACTTATTCTTTTTTGCGTTTGCGAGTCATCTTGCTTTGACAGCCGCTGCATACGCCATAGATGTAAAGAGCATAAGCATCTTTACGAAAGCGCTGCATCCTGATATCCTTCACAGCAGCCGTAACCTGCGGTGCTACAATTTCGGTTACCTTGCCACAAATCGTGCAAACCTGATGCACATGATTGTCCTCGCTATAACTGGCCTCATACTTGGTGCCGTCTGCCAGACTGTGCTTTACCACAAGCCTCAGTTCCAGGAACAGATGCAATGTGTTATAAAGCGTAGCCCTGCTAACGCGAAAATTCTTTTTCAGTAGCTCTCTGCCCAAATCTTCTATCGAGAAATGCTCTCCCATAGAATAAATGGTGTCGAGGATAGTGGAACGCTCCGGAGTGCGCCGGTGATGATTGCTCTCCATATAATTGTCCAAAACCTCATGAGCTTTTGCTAAAATTTCTTCACTCATAATCCTTGTTAGTTACATAAAACGCACAAAGATACTCATTATCTACGACATAGAACAATATTTAATTTTAAAAAATCTAAATTCGCCTCAATTCCTCATAGATACGCTGAACCGGAAGCCCCATCACATTAAAATAACTCCCCTTCAACCCCGTACAACCTATGTAGCCAATCCATTCCTGAATACCATAGGCGCCAGCTTTGTCAAACGGCTGATAATGATCTATATAATAACTGATCTCATCATCAGAAAGCGGTTTGAACGTCACTTCTGTTGTTACTGAAAAGGAACGCTGCTTATGCTGGGTAGTAAGACAAACACCTGTAACTACATGATGCGTCTTTCCGCTCAACATCTTCAGCATTCGTCTGGCATCTTCAGCGTCACGAGGCTTCCCGAGAATGACTCCCTTTCCTTCCTGGTCATTCTGTTCGCCAGCTGTTGGCGCAATCACAACCGTATCTGCTGTAAGAATCAAAGTTTCTGACTCGTCCAACTCTTCAACACTATTATTTCCGTTCAAAAGCGGACGATAAGCCTCAGCCTTTTTCTTGCAGATGAATTCTGCCACCTGATAAGCATCGAGGTCAGCAGGATAACTTTCATCAATACCACTAATCACCTTCACCTCAAAAGGAATATCCAAACCTGCCAGAAGTTCCTTGCGACGAGGCGAATTACTCGCCAAAATGATCTTATAATTCATCTATTTTAAACCTTATTTCTTTGAACTTTATGATTAAAATTCAGTTGCAAACTTTCTACTATAAACTATCAACTTTCAACTATTAACTAAATTCTACCAGCCAAACGCCTTAGCATCTGAAAGCCATAAACCCTTGGCTCTCAGCACCTGTTCTACGACATCACGTCCCACACCTTCACCTCCGTTACAAGCCGAGATATAAGTAGAAATTTCTTTAATATCGGAGCATGCATCTGCTGGGCAACATGGACATCCGCAACGACGCATAATCTCATAATCAGGAATATCATCACCTACATATATTATTTCCTCATCTGTAATTGAATATTTCTGCTTGAACTCCTCATAAGTCTTTATCTTTACAGAACACCCCATGAAGATATCCTCTACACCAAGATTTTCATAGCGTACCTGTATGGCATGAGAATTACCGCCTGTCAGAATTACGATACGAACACCTTTCTTCTGAGCCAGCTGAATGGCATAGCCATCTTTGATATTAACAGTACGCAAAGGTTCGCCGGCACTGGAAAGCGTGATGGTCTGTCTTGACAGAACTCCATCAACATCAAAGATGATTGCTTTTATCTTATTTAAATCGTAATTTATCATATTTATTTCTGTTTTTAGAACTTAAATTCCTAACTGCAAACTTAAACCGATAACAGTTTTATCTCTTGAACTTGAATATGCTTTTGCTCATCATTTCATAAATTTGCTGTAGTTCTGGCTGTTTTTCAAGAAGTTGCATTTGTTTCTCCATTACGTTCCGATCATCACGAATAGCCGGTCCTGTCTGCACTTCAGCTGCCGAATGCGAAGAAGCCTTGTCCATAGTTTCCATAACCAGAGAACGGAGAACACTGCCAGGAATGTGATGATTTTCGAGAATCTGCTGACCTATAGCTACGCAATGATTCGCAAAATTACAAGCAAAAACAGCTGACAGGTGCAGATACTTACGATTATCAGAATCCAATTCATAGACACTACGAGAAATCTGTTCTGCCAACCTCTTCAGGAAAGAAGTTTCGAAAGCACCACATCCCTCAATGAAAATAGGAATATTTTCGAATGCTACCTTTTTATCTTTCGTAAATGTCTGCATCGGATAAAATACGCCATAATGACGGGCATAATCTTTGAAAACATCCATCGGCATGGAACCAGCTGTATGAACAAACATCTTATCTTCTCTTCCTTTGCACAGTTCAGGAATAAGCATTTCAAGCGCATCATCCTTCACTGAAACGATGTACAAATCTGCATCACAGACCACCTTACTCATCTCATTGACAGGCTCACAATTCACCTTCTCAGCCAATAGAGAGGCCGACTCCCTAGTTCTACTGAAAACTTGCACAATCTGATGTTCTGATTGCGATATTTCGAGCGCAAGATTGGTAGCAAGATTACCTGCCCCAATAAACACTATTTTCATACGTAATTTTGTTTAAAGTTCTACTTTTTATGCAAAAATACTAAAAAATAACGATAGAGAAGCCCTTTTTCTTGCTTTTTTATGATAAATTTATTATTTTTGCCTTCGTGAGAAAATATGAAGTAGAAATATATGGTAAACTGGAAGAAATGCCGCATTTATTGGATGGCGACTTTTTTCATAGCTTGGAGCTTTTTCAGATTCTTGAAAAAACACCCGGCATAACCCCTTTTATGGCTGTCGCCACACAGGAGAACAAGGTGGTAGGACAAATGCTCGTCATCCTCTATCACCGAAAATCTTTATTTCCACCTTATTTATATACGCACGCGCACGCGTATGGAGAGGGATTTTATGCACCCGATGCTGAACAGAATGCTATTTTCCCATTGTTACTCCGCAGCCTAACTATCCACTTACACAAACGACTCTGCTTTTACATCGAGTTCTCCCGAATGAGCAAAAAGATGCTGGGTTACCGGGAATTCAGAAAATTGGGCTATGTACCTATTGCCTGGCAAGAGATACATAACTCCCTACACAGCAAACTTCCCCAAGAACGACTCTCAGACAAACAAATTGCTATGATTGAAAAAATGAAAAAAAAGGGAATAAGTTGTAGAGAGGCAACTTCACCCGAAGACATCCATCGTTATCACCAGTTGCTCAAAAATTATTATCGGCTGAAAATTCGCCGTTTTGTTCCTGACGAAACATTCTTTCAGAAACTGAGTACAAGTAGTAATGCCAGAAACGTCATCATCACCTATAAGGACAAAGTGATTGGCGGCTATACCTGCATCTACAACCAAGGCAATGCCTTTCTTTGGTTTTCTGCATTCAAGAGAAAGACTTACATCCATCTGCATCCGGACACAATGACCATCTGGCAAGCACTCTCTGATGCACAGGAGCAGGATGCCCAACACCTCCACTTTATGGACGCAGGACTTCCGCTTAAGAATAATCTCTACCGTGAATTCATTCTCGGTTTCGGAGGCAAACCTGTTACCAAGTTTCGCTGGTTCCGCTTCTATCCAAAAGTTATAAACCTGCTCCTCCACTGGCTATACAAGGATTAAGAAAAAGAGGTTCCGTGAGCCTATATAAAGCATCTCCGAAACCTCTTTCTCTTTTTTAAGCGTAATTACACATACGCTCAAAAAGTACATTTTGTATATTAAAGCCAACGCCTCTACTCTTTCAAAGCACGGTCAAGCTGCTCCAAGCCGCGCTCTGTACAGAATCCACGAATCAGGCACAAAATATAATTGTCGTATATCTCCTGCATCGAATGAACACGATAGAGCTGATGGTGCATGATTTCCTCCATCATTACATGTCCTATGTCCATAACAACATTGAAGTCTACATCCTTACGGAAAAGCCCCTCCTTGACACCAGCCTCAAAGAAACGCACACTCTCCTCCCGTTCATGAGCATGATTTTCCTGGAAGAATTTCACTACACGAGGCATCTTATGAACCTCCTCATAAAAAAGAACGCCCACCATCCCATTACGCTCCATCTGCAATTTATAGACATAGCTGATAATATCTATCACATTCTTCGCTTGGGTCTTGGCGAAATTCTCTAACTTCGAACGATTTTCTTCTAGCTGACGCATCATACCTGCAAGCAACAATTCTTCTTTGTCACCGAAAATCTCGTACACAGTTCTTTTAGATACATGAAGTCCCTGTGAGATTTCATCCATCTTGACAGCTTTTACCCCACGCTTATAGAATTCAGGCATCGCATAAGAGATGATTCTGTCTTTCAGTTCTTGTCTATATTGATTGATTTCTGCCATTTTACTTGTTTGAAGACTATTTTTGTGCAAAGATACAAAAAAAATCAAAAAACCATTCTTTTTTACTAAGTTTTTTTGTACCTTTGCACAAACTTTTAAATTTCGTGCGAAAAATCCACGAATATGAAAGAAAAATAAACTTTAAACCAATATATTGTTATGGTAAAAATTACAAAAGAGGCGGCTTTAAGTTATCACGAGACTGGCCGTCCTGGCAAGATTGAGGTTAAGCCAACAAAACCTTATCACACACAAACGGATCTGAGCCTTGCTTATTCTCCTGGCGTGGCATTCCCATGTCTTGAGATCCAGCAGAACCCAGACGATGCATACAAGTATACTGACAAGGGTAACCTGGTTGCTGTTATCAGTAATGGTACAGCAGTGCTCGGACTTGGCGATATCGGTGCCATGAGCGGAAAGCCAGTGATGGAAGGTAAGGGATTGCTTTTCAAGATTTACGGTGGTGTGGATGTCTTCGATATCGAAATCGATGAAAAAGACCCAGAAAAGTTCTGTGAAACCGTTGAGAAAATCGCTCCTACATTTGGTGGAATCAACTTGGAGGACATCAAGGCACCTCAATGCTTCTACATCGAGGAACGCCTGAAAAAAACACTCGATATCCCTGTAATGCACGATGACCAGCATGGTACTGCTATCATCTCTGCAGCAGGTTTGAAGAACGCTCTTGAGGTAGCTGGCAAGAACATTGCCGATGTAAAGATTGTCGTAAATGGAGCTGGTGCAGCTGCTATCAGCTGTACAAAACTCTACGTAGCACTCGGTGCACAGGTAAAGAACATCGTAATGCTCGACTCTAAGGGTGTCATTACCAGCGACCGCGAAAATCTGACAGAGCAGAAAAAGCTCTTTGCAACAGACCGCCGCGATGTCCATACACTCGAAGAGGCTGTGAAAGGCGCCGATGTATTCGTAGGACTCAGCAAGGGTAACGTGCTCTCCAAGGATATGATTCGCTCTATGGCAGACAACCCTATCGTTTTCGCTCTTGCCAATCCAGTACCTGAGATCAGCTACGAGGACGCTATGGACAGCCGCCCTGACGTATTGATGTCAACTGGCCGTTCAGATTATCCTAACCAGATTAACAATGTAATCGGTTTCCCATACATCTTCCGTGGTGCACTCGATGTTCACGCCCGTGCTATCAACGAAGAAATGAAGATGGCTGCTGTTCATGCAATTGCCGATTTGGCTAAGCAGCCGGTTCCTGATGTAGTAAACGATGTTTACCACGTTAACGACCTTACATTCGGTCCTAAATACTTCATTCCAAAACCTGTAGATCCACGTTTGATTACAGAAGTTTCTGCTGCCGTAGCTAAGGCTGCAATGGAAAGTGGTGTGGCTCGCACCCCTATCACAGACTGGGAGAAGTACAAGCAGGATTTGCGCCAGCTGCTTGGTCAGGAGACCAAACTGACCCGCAAGCTCCACGATACAGCGCGCCTTCACCCACAGCGTGTAGTATTCGCTGAAGGTGGCAACCCAACTATGCTGAAGGCTGCGGTCCAGGCAAAGCAAGAGGGTATCTGCCAGCCAATCCTGTTGGGTAACCCAGACCGCTTGAACCGTGTTGCTAGCCGTTTGAAACTTGACCTTTCAGATATTGAGATTGTAGATATGCGTGCCGATAACGAACAGGGCCGCCGTGCTAAGTTTGCCAAGCATCTGGCAGAGAAGCGTGCTCGCGAGGGCTACAGCTTCGAGGAAGCTTATGATAAAATGTACGAGCGCAACTACTTCGGTATGTCTATGGTAGAACAGGGTGATGCTGACGCATTCATTACTGGTCTTTACACAAAGTACAGCAATACTATTAAGGTGGCAAAAGATGTAATTGGAATCCGTGAGCCATATAAGACTTTCGGTACCATGCATATCCTTAACACCCAGAAGGGTATTTATTATATCGCAGATACGCTCATCAACCGCCACCCAGACGAAGATGTGCTGATTGATGTTGCCAAACTGTCTGCAGGTACAGTGAAGTTCTTCAACGAAGAGCCGGTTATGGCCATGTTAAGCTACTCTAACTTCGGTACAGACAATATTGGCTCACCTGTTAAGGTAAAGAAAGCCGTTGCTGAGATGCAGAAGGAGTTCCCAGAACTCGCTATCGATGGTGAGATGCAGGTAAACTATGCACTCAACAAGGATCTGCGCGATGAGAAGTATCCATTCTCCCGCCTCAAGGGCAAAGACGTCAACACTTTGGTGTTCCCTAACTTGAGTAGCGCCAATGGTGCATACAAACTTCTCCAGGGTTTGAATCCTGAAGCAGAGATTATTGGCCCTATCCAGATGGGATTGAATAAGCCTATCCACTTCACTGACTCAGAAAGTAGTGTACAGGATATCGTAAACATCACAGCAGTAGCTGTCATTGATGCTTACGTAGAGAAAATCAAGAAGCAGAAGTAATCACTTCTTTTTCCTGATTCGAACAAACAGAATAAGATAATAGTATTTTCCATAAACAGGTTGGCGCTTCTACGCCAACCTGTTTTTATTTTTCTCTACTTCACTACTCGTCTCGAAAGTTCGTCTCTTTATACTTTTGAAGATATCTAAACAAAAACAAAAAAACAACAGAATTGCAATCGATTACGCAGCCTCCCTTATTAAAATAAGTTAATTAATGCCTTTGTGCGCCCACACAATAGAATCACAACAAAAATAATCAAATAAATATTTGGTGATTTGAAAAATATCGTGTACCTTTGCAACCAGTTATCCTGAAAACAATCTTTTTACCTTAATGGAAACTAATACCTATTGAAGATTTGGAGCGGTAGCCTGTGAAGGTCATCGCTTTTTTTCTTTTTATACACCTTCTCCATCAAATAGCATATAACATATATTGTCCCCAAGAAGAAAGTATACAATTAAAAGGTAATATCACTTGAGTCGGAAGACTTGCTGACTGCAGTGAGCAGACCTGCCGACTATAGTGAGCAGACCTGCTGACTAGGCTCAGCAGAGCTGCTGACACTAGTCATAACTTTAACGAAGGTATCTTCTTGAACCAGAGAAGTCGTATCCTTGAACCTAAGGAGACATCTCCTTGAACCAGAGAAGACATATCATTGAGCCAGAGGAGACATATCATTGAGCCTAAGGAAGTATATCATTGAACCAGAGGAGACATATCATTGAACCTAAGGAAGTACATTATTGAACCCAATAAAGAACATTATACTATTCACGAGTCCCTTATCTGGTAGCAAATAATCGGTATTCTTATAAAAAACAGGCTTTTCTGTTAAATCTTTCTAAAAAGCAATCTTTATTTCCCCAACATTTTGTTCATATCAAAGATAATTTGTAATTTTGCACCCCGAATGCTCATGGATTGGGCAAATGTTACAGAAAAGTTTAGTTCGAAGGGGCTCAAAGAAGATCCGGCACAATGCAGGACGCCTCCCGAAGAAACCCGTTTATATAATTAATTTAATGTACGCAATTGTAGAAATTAACGGTCAGCAGTTCAAGGCTGAGGAGGGCAAGAAGCTCTTCGTACATCACATCAAGGATGTTGAGGCAGGTCAGACTGTTGAGTTCGACAAGGTTTTGCTCGTTGACAAAGACGGCTCAATCACTGTCGGTGCACCAGCTGTAGAGGGTGCAAAAGTAGTAGTAGAAGTAGTGAACCCACTCGTTAAGGGTGACAAGGTAATCGTCTTCAAGATGAAGCGCCGCAAGGACTATCGCAAGAAGAACGGTCATCGTGCTCAGTTCACTGAAGTATCAATCAAATCTGTAATCGCTTAAAATTAGGAGGAATTAGAAAATGGCACATAAGAAAGGTGTTGGTAGTTCTAAGAACGGCCGTGAATCAGCTTCACAAAGATTAGGCGTTAAGATCTGGGGTGGTCAGAGCATCATCGCAGGTAACATCATCGTTCGCCAGCGTGGTAACAAGCACTTCCCAGGTGAGAATGTAGCTCAGGGTAAGGATGATACATTGTATGCTTTGGCAGATGGTATCGTTTACTTCCACAAGGGTCGCAAGGACAAGAGTACAGTTTCTGTTCTCTCTCCAGAGGTTTACGCTGAGAAGACCAAAAAAGCTGACGCTTAATTTTTAAAGTTTTAGAAAAAACTATTCCAAACAAACAACATAGAAGCCTGCTCATACCTAGAGCAGGCTTTCTTCGTTTATATAAGTTTTTAGGCACGGATTACACCCCCTCTAAGCTCCTTAACCCTGTAAAACCACAAAAAAACTTTAATTCTACCCTTCCCTGTAAAAAAGTCAGCAATTTTTTACGCTATCACAAATATTTTTTGTACTTTTGCCTACAAATAGTAAATTATTTAATTAAAAGACATTTTATGCTTACACTTAAACTTATCAGTGAGGAAACTGAACGTGTAGTTAAGGGTCTCGAAAAGAAGCATTTTCCAAATGCTCGTGAGGCCGTAGAGAAAGTTTTGGAGTACGACAAGATTCGTCGTGAAGCTCAGCAGAAGTTGGATAACAACAAGCAGCAGGCTAACCAGTTTGCTAAGCAGATTGGTGCCCTTATGAAGGAAGGTAAGAAAGAGGAAGCTGAGAGCGCAAAGGCTCAGGTAGCTATGCTCAAGGCTGACGCTAAGGCTCTTGAAGAGATCATGGAGAAAGCACAAAACGATATGACCAACCAGTTGCTCGAAATTCCTAACATCCCTTGCGAGCAGGTTCCTGAAGGTAAGGACGCAGCCGACAACGTTGTTGTGAAAGAAGGCGGCGAAAAGCCAAACCTCGGCGAGGATGCTCTCTGCCATTGGGATCTCTTGAAGAAATACAATCTTGTAGACTTCGACCTCGGCGTTAAGATTACTGGCGCAGGTTTCCCTGTATATATCGGCAAGATGGCTCGTTTCCAGCGTGCGCTTGAGGCATTCTTCCTCGATGAGGCTCGCAAGAGCGGATATCTGGAGATTCAGCCTCCTTACGTAGTAAACGAGGACTCTGGTCGTGGTACCGGTCAGTTGCCAGACAAGGAAGGTCAGATGTATCACGCTAATCTGGATAATCTCTTCCTCATCCCTACTGCTGAGGTTCCTGTAACCAACATCTTCCGCGATGTTATTCTCGATGAGAAAGATCTCCCTATCAAGCGTTGTGCTTACTCAGCTTGTTTCCGTCGTGAAGCAGGTAGCTATGGTAAGGACGTTCGCGGTTTGAACCGCCTGCACCAGTTCGACAAGGTAGAGATTGTTCGCATCGATAAGCCAGGTCACTCTTACGAGAGTTTGAACGAGATGCTCGACCATGTTGAAGGTCTTTTGAAGAAGTTGGAATTGCCATACCATATCCTCCGTCTCTGCGGTGGTGATATGAGCTTCACCTCTTCTATCTGCTACGACTTCGAGACATGGAGTGCTGCACAGGGCCGCTGGCTGGAAGTTTCATCAGTATCTAACTTCGAGAGCTACCAGGCTAACCGTCTCCACTGCCGCTATCGCCATACAGATGACAAGAAGATTGAGCTTTGCCACACATTGAATGGTTCAGCACTTGCTTTGCCACGTATCGTAGCAACCATCTTGGAGAACAATCAGACCCCAGAAGGAATCCGCGTACCTAAGGTATTGGTTCCATATTGCGGTTTCGAGATGCTTGATGACAAAAATTTCGATTAATTTGAAATATCGGTAAGACTTTCTGTTTTCCCGATTATACAAAACATTCGAAAAACAAAAATAACATATATTGTACGAGGATAACTTCGACTGCCACAAAGGTAGCCGATGTTATCCTTTTGCATTTTTATGTACCATGAAGCAAACTCTAAACAGCTAACCAGAAATATTAATATATCAGCATTAAGAAATTTAATAGCCAATGAACAAGATTATCAAGAAAGTACAATACTCAGAGAAAGTATTCCGCTTCGATGTAGAAGCACCACTTATAGCCAAGAGCCGAAAGGCAGGTAACTTTGTTATCATCCGTGTAGACAACAACAGCGAGCGCATGCCGCTGACCATCGCTGATGCTGACATTGAGAAAGGAACCATCACACTGGTTGTGCAGAAGGTAGGTCTTTCATCTACCAAACTCTGTGCATTGAATGAAGGCGATGAGATTCACGACGTGGTGGGACCACTTGGAAATCCTACACATATCGAGAACTTCGGAACTGTCATTTGTGCCGGAGGTGGTGTAGGCGTAGCTCCTATGCTCCCTATCATCAAGGCACTGAAAGCCGCAGGAAACAGAGTTCTTTCTGTAATCGCGGGTAGGAACAAAGACCTCGTGATTATGGAAGATGAAGTGCGTGCATCTAGCGATGAGCTCATCATCATGACCGATGACGGAAGTTACGGCGAGAAGGGTGTTGTAACCGTAGGAATCGAGAAGTTTATCAATCAGGAACATATCGATAAGGTTTTCGCCATCGGTCCTCCTATCATGATGAAGTTCTGCTGTCTCCTGACCCAGAAATATAATCTTTCCACAGACGTTTCGCTCAATACCATCATGGTGGATGGAACCGGTATGTGCGGTGCCTGCCGCCTGACCATCGGCGGCAAGACCAAGTTTGTCTGCATCGACGGTCCTGAGTTTGACGGCGCCCAGGTAGATTGGGACGAGATGTTCAAGCGCATGGGCACTTTCAAGGATGTTGAACGTGAAGAGATGGAACACTTCGAAGAGCACCTTGCAACTGTAGACGCAGGAAAGAAGAAAGAAACTACGGATGTAACCATGGACGTAGAACCTACAGATGCGAGCATCGAAGAGTTGACCGACCGTAACGCTGAGTGGCGCAAGGAGTTACGCGCTTCGATGAAAGCAAAAGAACGTACAGCTATAGAGCGCGTAAAGATGCCAGAACTTGACCCTCTTTATCGTGCCACAACCCGTACGGAAGAGGTAAATATCGGTTTAACCAAGGAAATGGCTTTGACCGAAGCCAAGCGCTGTCTCGACTGTCCTAAGCCTACCTGTATGGAAGGTTGTCCGGTAAGTATCAACATTCCTTCCTTCATCAAGAATATTGAGCGGGGCCAGTTCCTTGCCGCAGCCAAGGTTTTAAAGAACACCTCTGCCCTACCAGCCGTTTGCGGACGAGTTTGCCCACAGGAAAAGCAATGTGAAAGCAAGTGTGTACATCTCAAGATGAACGAGCCTGCTGTAGCTATCGGATACCTGGAGCGTTTTGCTGCCGATTACGAACGCCAGAGTGGAAACATCTCTGTACCAAAGTGCGATGAACCTAATGGCATCAAGATAGCCGTAGTTGGTTCAGGACCTTCCGGATTGAGTTTTGCAGGCGATATGGCAAAGAAGGGATTCGACGTTACCGTCTTTGAAGCATTACACGAGATTGGCGGTGTATTGAAATATGGTATTCCTGAATTCCGTTTGCCTAATGCTATCGTAGATGTAGAGATTGAGAATCTTCAGAAGATGGGCGTAAAGTTCATTACAGACTGCATCGTTGGCAAGACCATTTCCGTAAAAGATCTGGAAGAACAAGGATTCAAGGGAATCTTCGTTGGCTCAGGTGCGGGTCTGCCAAACTTCATGAATATTCCTGGAGAGAATGCCTTGAACATCATGTCTTCTAACGAATATCTTACCCGTGTAAACCTGATGGATGCAGCCAATCCTCATAGCGACACCCCTATCAACTTGGGTAAGAAGGTGGTTGTTGTAGGCGGCGGAAATACAGCTATGGACAGTTGCCGTACTGCAAAACGACTCGGAGCAGACGTAACCTTGGTATATCGCCGTTCGGAGGCAGAAATGCCTGCCCGACTCGAAGAGGTGAAGCATGCCAAGGAAGAAGGAATCAATTTCTTTACATTACACAATCCTAAAGAATATGAGGCAGACGAGAAGGGCGCAGTAAAGGCTGTAGTTCTCGATGTGATGAAGCTTGGCGAACCTGATGCCAGCGGCCGTCGTCGTCCAGAAGCTACAGGAGAGACCATCACGCTGGAGTGCGACCAGGTAATTGTTGCCGTAGGAGTAAGTCCTAATCCACTCGTTCCACAGAGTATCGAAGGACTGGAACTCGGCCGGAAGAACACCATTGCCGTAAACGACCAGATGCAGAGTTCCATCGAAGAAATCTACGCTGGCGGCGATATTGTACGAGGAGGAGCCACAGTAATCCTTGCCATGGGAGACGGCAGAAAGGCCGCTCTCAATATGAGCGAAAAATTATTGAATAAATAAGAAAAACGGGAAACAATAAAGGGCAGCCATGCATCACGCAGACTGCCCTTTCCTTTTCTCGTATGTAATGTTATAAAATGAAATGTAGTTCGTACATATATTTATTAATAATTGGACTCAAACACTATTTCAGATTAATACGAAGTCCGAACTGGAGATTAAAATTCCACTTCTTATCTTTAAACGTATTTTCTATTTCGCTGCCATTATCAAAATAATATTTTGCACCTGGCTCTATATAGAAGCCCACTTGTGGTGTAACATCATACTGTGCACCAAGCGAAGCCTTACCCGAAAACTGAACGCCATCACGTTTCACGTCCTCTTTATGACCAGAAACCTTTGTATCATTCTTTACGTTGAAATCGGCTTCTCCACCCGCCATTACGTACGCATGAAAGCCTCCCGTGCTCCAAACCTCATAGTTTAAACCAAGTGGAACACCCACATAATGCAAAACCTGATGTGTATCAAATTCTGAAACACCATAAGATTTGAAATCAGATGCAACACGCGTATAAACGACACCAGTACTCAAAGACAAACGAGGCGCAAGTCCGATACCAACCTGAGCACCTATAGCCAAAGGAGCATGATGTTTCGCTTCAACATATTTCGGTATTGCATATCTTAAAGGAGAAGCAGCAGCCAGGAAAACACCATGATCAGCAAAGCCGCCACCAGCAAGAGGATCTGAAGACGCATACATGCCGTTTGACATTCCATCACTGCCAGAGCCCAGACTTACATTCTCTGCATACAGGTTCATGGTCCAGTTCTGTTCATACTTGTCCTTATAACTGCGTTCAAAATGACCATCCTGCGCCCTGCCTGCATAAAGCTTCTGCCCACCATCTTCTTCCAACGGCTTGGTTGCATGATTAGAAGAAACGGCCATCTGTCTTTCAGAATTCTCATTTTGCTTTTGCAAAACAGATAATTCCCGACCATTTACCTCTGCATTAACAGACTGTTCTGGCATTTCTACCTCTGCTGCAAGCATTACTTCATTATCAGCAGCAACAGTACTCTCCCGGAAAGAGACAGAAGATTTACTATGGTTCAATTGACGCCCCGATGAATGGCGATTCACCTGATGTGCAGATGCATTGTTTTCAGCAAGCAAGATAGCATTTTTACTTCCTGACGATTGTGCTTCTGCACGGACAGCAGAAGAAGTCCTGCTTGAACCTGATGCTGTAGAGAAAGAACTCTGAACAGCTAAGTTAGCCTGTCCCGGTTCATCATCATGCAGATAAACATAACTGCCTCCTACTCCCAATAAAGCAATAGCTGCAGCTACTGACCATCTTTTCAAGACAACATAACGAGCCTGTGGGATCTTTTTTACATCAGTTTCCTCATCACCAACCTTTTTAGACTGAGCAAGCGATTGTTCTATCTCAGCCCACAAGTCGTGGCTGACAGGCTCTTGGTAGTCAGCCAACTGATCTCGAAGTTTATTTGTCCAATCGTTACTCATTACTTTTCTCATTTATATGATTCAACTCTTTATTATCACTACAATCTGCCTGGCTCAGATAATCTTTCACCTTTTTGCCCAACAGCTTTTTCGCCCGCAAATATTGTGAAGCAGAACTGCTTTCTTTGATGCCTAACAGCTGTGCAATTTCTTTATGGCTTTTCTGTTCAAAAACAAACATGTTAAGAACCAGTCTGTACCCATCAGGCAATTCTCCTATCATTCTTGTCAGTTCTGCAGGCGGAACTCTTTCTACTTCAGGCTCTTCATCCTCAATATCATCGGGAACTTCGTCCACGATAGTGAAGCGCTTTTGCTGCCTTACAAAGTTGACAGCTTCATTTGTCACTATCCGCAAGAGCCAAGCCTGAAGAGCGCCCTCACCCCGATATTCAAACTTTGAAATGCCGGAAAAGACTTTTATAAAACTATCTTGCACTACATCTTCAGCATCATCGCGCATAGGGACATACCTCAGCGCTACGGCCATGGCATACCCCACATAGCGTTCGTACAATCTGTGCATTGCTGCCCGACTGCCGCTATTGATGTCGTCTAAGAGTTTCTTTTCCGATTCCAATTTCAAATCCTTTTTAAAGATTAAACGATATAAAGAGAAAACCTTGCATCAAAAATGAACTTTTTTTTTAATGCAAGGCATTTTTTTATATTTCTATATTATTCTATAGAGAACACTTTACCTTCCTGAGTAAGATAACTTTCCGTAAACACCTCTTTAGCTTCATTCAACAATACCTCTTCATTATTATATCTTGCACTATAATGTCCCAGAAGAAGTTTGCCTACACCCGCATTTCTGGCTATAGTTGCAGCCTGTCGAGCCGTACTGTGATAATAGAGTTTAGCCCTGTCCTCATTCTCTGAAGTATAGGTGCTCTCATGATAAAGCACCGTAACCCCCTTTACCTTTTCTGCCAACCCCGGAACAAACCGGGTATCACTGCAATAAGCATAACTGCGGGGAGTAGTGGCAGGCATTACCAATCTGGCATTAGGTATTACATCACCCTCCTTCGTTGTCCAGTCAGCTCCATTCTTGATGTTATTAATCTGGCTTACAGGAATCTCGTAATAATCTATCATATCACGACGGATATGAGGCAATGTCGGTTTCTCTCTGAAGATGTACCCACAACAAGGCACACGATGCTGCAGAGGAACGGTTTCTACGGTTACAGAATGATCTTCATATACTACTTGCGACTTCTCGGTATCTACAGGAACAAATTCTATTTCATATTCCATTCCCTGCATGAAGAAATCAATCTGACGCTTAAATAAATCTCCGTAACTTTCTGGTGCATACACCTTTAACTTAGCCGTTCTGCCCAGCATACCTAAGGTAGAAAGAAGTCCCAGTAAGCCAAAGCAATGGTCACCATGAAGATGCGAAATAAAGATAGCATTTATCTTAGCAAAGTGAACATGAGTGCGACGGAACTGCATCTGGGCACCCTCTCCACAATCCATCATAAAGCATTTGCCACGCATCTCAATAATCTGGGCCGAGGCACTATGCTGAAGGGTGGGCAAAGCACTGCCACACCCCAATATATGTACTTTAAATGGTTCCAAAACTAAATCATAAATTACAGGTTCAACATGATGACCTTACTCTTGACGCTTGAAAACAAAGATACCCTGAGTATTCTCCAACATAAGACTGTCAGAACCCAATTTGTCAATAGCGAAAGTATCCTTATTCAGCAAAAGTTTACCATTGAGTATCTTCCAGCTAGTCCAAGGATTAGTTTCAGCCTTCACATTGTTCTTCACCTCTCCACCTTCCAAGATATCAAAATTCTTATCCAGAGAAGTCCATTTACCCAAGAGGGATGTCAGGTTGATAATCTTCTGGGCCATCATCTCTCCATCCTCTGCCTTATAACCGATAAGAGCAATACGGTCGCCAGCCAGCAATCCTCCCTGAACAACATCAGGATTCTCATCGTCAATAAACACCGAAAGGGTGTCACCTTCATCAGAAATCAGCTCCAGGCTATGCATAGAGGTTCCCTCACCGCATACACCATAGATGGTAGAATCGTTCATTGCATCCTCTACCTCTACCGAATCTGCTGCACTGATAACAGGAACATTATTTTTGTTCTTACAACTGTTGGCAGCGAAAAGCGCCACCAAAGCTATTGTTACATAAACTAATTTCTTCATAACACTTTAGTTTTTATTATTATATTGATGAGTCGATAAGATTATCTGATTCACCGTTATTTATCATCCTTTTTCTCCTGAAGTTTTGCTTCATCCCATAGTTTATCCATTTCTTCTAAGCTCATATCTTTCAAGTTTTTACCTTGCTTTAAGCTATGATCTTCTACGTAGTTGAAACGGCGGATAAACTTCTGGTTGGTTTTCTCCAGCGCATTATCCGGATTGAGTTTATAGAGACGTGCTGCATTGATTACTGAGAAGATGAAATCGCCCAATTCCCGGGTAGAATTCTCTTTGTCGCCTTTAGCCAGTTCCACCTTGAGTTCTTCCAGTTCCTCCTGCACTTTGTCCCACACATCTTCTTTTTCTTTCCAGTCGAAGCCTACATTTCTAGCCTTGTCCTGAATGCGATAAGCCTTGATAAGAGACGGAAGAGAATTTGGGACACCGCTCAACACCCGCTCATTTCCATCCTTCTCCTGCTGCTTGATCTGTTCCCAGGTTTTCTCAACAGAAGTAGCAGTTTTCGGCTTGCTGGCGCCAAGAGCCAAGGTTTCTTCGGCATTGGCAGTTCCAGCCTTCCCGGTTTCTGCTTCTTCAGACTCTCTATATACCACCTGTCCCTCATCGTTGATATACATATCAGGATTCGAAACCGTCCAATTTCCTTCCTCCTTCCAGTTGATGAAAGGATGGCGGAACATCAATTTATCTGCCTCCTGATTGCAAACATCGCAAATATCGAACTCGCCGTCTTCTCTGCCGATGATGCTATAGAACATCACGTGCTCCAACACATCGCCCAACTCCTTCTTGATATCCTTGTAATCGCGCTTCATCAAGGCGTCACAAAGCTCGAAAGTCTCCTCGATCGTATTCGGACGAAGACTCTCGAATGTCTGCTTTTTATCCCATGGACACTGCAGGCGCAAACGGTCCTGCACATCCAGCAAGCGGCTGAACGCCGCCAGTTTTTCTTCTTTCGTATGTCCTTTTCCTGTATTACTAACCATCGTTTTGTGCAAAAATTAATAATTTTGATGCAAAGATAGTATTTTTCGCCCAAAAATTAGTATCTTTGCACCGTTTTTTAAAGAAAAAGAAAGAAAAAGAATAAAAATTAGATATAAACAATGGAATTAGCAAGTAAATACGATCCACAAGCAGTGGAAAGTAAATGGTATCAGTACTGGCTCGACAACAAGCTTTTCAGCTCTAAGCCAGATGGTCGTGAACCTTATACAGTGGTTATCCCTCCACCAAACGTAACGGGTGTGCTCCACATGGGACACATGCTCAACAATACTATCCAGGATATTCTCGTTCGCCGTGCTCGCATGGAGGGCAAGAACGCATGTTGGGTACCAGGTACTGACCATGCCAGTATCGCTACCGAGGCAAAGGTTGTAAACCGCCTCGCTCAGCAGGGCATCAAGAAGACCGACCTTACCCGCGAGGAGTTCCTCAAGCACGCTTGGGACTGGACTCACGAGCATGGTGGCATCATCCTCAAGCAGCTCCGCAAACTCGGTGCCAGCTGCGATTGGGACCGCACAGCATTCACCATGGACGAGACCCGCTCTCGTGCCGTCATCCACGTATTCTGCGACCTTTACAAGAAGGGACTCATCTATCGTGGCGTGCGCATGGTTAACTGGGACCCTAAGGCTCAGACTGCGCTCTCTGACGAGGAGGTTATCTACAAGGACGAGCACTCTAAGCTCTACCACTTGAAGTATTATGTAGTAGAGCAGGACTGCCAGCAGGTAGATGAGGAGAACGTGATACACAAGGATGAGAAGGGATACTATGCAGTAGTAGCAACCACCCGTCCTGAGACCATCATGGGCGACTCTGCCATGTGTATCAACCCAGAGGATAAGAAGAATACCTGGCTGAAGGGTAAGCACGTTATCGTGCCTCTCGTAAACCGCGAGATTCCAGTCATCGAGGATACATACGTAGATATCGAGTTCGGTACTGGTTGCTTGAAAGTAACTCCAGCTCACGATATCAACGACCACGCCCTCGGTTTGAAGCACGGTTTGGAAACCATCGATATCTTCAACGACAATGGTACCATCAGCGAGGCAGCAGGTCTCTATGTAGGTATGGACCGCATGGACGTGCGCAAGCAGATTTCCATCGACCTTCAGAACGCCGGTCTGATGGAAAAGATTGAGGACTATAATAATAAGGTGGGCTTCTCTGAGCGTACCAATGTGCCTATCGAGCCAAAGCTCTCTACACAGTGGTTCCTCAAGATGCAGCACTTTGCTGACATCGCCCTCCCTCCAGTAATGGACGATGACATCGAGTTCTACCCTAAGAAGTATAAGAACACCTATCGCCACTGGTTGGAGAACATCAAGGACTGGTGTATCAGCCGTCAGCTCTGGTGGGGTCACCGCATCCCAGCTTACTACTTCGACAATGCCGGCAAGAAGGATTTCGTGGTAGCTGAGACTGCAGAGGAGGCTCTGAAACTCGCTCAGGAGAAGAATGCCAGCATCAAGGCTGAGGATCTTGAGCAGGAGAGCGACTGCCTCGACACCTGGTTCTCTTCATGGTTGTGGCCTATCTCTCTGTTCGATGGCATCGAGAATCCTGACAACGAGGAGATTAACTACTACTACCCTACTTCCGACCTCGTAACAGGTCCGGATATCATCTTCTTCTGGGTAGCACGTATGATCATGGCTGGCTACGAGTATCGTGGCAAGATGCCATTCAAGCACGTATATTTCACAGGTATCGTTCGCGATAAGCTCGGCCGCAAGATGAGCAAGAGTCTCGGTAACTCACCAGACCCACTGGTTCTGATTGACAAGTTTGGTGCCGACGGTGTTCGTATGGGTATGATGCTCAGCGCTCCTGCAGGCAACGACATCCTCTTCGACGAGAGCCTCTGCGAGCAGGGACGTAACTTTAACAATAAGATCTGGAATGCCTTCCGCCTCGTCAAGGGTTGGGAGACTGCAGATATCGAGCAGCCTAAGAGTGCAGAAATCGCAGTGAAGTGGTTTGATGCCAAGCTCAAGGAGGTGAACGAGGAGATGCAGAAGCAGTTTAAGGACTACCGTATCTCTGAGGCATTGATGACTGTATATAAGCTGTTCTGGGATGAGTTCTCATCTTGGTATCTGGAGATGGTGAAGCCAGCTTACGGCCAGCCTATCGACCAGAAGAGCTACGACGCTACCCTCCGATTCTTCGATGCCCTCTTGAAGATGTTGCATCCATTCATGCCATTCATCACCGAGGAGTTGTGGCAGCATATCTACGACCGCAAGGATGGCGAGAGTATCATGCGCGAGAAGTTGGAGATTCCTGCACCTACAGCCGAGGAGCAGAAGTTAGCAGCAGATATCGAGGCTGTGAAGCAGATTATCGCCGGCGTTCGTACCGTTCGCAACCAGAAGAACATTGCCCAGAAGGAGCAGTTGTCTCTCCAGGTAGTAGGCAAGAACGATTTCGAGGCATACAACGACGTAACCTTGAAGATGGCCAACCTCGACAAGATTGAGGTTATTGCCGAGAAGAGTGCCGATGCATCCAGCTTCATGGTAGGTACCGACGAGTTTGCCGTACCATTGGGCGACCTCATCGACGTAGCTGCCGAGATTGAGAAGGCAGAGGCTCAGCTCAAGCACCTGGAGGGCTTCCTGATGGGCGTACGCAAGAAGCTCAGCAATGAGAACTTCGTGGCTCACGCTCCTGAGAAGGTAGTTGCCCTCGAGCGCAAGAAGGAAAGCGACTCTGTAGAGAAGATTGCTGCCCTCAAGGCAACCATCGAGGAACTCAAGAAGAAATAATAGTATTATATTTAATGTTGAATGTTGAGTGTAGAATGTTGAATTAGGCAAGCTGATTCGTTAGCAAGATTGCAACTCAACATTCAACACTCAACATTTTTAATTATGATCAAGAAGCTTTTCACCTTATTTATATGTACGCTATCTCTAGCAGCAACTTTCACCAGTTGTGGCGATGAAGCTATTGATGTAGAAAGCATCAATAAGCAGACTATCTTCGTCTTCTATCCTTGGACGGGTGGAACCAACACTTCCGGTCTCACAAGTTTTTTGGAAAACAACGTTGACAGTATCTGCGAAGGTATTGTTGCCAAGAAAGGCTTGAATAATTCGCGTGTAATGGTCTTCATGAGCCAGAATTACAGGAAGAGCTATCTCATAGATCTTCAGTATGACGGCAATAAGAAAGCCGTCATCCGCGACACGTTGAAGACATATGATGAAGCTACATATACTACAGCTGAAGGATTTGCAGAGATTCTGAATGAGGTGAAACGCCGTGCTGAAGCCCTGAATTATTCGCTCATCATCGGAGCTCATGGCTGCGGATGGACCTACAAGAGCGATTGGGTTCACTATCCCTATATGGCAAGACCTAATGCCGGTTTTGCTCAGAAAGGAAGCACCAGCTACCCTACCGCTACCGGCAATTTCAGCGGAATACAGTATGGTCCCGATCCCAACAACCCTGTCACCCGTTTCTTAGGAAGTGTGAGTTTAGAAGAAAACGCTCTCGATGTTCCTACCCTTACCGAAGGAATCAAACTCAGTGGCACCAAGATGCAGTACATCCTCTTCGATGCATGCTATATGGGCAATGTAGAGACTGCATACGAACTGAAAGACGTTACTAATTTCATGATCAGTTCAAGTAGCGAAGTAATGGGAGCCGGCGTTCCTTACAAAACCGTATGGAGCTATCTTAACAATTCAGCACCCAACTATTCAGGATTCGTAAACGGAGTAGTCAATTTCTACAAGAATAGCAGCGATCCATTCTGCAACATGGCGGCCATCGACTGCAGACAGATGGATAATCTAGCTAGTGTGATGAAGGAAATCAATAGCAAATATACCCTCTCATCATCCGTTCCGCTCGATTCCATACAGCCTCTGGATGGTTTCTCTCCCAACCTCTTCTACGACATGAGTGTATACGTAGACAGTCTTGTTCCAAGCGGCTCTCTGAAAGACAAATTTAATTCTCAGCTGAAACTCACTATCAAAGCAGCAGCTCATACAGATGAAGCTTATACAATGTTAATGAGTTATAGAGGTACAACCTTTAAAGTAAAGAACTATTGCGGTCTGTCTATCTCCGACCCTAGCCAGCACAGCGTAGCTATCAAGGGAAGAGAGAAAACCGGTTGGTGGAAGGCTACACACTAATAAGCAATGAAGAGTGAAAGAAGCTCTGTATGGGCTTTTAAGAAAAAGATTATATAAAAGAATACATGATGGAATATTTTATCATTGAGAATAACGGACAGCAAGCGGGTCCATTCAGCCTGGAGCAACTCGTCCAGAAGGCTATCACACCCGAAACCCTTGTTTGGGCACAAGGCATGAAAGACTGGACTCCTGCTTGGAAAATAGCAGAACTGAAGACGGTTCTCGAAACCGTTGAAGCAATCAAGGCTAATGCAGCCAACAAAGAAGATGCAGAAGGAACATCAGCAGATGCAGCCGGTAACAACGGACCAGAAGCAGCAAACTTCCAGGCTGCAAACCAGCAGAATTTCCAGCAGGCACAGCAGGAAGCTTACCAGCAAGGCTTCCAGCACGGCGCTGCCATGAACCAGGGCTACAGACAGGAACCGGAAAAGAAAAAATCGAGCAAGACTCTTTGGAAAATCATCTTAGGTCTTATCGTACTTCTCTTCCTGGTTTTCGCCATAACCAATCCAGGACCTGATGCCCACAAAGAAAAGGTAAAGACCGAGGCTGCCAAGGCTATCGACAAGGCAACAGAAACCAGCGACAACAATTTCTTCACCCAAAGCATCCGTTCCATTGCCAAAATGATGGCTGGAAGTGCTATCGATGAAGTGATGAACCAGCTCTTCGAATACCACAACTATATCGTATGTTCTAAGGGAACCGTGGAGTTTAATGGCAAACAGCACACCGTAAGTTTCGGTATTCTTGGCAGCGTTTACACGATGAATGCAGACGACATGGTAAAGGCGTTGGAAGGTGCCGACAATCTGCAGATAGAAGAAACCACCAGTTCATCAACCGATGAGACTCCTTCTGTAAGCGATAACAACGATGGTTCTGAAGAAGACGGACTGGGCGCTTCTGTTCAGAAGAAACTGGAAGACAAGGCAAACCAGGCCATGGATAAGGCTGCCGACAAGGTGAGCAAGAAACTGGAAGAGAAAATCAACCAGAAGCTCGATGAAGCAACCGATTCTTCTACCGTAGAAAAGATTCTCGACAAGATTCTGGAACTGATCTAGCACCAGAAATCCAAAGAAACATAAGAAATATGACACATTTCTCAATATGACAGCATGGCGGCTTGACGTATATCAAGCCGCCATTGCTGTTTAGTTGACGTGTATCAAAAAAAGCCCTTTTTTCATCATTTTGTCATGTCTTTGTGACAGATATTCAAGAAAAAGGCATTACCTTTGCACCAGAAAACAGTGAGATTGTAATAAGGATAATGTAAAACAGGAGACCTCACATGGAGGCTCCACAAAGAAAGAAAGGAAACAAATTATGATGATGACAGTAATGATTCTTGCAGTTGTGGCAGCAATGATTGCCAAGGCTGTAAATGTAAACAACAACATGGAGATGGGCAAGTAAAATTGACCATTATTCATGAACAAAGGGAAAAAAGGAAATGGCAGAAATGCCGAGTATTAATTTTTAAAAAAAGGATAACGATTATGAAAACAATTTATGCAAACATCAAGAAGGCCTTGAAGGCTATTCTTGCAGATTACATGACCGCAATGGAAATGTATGGTGAGGCTTTGAACAGAAGCCGTGGTTGTGCTTGCGCATAAGGGTTCCAATCCCTTCATGCTGCGGCATTGACTAGATTGAAAGCAAAAAAGTAATTACGTTTAAATAAAGAAAAAGCGTGTAAGTTTGCATACTTACACGCTTTTTTGTATCTTTGCAACCGGTTAGTACAAATTTTAAAAAGAAGAAACGATGAATTCACAAGATATTATCAGCAGGCTGGAATCGAAAGGTATCCGACCTACCGCCAACCGCATACTCGTAATGAAAACCCTGATGGGCGAACAGAACCCGCAGAGTCTGAGTAATCTGGAACGAAAGATGGTTTCGATGGATAAGTCGAGCATCTTCCGTACCCTTACCCTCTTCCTGGAACATGATGTGGTGCATGCCTTCGAAGATGGGCGAGGCGTACTCTGCTACGAACTCTGCGAAGAAAAAGGAACTTGCGATCATCACGACGGTCACATCCATTTCTACTGCGAATCTTGCCAGCGCTCCTTCTGTATGGAGGACATCCATATTCCAAGTTTCGAGTTGCCCGAAGGCTTCTACCCCCATTCCATTTCCTTCGTCATCAAAGGCGAATGCCCGGAATGCAGAAAGAAACACCAGTAAAGCTACAGATGCATCAGCGTTAATATAGCATAAATATTTTTGAATTTCTATTGTTTTTCCGATATTATCATTACTTTTGCAAGCGATTATCACGGGGTGCTGAAAGATTCGGCTGAGATGATACCCATTGAACCTGATGCAGGTAATGCTGTCGCAGGGATATTTGATAGCGCTTTATTCTTTCTCTTAAGGCTTTCATCTGGAAGTTCACCGTGTTGGTTACATATTATTATATCATCGCTCTAGGGCGATAGAAACAGCGTAAACAAACAGATTATTCATCATATAAAACGAACAGAATATGAAAGTAACTATCAACAACAAAGAGACCGAGACACAGGCTAAAACCATCAGGGAGTTAGCCCAGGAACTCGATTTGCCAGCTACAGGAGTTGCTGTAGCTATCAGTAACGAAATGGTGCCTCGTGATGAATGGGAAAACACAATCATCGCCGAAGGAGCAGACATCGTTATCGTAAAAGCGTTCTGCGGAGGATAACGGTCCCAGAATACTGCGGAAAAGAATCATCCAAAAGTACTTTTCCTACAGAAATAAAAACAAAAATAACAACTCTATAATAAAACAATGGAAAAATTAGTAATCGCAGGCAGAGAGTTTAACTCCCGCCTCTTCTTGGGTACAGGAAAGTTTAACAACAATGCCCTCATGGCTGAAGCCATCAAAGCATCAGAAACAGAAATGGTTACTGTTGCGATGAAACGTATCGAACTCGAAGACAAGCAGGACGACCTGCTCTCTCATATAGTGCAGAACCCAAATATCCAGCTCCTTCCTAACACCAGTGGCGTGCGCAACGCCGAGGAGGCTGTCTTCGCAGCACAGATGGCTCGCGAGGCTTTCGGTACCAACTGGCTCAAGCTCGAAATCCACCCAGACCCTCGCTATCTTCTTCCTGACTCTATCGAGACGCTGAAGGCTACAGAGAAACTGGTAAAGCTCGGTTTCGTGGTATTGCCATATTGCCAGGCTGACCCTACCCTCTGCAAGCACCTCGAAGAGGCTGGTGCTGCTACCGTGATGCCACTCGCTGCACCTATCGGTACCAACAAGGGTTTGAGAATGAAGGACTTCCTGCAGATTATCATCGAGCAGGCTACTGTTCCTGTAGTAGTAGATGCAGGTATCGGTGCACCTAGCCACGCTGCCGAGGCTATGGAGATGGGTGCCAGCGCTTGCTTGGTCAACACAGCTATCGCCGTTGCCGGTGACCCTGTAGAGATGGCTAAGGCATTCAAGGAGGCAGTCATCTGCGGTCGCCGTGCTTACGAGGCTGGTCTCGGAGCCATCAGCGATTGTGCTGAGGCAAGTTCTCCTCTCACCGCATTCCTCAACGACTAATATAAAATAAATATATATGATCATAAAAGGCATGAAGGATGAAGGCAAAGAAGCAGAATGTTCTTTTTACCCTTTTACCTTTTTACCTTTTTACCTTTAAACATTATGCCAAACGACAAGAAAGCTTACGCCCAAAGAGAAAAGGCGTATATGCAGGGAAAACTCTTCCCACAGATCAAGGTTGGAATGACCAAGGTTAACCTCACTCCTACTGTTGTGAAGGATGAGCGCGGCATTCCACATACAGAGCCAAACGCTCCGGTTTATATCTACGATACCAGCGGTCCTTACAGCGACCCTAACTATCAGGTAGATTTGAAGAAGGGCTTGCCAAGAATGCGCGAGCAGTGGATTATCGACCGCAACGATACCGAGCAGCTCAAGGAGGTTACCAGCGAGTATGGCAAGCAGCGTCTTGCTGACCATAGCCTCGACCACCTCCGCTTCGAGCACATCCAGTTGCCTCGCCGTGCTCAGGCTGGCAAGCACATCACCCAGATGGCTTACGCCAAGGCAGGCATCGTAACTCCTGAGATGGAGTACGTGGCTATCCGTGAGAACATGAACTGCCAAGAGTTGGGCATCGATACCCATATCACCCCTGAGTATGTGCGTGATGAGATTGCCCGCGGACGTGCCGTTCTTCCTGCCAACATCAATCACCCGGAGAGCGAACCGATGATCATCGGCCGCAACTTCCTCGTGAAGATCAATACCAACATCGGTAACTCTGCCACTACCTCCAGCATCGAGGAAGAGGTGGATAAGGCTGTATGGTCTTGCAAGTGGGGAGGCGATACCTTGATGGACCTCTCTACCGGAGACAACATCCACGAAACCCGTGAATGGATTGTGCGCAACTGTCCTGTACCAGTAGGAACCGTGCCTATCTATCAGGCTTTGGAGAAGGTGAACGGCAAGGTAGAGGATTTGAACTGGGAGGTATTCCGTGATACCCTCATCGAGCAGTGCGAGCAGGGTGTTGACTACTTCACCATCCATGCCGGCATCCGTCGCCACAACGTGCATCTCGCCGACAGCCGTCTCTGCGGTATCGTGAGCCGTGGCGGTAGCATTATGAGCAAGTGGTGTCTCTACCACGACCAAGAGAGCTTCCTCTATGAGCACTTCGACGATATCTGCGACATCGTAGCACAGTACGACGTTGCCCTTTCTTTGGGCGATGGTCTGCGTCCAGGCTGTATTGCCGATGCCAACGATGCTGCCCAGTTTGCCGAGTTGGATACCATGGGCGAACTTGTTACCCGTGCCTGGGACAAGAACGTACAGGCATTCATCGAGGGTCCTGGCCACGTGCCATTGCAGAAGATCAAGGAGAACATGGAGCGCCAGCTCGACCACTGTCACGAGGCACCATTCTACACCCTCGGCCCATTGGTTACCGATATCGCTCCAGGTTACGACCACATCACATCAGCCATCGGTGGCGCTCAGATTGCATGGCTCGGCACCGCAATGCTCTGCTATGTAACACCTAAGGAGCACCTCGCATTGCCTAACAAGGAGGATGTGCGCACAGGTGTGGTAACCTATAAGATTGCCGCTCATGCAGCCGACTTGGCAAAGGGGCATCCAGGTGCAACCATCCGCGACAACGCCCTCTCCAAGGCACGTTTCGAGTTCCGCTGGAGAGATCAGTTCCACCTCTCTCTCGACCCAGAGCTCGCCTTGAAGTATTTCGAGGAAGCTGGTCATACAGACGGTGAGTACTGCACCATGTGTGGTCCAAACTTCTGCGCAGCCAAGTTGACACACGATTTGAGAAAGTTTAAAAAGTAAGAAAATGTTTTCAGACGAATTAAAGAAAATCAGTTGGGAGGAGACCACGGAGCGCATTGCTCGAATGACCGATAACGATGTGCGCCGTGCCCTTGCCAAGGACCATTGCGATGTGAACGACTTCATGGCACTGCTTTCACCGGCTGCCGAGCCATACCTGGAGGTAATGGCGCGTCTTTCCCGCAAATATACCGAGGAGCGCTTCGGCAAGACCATGTCGATGTTCATTCCTCTCTACATCACCAATTCATGCTCAAACTCCTGCGTGTATTGCGGTTTCCATCGTGAGAATCCGATGGCACGTACCATCCTCACCCCAGAGCAGATTGAGAACGAGTATAAAGCCATCAAGCAGCTGGCTCCATTCGAGAACATCCTTCTCGTTACGGGCGAGAACCCAGCCAAGGCTGGCACCCCTTATCTTGCCAAGGCAATCGACATCGCCAAGAAGTATTTCTCTAACGTAAAGATTGAGGTGATGCCGCTCTCTACAGAGGATTACAAGACCCTCGCCGACCATGGCATGAACGGTGTCATCTGTTTCCAGGAGACCTACAACCACGAGCACTACAAGCTCTACCACCCACGTGGCATGAAGAGCAAGTTTGAGTGGCGCTGCGATGGTTTCGACCGCATGGGTATGGCAGGCGTTCACTCCATCGGTATGGGTGTGCTCATCGGCTTGGAGAAGGAATGGCGCACGGATGTAGTAATGATGGCTCATCACCTGCGCTACCTGCAGAAGCACTACTGGAAGACCAAGTACAGCGTGAACTTCCCTCGTATGCGCCCTGCACAGAACGAAGGTTTCCATCCAAACTGCTTCATGACCGATAAGCAGTTGGCACAGGCAACTTTCGCCATGCGTATCTTCGACCACGATGTAGATATCTCCTACTCTACCCGTGAGCCAGCCTACATCCGTGACAACATGGCAACACTGGGTGTCACCACCATGTCGGCAGAATCGAAGGTAAATCCTGGTGGTTACCATACCTATCCTCAGGCATTGGAGCAGTTCAGCGTGAGCGATGAGCGTACTGCCAAGGTTATCAATGCCCGACTGAAGGAAATAGGCAGAGAGCCTGTCTGGAAAGATTGGGATGCCTCATTCGATTTCTTCGGAAATATCGCAAACGGATAAAGAAGAT
>JAJWOH010000277.1:0-1858 GCA_021635485.1 Segatella copri | reverse complement strand
GCCGAGCGCAGCGCCTACGATAAAATTCTGAGTTTTCTTGTCTTTTTGGATTCCATTCAGACAGCGAACCTGCCTAATATCGGCGCCTACATTACCGCCAACGAGGTCAATCTCTGCCTGTCCATTCAGGCGTTTCAGGAGTGTGTCCACTCACAGAGCTACAGCTATATGCTCGACACCATCTGTTCCCCCGTGGAGCGCAATGACATCCTCTACCAATGGAAAACGGACGAGCATCTGCTGCGCCGCAACACCTTCATTGGGGACTGCTACAACGAGTTTCAGGAGCGGAAGGACGCTCCCACGCTGCTGCGCGTGATGATGGCGAACTATATTTTGGAGGGCATCTATTTTTACAGCGGCTTTATGTTCTTCTACAATCTCTCCCGAAACGGGAAGATGCCCGGCTCGGCGCAGGAGATTCGCTACATAAACCGCGATGAGAACACGCACTTGTGGCTGTTCCGCAATATCATCACGGAGCTGCAAAAGGAGCAGCCGGAGTTGTTCACCGCCGAGAGCGTACAAGCGCTGCGCGAGATGATGCGTGAGGGCGTGGAGCAGGAGATCGCATGGGGGCATTATGTAATCGGCGACGACATCCCGGGGCTGAACCGGCAGATGATCAGCGATTACATCCGCTATCTCGGCAACCTCCGCTGGACGAGCCTTGGCTATCCCGCATTGTATCCAGGCTTTGAGAGCGAACCGGAGAGCATGGAATGGGTCAGCCAGTACGCCGACGCCAACATGGTCAAGACCGATTTCTTTGAGGCACGCAGTACCGCCTACGCCAAGAGCACCGCACTGATAGACGATTTATAAGAAAACCAAAGACATCAGAATAGGAGATACTACTATGAATTACAGCGCTATGATTCAAAATCGCAGATCCGTTCACGCATTCCGCGAAAAGGAAGTTCCGAGCGAGGCTATCGGCCAGCTCCGATCCTACTATGAAAAGACCTGCCCCCGTCTTGTCCCGGAGATTGCAACGGAGTTGATCGTCTTGGACAAGGATGCACAGCCGGCGCTGGAGAGCTCAGCGGGCTATAATCAATTTCTCATCGGAGCACCGCACTACCTGCTCCTTATGTCTGCCCCGCATTCCTATGCGGCCATCAACGCCGGCTACATGATGGAAGATCTCGTCCTCAAGCTGACTGAGTTGGACATTGACACCTGCTGGATGACCTTCACCGACAGCGACAAAATCAAAAAGGCACTGTCTCTCGCCACCCCGTTAGAGGTGGCGGCAATCGTTGCCTTTGGCTACGGGGAAAAGACCGCAAAAAAGCTGCGGCTGAATATCCTAAGTATGTCTCAGATCGATGTGCGGGCCGAGCAGCAGTACTACGCGCCCAAAAAGGGCGTGCACGATTTGGTTCACATGGGGAGCTGGAGCAACAAGTCTGGGCTTGACGAGATGATGGACTTCTACGACGATATGCTCTGGCAGTCCTTCTACGCCGCTTCGCTCTCCCCCAGCTATCTCAACCGTCAGCCCTATGGCTTCCTTGTGCAGGATCACAGCATCTATTTGGTGCAGCAGGAGGATGCCTACACCGATAATTTGGATGCCGCATTGGATCTCGGTATTGTCATGCTCCACTTCTCCGCCGTCGCCTCCCAGTGGGCGGGGCAGGTACGCTGGGAACTTTCACCTGCTGCGCCCGACGGCCTGCCGGAAGGACTTCGCTCCGCTGCGGTGTACCACATGTAACGACTCTGGGGGAAGCAAGGCAACGGTAAAATGCGCGACCGTCGATCCGCGGTTGAGCGTATGTTCCATTAGAAAAGAAGAACCTATCAGTCAGAGTCTGAGTAAGGAAAATAGGAGGTATTTTTTATATGGCTA
>JAJWOH010000125.1:0-9804 GCA_021635485.1 Segatella copri | reverse complement strand
GTCAACTCACAGTTGCTCATACTTGCTCATGTTTTATCATACTTTTTCATAGATTCTTTTAGAAATGTTGCGATTTTCTTGTTTATCTCAGAAAAAATGATTAGCTTTGCAAAATATATTATTGAGTTTAAATAAACATGGGCAATGATTACAAAGATTAGGTTACAAAATTGGAAGAGCTTTAAGGACTCTACTATATATATCGATTCTTTGGGTATCCTTATCGGAACCAATGCTAGTGGTAAGTCAAATGTATTAGATGCGTTTGCCTTCCTCCGTGCCGTGGGGGAAGGTAAGAGTCTCCTTGATGCCATCCAGACTGTTAGAGGTGGTGAAGACTGGATTATCCGTAGAGGCGAGGATTTTTTCTGTATTGAGATAGAAATAGAAATTGAAGGAAGTTCCTATCTTCTTGATTTGAGGGTTATTAAACGGAATTCTGTTTTCAGTTTTGGTCCTTGTGAAATCCATCGTTCGGGTATAGAAGACGATGAAGTCGTTCCCGGTAAGTTTATTGATTCTGCTCGCAATATCACATGGAAAACGTATGATGTTCCAATATTTCTGGATTTTTGGGCAAAGATATATGCTACTTTTAGAAATATCATCATTCTTGATCCTGTTCCAGCTAAGATGCGTGATTACTGCAAGATTTCCAAAGAGTTGAAGTCTGATGGTAGTAATGTAGCAGGTGTCTTATGTGCGTTGTCTCCAGAGGAAAAGAAGAGGGTGGAAGCGCTGGTGTCTAGCTATGTTCGCCCACTCCCTGAGCGTGATATTAACAAGGTCATATCTGAGCCTGTTGGTCTGATTAAGTCAGATGCCATGCTTTATTGTTATGAGGATTGGAATCCAGAACAGCCTGTTGATGCAAGAGGTATGAGTGATGGAACGCTTCGTTTTATTGCGATTGTCGTAGCTCTTTTGACGGTTGCACCTCATAGCTTGTTGCTTATCGAAGAGGTGGATAATGGCTTGCATCCTTCTCGTGCTAAGGAATTGGTTGATATGTTGAAGGATTTGTCACGTCAGCGCCAGGTTGATGTGCTCTGTACGACGCATAATCCTGTTTTGTTAGATGAGTTGGGCAATAAGATGATTCCATTTATCAGCTATGTTACTCGTGATGAGCATGGTGATAGCCATGTTAATCTTTTGGAAGAGAAAGAGAATCTTGCCAAATTGATGGCTTCTGGAACAATTGGTAGAATGATGGTTAATGATAAAATATAATGAGAAAGGTATTGGTGATTGATACGAGTGTACTTTGTGTTTGGCTCAAAGTACCTGGCAAGGAAACTTGTTTGAAAGCTTATGAGCCTACGGTTGAAATCCCTAGGAGGAGAAGAAAGTAACCAAGTCGAAGTTGAAAGTAACCAAGTCGGTAACCAAGTTGAGGAAAAAAGTAACCAAGTCGAAGACTTAGACACTGGACTTAGACACTCAGACACCGACTCTGACACTGGACTTAGACACTCAGACACCGACTCTGACACTCGACTTAGACACTCTAACACCAACTTAGACACTCAACTTAGACACTCTGACACTAAAAAAGTGTCATTGTCTAATAAGCAAAGGGATATAGTCAATTTCTGTTCTGTTCCTCGAACCACCGCAGAAATCATGGAACGCCTTGGTTTATCCAATCAAACCAAGAACCGTGAGCGTTACATCACCTCCCTTGTTGCAGCAGGATATTTGCAGATGACTAATCCTGAAAATCCTACAGCAAGTAATCAGAAATACAAGAAAGTAAACAAAAGATAAGAAGCGTATGGATTCATTATTTCAATTTCAGTTTGCATGCTTCATATTCATGCTCATCAATGCCTTCATCGTAGCACTCTCTCATCTGCATGTAAGATGGGAGAACAAGCGGTATGAGCGTTCTCGATGGATGATCGTTGCTGCCCTGATAGGACTGGCGATACAATATGTGCTGCAGATGACTTTCGGGTTCCGTGCTATGCACGATAATCTGGGGGCGGTCATCAACATCCTCCTCTATACCCCCTGCTTCTCGCTCATCTCCATGGGAATCTACAACATAGAAACCACCCGTGCTAACCTCAGAAAGATGATACTGATGTGCAGTGGTATTTATGCTGCCATCATTGTGGTCTTTTGCGTGGGTATCAATCTCCATCATAGCCTGTATATCAGAGAAGGGCTTTATCTGATGCTGACTCTGTTTTGCGTAAGTGTTTTCTATTGCATATACATGATTATTCAGGAGATGATTAGGCGTAAAAATATGTTGGAGACAATGGCTGCAACGGATTTGTTGCCTTACGTAAGATATTCGCGTGCCAGTGTAATCATTCTATGGCTCGCTGTTCTCGCTATGCCAGTTGCCATCTTTTCTACTACCTTATTATATATAGTAGGTCCAGCCGTATTACTTGCCTTGCTGTTCTTCAATCTTACGTTTATCGCTCTCGGCAGCAGTTATATCCCTACCGAAGAACTCTTGGATAAAGAAGTGGAAAACGATGCCTTGGTGGAAACAAAATATAGGTATGGGGGGGGCACTTTCTGCTAAACAGCAGACCTCTGCTGATAGCAGAACAGAATCTTTACAACCACTTTCCGATGAGCGCAGAGATTTCATCCAGAAAAGTCTTGATGCATGGTGTGCGAATTTAGGATATAAGGACAGTACTGTGAATATGCTTACCCTCTCTCGCACACTTTGTATCTCCAAGGATGAGCTATCTGTATTCTTCGACCAGTATCTGAAAACTACATTCAGAATATGGCTTGGTGATATACGTTTCAATGCGGCAAAGAAGATGATGTTGGAATTTCCAGACTATAGTAATGACATTATTTCTGCCGAGTGTGGCTTCTCTGCCCGTACCTATCTGTACCGGATATTCAAGTCAAAGGAAGGTTGTACGCCTACCGAATGGCGAGAAGAACAAGTTGCAAATGCAGCCCCAGATGATAAAAAACAGGATTAACCATTTTTCAATAAATATCAGAAAAACGCATAATAAAAGGGAATAAATCGTTAAAATGGGTGTCTACTTCCTACGAAGTAGACACCTAAAACATAGGAAGTAGACACATTGACAGGGAAATGCGCCACCTTTTTTTGATGAAAAACACTACCTTTGTGCCATGAAAGAAATAATAGAAACTATGCCAAGGATAGAATTAGCCCTGATCATCATCGGGGTGTTTGTACTCATATTAGGTATTATCTTGGGATATGCCATGATACATGAGTACAGGATATATCTTGATGATCACTATAAGGCTCGCTATAGCTTTCGTGACTTCATCAAGAGGGAACGCTTTTATATATATTTGTTCTTTGCATCCATACTTATCTTCCTAACAAACCTCTTGTATTTTCTGGAGTGAGTTTCGGCAAGAATGGATGATTTGGCTTTATGGTGGATACCTGTCTTGTAATTGGAGACAGGTCCTTACTTTTACGATAAAAAACAAATGAATGATATGAAAAATTATTTAACAACAAAGAATCGGCTGCTGGTCGCAATGCTTGCATTTATTCTTCCTTTTTCTTTTGCGAAAGCAGAAGTAAAAGAAGATGGAAAGACTATTTCGCAAGGCTGGTACGTCGGTATTGAGGGTGGAATGCCTTTCGGTTTCTCTACTTTCTCAAGTTTCGGACATGACAAGACGCACCTCGGTTGGGCTGCTGGCTTATATGGGGGCTATCGTTTCAACTCCATCTTCTCGGCAGAGTTATCTGCCAAATATGGAGAAATGAACTTGTCTGCACAAGACTGTTGCGTAGAACGTAACTATTGGTTGGGTAGCGACGGCGTGCTTTACAAGGCAGATGTCGTAGGCATGGACAGTTGGGAATATGCCAATCTGAAAAGCCATGTCTGTATGGGACAATATGGAGCCAGAGTAAATATCAATCTCCTTGGGCTGTTCCCTCAAACAGCTGACAGCCGATGGGATTTGGCAGTATCACCTCATATTTATGCAGTAACGACCAAGGCTGATATTCAGACTATAGCCGATGATGCCAAAGTGATGAAAGGTTCTACCAACTGGCATTTGGGTTATGGCGCAGACTTGCAGGTTGGTTACCAACTGACTTCGTGTCTGAAATTGGGCATCTATTCCGGTTTGACCCGTCTTACTGGCGAACGTATGGACGGAATGCCGGAATATCTGCATAAGAACAACTTCTTGTGGGAAAGTGGCATAAGATTAGGAATCAACTTGCCTTTTACCAATCATCATCCGTAACCCATAAAACAAGATAGAAAATGAAAGCAAAAAGAAGATTTAATATTTGGTTATGGGTGCTGTTATGCGTCCCATGCCTGTTGGCAAGTTGTGACCATGATGTTCATTCTGATGAGGAAGAAAGTGGCTTGTCGGTATCGCTCACTTGGGCAGATGAAGCTGACCAAGGTACGGAAGTGAAAGACGTGAAGCTCTGGATATTCAATGCCAATGACGGTTCGCTTGTAGAGGAAAAACATGATGGCAGTGCGCAGGAGGTGGCAAGCCAACGCTTCCAACTCCCGGAAGGAACCTATCGCATCCTGACTACCACCAACCTAACAGAACCGTTCTTTATCAGCGAACAGACCCGGTCTTTGACCAACTGGAACAATATCCAGATAGGCTTGACCAATCCTAAGGATGTAAGGAACAATGCCTATTTCGGAGTGACCGACGTGAAGATAGATAACAAGGAAGGCAGCTATGTGGTGCAAAACCCTATGAAGAGTGTGCTTTCGGAACTGACCATCATCATTGAGAATGTGCCGAAAGGCACAGAGATGAGTGGCAAGGCTTTAGACTGTGCCTGGTGTCTGTTCCCTACACAGAAGAATAGTGATGGAGAATATGGATTGCCGAGCATAGAGCCAACGGAAGTGGAAATACCTACTATCCTGGCTACGGAATCAACCCTGAAATCGGAAGTCATACGGCTGATGCCGACCATACAGGGAAGTTCCGCCTCTCATGTTTATCTCCGCCTCTTGCTGCCTGACGAGACCTTGCAGGAGTATGACATCACCGCCCCTGCGATGAAGGTTGGAGGAAAGTATGAGTTACGACTCAACTACAACCAGATGCAGCCAAAGATGAATCTGGAAGCTACCATCAACGGTTGGACAAACCTCAACAATGAAGTAGAAATAAAATAATAATAACTTTTAAAATATTTATAAGATGAAAAAGATGACTAAGTTCTTCGCCCTTGCACTCTTGGCTGGTGCAATGGTTTCATGCAGTACAGAAGACACCGCACCTTCTACCCAGAACGATAAGGTAGCCGTGCAGTTTACTGGTGGTATCAGCGTAAACACCCGTGCTGCTGGTGTAGCTTGGGCTGATGGTGACAGGATCGGTATCTTCATGACAGAAGCAGGCAAGACACTCTCTGCGGATGTAATCAAAGAGGGTGTTGACAATGTTTGCTATCAGTCAAATGGAAGTATAGCCTTTTCACCTGTTTCTGGTGGTAAGACTGTTTTCTTCCCGATAGATGGAGATGTGGACTTCTATTCTTACTATCCACAGACCACTGTCAATGACTACAAGGTTGCACTTGATGTAACAGACCAAACGAAACAAGAAACTATCGACTTCATGTATGCCAAGACAGAAGGCTGCAACAAAGCTACGCCACAGGTTGACTTGAAGTTCTTCCATAAGTTAAGCAATCTTATTTTGGATGTTCAACCAGGTAACGGTCTCACGCAAGAAGACCTTAAGAAAATGACTGTGACAGTGAAAGGTCAGAATACCAAAGCCACTTTCAATCTTGTGGATGGTACTATCTCTGGTGAAGAAAATCCTGCGGACATCACGATGAAAACTACCGAAGCTGGCAAGCTGTATGAGGCAATCCTGCTCCCTACAGAAGAAGCAACCCGAGTGATAGAGTTTGACCTCAACAATGGCTACGATGCTCCTTTCGTATGGACAATGCCTGTAAAACTTGAGGGTGGCAACAGATACCACTATACAGTAGTAAAATTGAGTCGTTCTGCCGTAGAGATTTCTGGAACCATTAAGCCTTGGACAGAGGCAGGAGACAATAATGAACATGTAGCACAATAACAACTATAAAAATAGAAAATTTATGAAAAAGTTTAAAATCTTATACATCGCTGCTGTAGCTTCGTTGCTCGCAGCTTGCGCTAACGAAGAAGACGGAATCGGCAACAATGGTCCTGTTGCTGCTACCGTACAGGCGGACATTTCCAACAATATCAAAACCCGTGGAACTGCAGACAACAACAGCTGGACAGCAGGCGATGCCATTGGCGTAAATGTCACATCAACAGGCAATACAACAGGAGACAACAAAAAGTATGTAACAACAAATGGGGATGGTACTTTTGAAGCTGCTGACAATAACAACATCATCTATTTCAAGGACAACAAAGAGACAACATTTAGTGCATACTATCCTTATAACAAATTCTTAACTGATGGTAAAATGAATTGGAATATAGCTGAGGTAGAAGCAAACCAACCTTGTAAGGCTGATGTACTTTTTGCCTCAGGAGCTACTGCAAGCAAAGCATCTCCAATTGTGAATTTTACAGATATCGAACATCGCTTTAAGCATTGTATGAGTTTGGTTGAATTCAAAATTAAGCCAGGGCAGGGTGTCAAAGATAACAATTATAAATTCAATAGCTTGAATATGAAAGGAATATTTACAAGCGGTAAATTTGACACAAGAACAGGTTCGGTTGAAACTGCTGGTGACAGAGCTACTCTTACTCGTGTTTTTAATGATGTACCTTTTGAAAGCGAAGAAAGTTTTGCTTATATCATGTTGCCGCAAAGCCTTGAAAGCAATAAAATGGATATAGAGATTTACTTGTTGTTGAATGATAGCGAAGTAAAATACACAACCCCTATAACACCATCCACCAATGGACAATTTGAAGGTGGCAAAAAATATACATACAACATAACTGTTAAAAATACTGGGATTACTATAGAAAATGCTAATATAGTTCCTTGGGGAAATGGTGATTCAGGTGATTTAGATGCAGAAATAGAACAATAAAGTACTGAAAATAGGAAATACAGGGTTAGTGAGCTTGGCCGCTCACTAACTCACTAACAATAAAAAACTGAAGATTATGAAGACGATAAAACAAAGAATTTCCTATGCGGTAATGGGCCTTATGGCTATGGGCTTTGCTGCATGTACGCAAAATGAGGATATGACTCCAACGCTGAAGGGGCAGGAAATCAATGTGACCTTCTCTGTTGGAGGCTTGCAAACTCGTGTCAACACATTAGGGGCTGGCAACCGTTGGGAGAATGATGACCAAATAAATGTACTGCAAATTTACGGTGATGAATCTACAAACACAGGCAAATATCAATATATAGAAGAAAATGGACAAGCACGTTGGAATTCTGTCAAAACAATTCGTTGGGAAAGAGAGGAAAGATGCGAATTGATTGCTTGGTATCATTCTGATATAACCAATCCTTCTATCTATAATTTACATCCTGACCAAAGTGATGAAGACCTTTTGAAAAAGGCAGATTTAATAAACGGCTATTGGTACGGTATCCCTAAAGATTATGTAGATATTCCTATGAAGCATCGTATGTCTATGGTTACAATAGTATATCATGTCGGTACAGCAGATTATCCTAATATGGATATTAGTGAACCACAAGTGTATTCTAAACACACCAGCGTTCGTTTTAATAGAGACAAAGAACGGAGGCAATTTGTCATGAGTACACCTACTGGTAATCCTGCTTGGGTAAAAGCCTATAAGCATGACGATGGTATGTTTTCTGCAATCGTTATCCCTGGTTCATACATTAAAGATGAAGTCTTCTTGAGATTCAAGATAGGCGACAATATTTTTAATGCTAAAATGAAGATGCCTACCGACTTTGAAGAGGGTAAACGCTACACCTACAAACTCGATGTAGGAAAAGACAAAGTGGAACTGACCCGAATCAGCATAGATAATATGACTGGTTGGACAAATGAAGATGAACTCAAATAATTGGAGGAAAAAATATGAAAAAGATATTTCAATGCATCATGCTGGCAGCCGTTACTATAGTAATGGCTGCATGCACTAGTGATATAGAAGATACAACCGCAACAACAGGCAAGAGCAACGTACAGTTAGTTGTTGGTGAATTTCCGACATTCGGAGATTCGCAGACTCGTGCTATAGGTACACCTGATGAAGGCAAGACTTCATGGGCTGAAGGAGATGAGTTGCTTCTGGAGATGACTAGTAAGACTTTAGGAACTAAGTATGCTGCTTTTACATATAATGGCAGTAAATGGGAATTGACCAGTGGCGAACTGTCTTATAAAGAAGACGAAGTGCCAACCTTTCCTCATGTATATTATGCCCCTAACTACAAATGGGAAGCTGGCGAATTAGTTTTGAAAGAAGGTAAGGTTGCTGGAACGGATGAATATATCGAGGGAACAGCAGAAATCACCCCTAATGGTGAGGCTATAACCGTAAAATTTGCCGAGGCAACACGCAACTATTCACGATTGCGCATTGCAACTCTACCCAATGAGCAAATAACAGTTGATACCGAAGATTTCACTCCTGCGGGCAGCAGCGATAAGATATGGGGACGAAATTATGCCCTTACTTCTGATGAAAAGGGCAATGCCTATTTATATGGTACTTTTGAAATTGATTCCGAAGTTACAGTGAAATATAGAGAATCATCTTTGACAACTTACATATTCTCGCAAGCAACAGAGAGTGCTAAGAGTTATGCACTGGATGCTACTGTTGTTTCGCTGGCTGACGAAGGTCTCTCTTTCGATCAAATTGTGGAAGACGTCAAGAAGGAATTGTATGCGGGCAAGACTTACATCAATCTCATGCTTGCTCCCGATGTGGATAAAGAAAAATTGGATGCAATACATATCGGACTTCTAGAAGGAGGTGCAAGGGATGGGACTATAAACCTTACTTTGATAGGATGTAAGAAGATTCCTTCAAGAGGATTTATGCATTTTGACAAGCTGAAATCCATAGCCCTCCCAGATGTTACAGAAATCGGGGAAAATGCTTTTTCAGATTGTCCAGGGCTTCAAAAAGTAGTTTTAGGCAATCTTACAAAAGTATATGGTAATGTCAGAAATAATGGTATCTTTGATGATTGTGAAACCCGGTCCATCGATTTGGTTTTGTCAAAAGACCAGAAAGCTATGAATGATGGCGAAGCCGAAGGTAGATATTGTTGGACTGCTGATATTATTATAGATTATAGTGATAGTAACAAACATCGTGGAAAAGAATTCCTCGGGTATGAATTTAAGTCCATAACGTGTAGATATAAATTTGAATAATAAAGTAGATTGTTTAACTCCTAAGCTGGGCAGGAGTATAAGTTGCCCAGCAATTATATCCCCCCGCACCTCACGGGAAACGACAAGGGTCTATATGCCACGATGAACGGGTGGTGTATAGACCCTTGATTATATGGTGACATTCGTAATCTACATCTCCGCTTTCAGCAGCTTTATCTCCTCTGCCGTCAGCCCCGTCATATCCATGATAGACGCTTCATCCATACCCTTTGTCAGCATCTTCCTGGCAATCTCAAGGCTTCGCTGGTTCATGCCTTCTTCTATGCCTTTCTGGTATCTGTCATCCAGAAGGGTTCTTTCAACACTTACGGAATCCCAAAACTTGTCGTAGGCTCTGAGTTCGGCATCTGTAAAGCCGGAAACTTCAAGATCTTCTACTGCTTTTCCAATCTCCGGGTCATTAAGCAGGTCGGCAGGAATATCCTTCGTATTGGAATTTATTTCTGTGAGGA
>JAJWOH010000124.1:0-9827 GCA_021635485.1 Segatella copri | reverse complement strand
CTATCCATGTTAACAAGAAAGGTAAAGTCGGGTTCGTTGATAAAAATGGAGCCGAAGTGATTAAATGTGCTTATGAGAGTGCCTATCCGTTTTCTGGTGGATATGCGATTGTAACTAAATCAGGAAAGTCCGGTATAATAGATGAAAGGGGCAAGGTCGTCTTACCGCTGAAGTATACATCTATTATGCCTTGGAACAAGTCCCTTTATTTGATAAAGGCAGACAAGATACAGGGATTGGCAAGCCATGATGGAAAAGTGGTTCTTCCAACTAAATATTCTTTTATTTCTAGGCCAAATTGTTATGGCAAGGCTTTAGTTGCGGTTGGGGGAAAGCAGTCTTCTTCCGATAAAAAGCAGTATATGCTCAATGCAAAGTTGGGTATCATTGATGATAATGGTAGAGTACTGGTTACTCCTAAATATAAGGGAATTCATGAATTTTCTTACAATACTCAGGGCGTATTTCCTTACAACGAAGGATTGCGCTTGTCGGCAGAAATTCATTCTTTGAAAGATACCTTGAAAACAGATTGTAAGTATATCGGTTTTAATAATGATCCTTTTGGCATCACAGGATGTGGTCTTATGGATGAAAATGGCAAGGAAATCCTTAAGATGGGAGTGTATGACCAGTTGATGTTACCACAAAGTGGTATGGTCAGGTATTATGATATCAAGAAGAAGCAAACTATTTGTGGCTATCACAATCTTGATACAGGTAAGGGCTTCGTTGCAGCTAAGTTTAAATCGAGTATAGCTGATATAAAGTTCTGGACTCATGGCGATTTTGATGGCGATATTGCACCTGTTAATGGTGAGACTTGGAACTTTATCGATAAGACAGGTAAGATATTGCGCAAGGATTACAAACAATTGAAACATAGCCAGAATGGTGAGTGGGCTGCACAGAATGCCTCTGGAAAATGGGATGTGTTTGATAGCTATAACCAAGACATAGTTTCGCTGTCTAACTATGAGGATATTAATTTTCCTACAGAAAAAGGTGGTTTAGCTGTTTATTCTATCAAAAAAGGAACTCGATATGGAGCCATTACTAAGGCTGGCAAAGAGGTAATTCCTTTTCAATATGATTTTGTAGCTTCAAATACTTATGATGTTTTAGAGGTTATGAAGGATAGCTTGTGGGGAGCTTATTCAGCCTCGGGAAATAAAATTATTCCTTTGTCTTACAAGAATATAGTATTACCAAGCGAGCGTGGTTGTCAAGATTTCTGGGTGATGAAATCTGATAGTTTGTTTTATCATTTTAATGTGACATCACAAAAAATATATGACTTAGGCTATGAGGCAGTTGCCAATTTTTCTAAGGGCATCGCTCATGTTCGCCCAGTTGGTATGAAAATAGAAAATTCAGAGGTAAATCGTTCTCAATTATTTTCCCCTAATACCAATCATAAGGATATAGCTTCTGTCAATCCTGAGGGACGGAGAGAGTGTTTTGGCTATTTGGTGAATACTAATGATGTGGTGCTGTTTGATTTACCGGTGTCTACTACCTATGTAGAACTCGTTATGGATCAGCTCAAAAAACGAGGAAACCGTAAGTTAACTGAGGCTGAGAAGAAAAATATCCTCTTGGATATAACTAAGGAAAATCGTAGTTATGATTTGAATTCAGTTTTGGATGAGGATGAGTGGAATTATTAAAATGTAGGAGATTATGAAAAAGATAATATTGACATTTATGATGAGTGCTGCCGTCATGGCTTCTTACGCCCAGACGGATCATGAAGATGTGATGAACTATCGTCGCAGTTCTTTATATTCTTTGATGGTGAATCATACAGACCAACAGTTTGCTAACGAGATAAAGGAGGCTTTCTTACAGATTCCTGTTCCGGATAAGTTTAATAATCATGACCTTAGTGTAAAGGTGCTTAATCTTGATAAAAAGCTTGAAGGCGCAAAGAGTGATAAGGAAAATCCTGTAATAACGAAATTCCTGGAAGACAATAATGTTGCAAGTCGCTTGGTGGGACGATGGTTCAATAGGGATATCTATACTGGTGCTTGTGATATGGAGTTGGTAAAGGAACGCGGACTCTATAATGCAACAGAGTTTGACCGTCAGTTGGCTAAGCATTCTGCTCGTGGAATGGCGTTGCTACAAGATGCAGGTGAAGACTTAATTGGTAATACCTTTGTGGTTGTTAATGACATTCGATATATAGACAAGAGTAAGGGCTCTAAGACGGTAGGTTCTATCTTCAAGGTATTGGGACAGGTTGCCGCAGCATATACTGGTGTTGACAGTTATAAGGACTTGGGTGATAATCTAGGTGATATTGCTGAGAGTTTAAAGGGATTTTCTGTCCGAATCAATACGTTCCTTTATCGTCTGGATTGGAATCAGGACCAGGCTAATTTGTTTTATCAGGAGCAATATGGCGTAGGGGCTGATGCTGCAAAAAAGCAAAACTTTGAAAAGGCGCGTCCTAACTATCATTTGAAATATGTAGGTAAGGTAGAAAGCCAGGGTGGTACTACCTCTTTCCTTGGTATCAAGGAGGATGAGCCAATTATGATGGTAAGAAAAGCTTGCCAGCGTGCCATTGATGAGAATGTGGTGGATTTGCAACGTAGTTATGAGGAATTTAGAACCAAGACTCCACTTTTGACAGCAGAACCTCTTACAGCTTATATTGGCAAAAAGGAAGGCGTAACAGCTAAGTCGAGATACGAAGTCCTTGAAGTTGTACTGTTGGAAAATGGTACTCATAAATATAAAAAGGTGGGAGAAATTCAGCCTATAGAGGGGCAAATTTGGGACAACCGATTTATGGCTACAGAGGAAGGTGCAGTTGGCAGTAACTTGAACTATACTACGTTCCGTGCCATCAGCGGTAAAAACTTTGCGAAAGGAATGTTGATAAGGGAAATTACGAATAAATAAATTATTTGGAAAATGAAAAGAATTTTGAGCTTGTTATGCCTAATGCTAATGTTGTCTCTTGTTGCATTTGCAAAGGGTAATGAGATGCCTCAGTATGATATAACTGGGGCTGGATCTGGCAATGAAGGCATGCTGTTGGTTAAGGTCTTCGTGTATTCCAAGAAGGTGACAGATCAGGACTTGAAGCGTGCTGCTGTTCATGGTGTTGTTTTTCGAGGATGTTCGGGAAATAATAGTGGGGCTAAGCAACCAGCGATGGCACCAGCAGAATCTGAAGCAAGCCATTCCGAATTTTGTAATGGATTCTTTGCTGCGCAGGGTGAATGTCAAAATTATGCTAGTATCATAGCTGGTTCTTATGAGCGTGTGAAGACATCCAAGGGAGTAAAGAGTGGCGCTATTGTTCAGGTAGACAAGAAGGCATTGCGCAGGGCTTTGGAAAAGGCTGGTGTAGTACGTTCTCTGTCTGCAGGTTTTTAACTTCTAATAAATATTGATGAATATGAGAATTATCAGTTTTATATTATTTGTATTGTTAGCATTGCCTTCTTTTGGTCAGTATCGTGATGTTCGTATGCCAGAACAGCCTAAGGGCTCAAATTATCGTGATTATACTTCACAAGAACAGGGCTTTTGGTGTGCCGTAGAGACTGAAGGTGGTAGTAGCATCATGGAGCATAAAACTAATATGCAATATGTGAACCTAACCTTTACTGGTGGTTATCGCATAAACGAGTTTTTGCGCTTAGGTGTAGGTTTTGGAGGCAGGATGTATGTTAATAATGCTAGTGTGAGAAATACCAATAGCAAGTTTGGAATACCAATCTTTGCCAATGTCCGTGGTAATTTCATATCAGCTCAGGATAGGGATGGCGTTCCTTTTTGGTCGCTCAATGTTGGTGGTATCACCAAAGAAGGTGCTTTCTTTAGCCCTACCATAGGTTATAGCTTTGGTGGACTTCGCAATAACTTTCAGGTTGGTATTGCTTATACTTTGTCAAATCTCAAGGATAATGCCGGTGTAAAGCAAAACTATAACTATTTTGGCTTGAAACTTGGCTATGAATTTTAAATATTACGATTATGAAGAAAGTTATTTTGTGTATGCTTATGGTCTTTGCGACCTCAGTTTCTGTCATGGCGCAGAAGCAGGCGATCTACGACCGTTCTTCAATCAAGTGCATGGGGGTAGAATTGGATGGCTCCCAGACATTGAGAGTACTGGGTTATGGTCGTAATCGTTCTGATGCCAAGGAACAAGCCATGAAGAATGCCGTTTGGGCTGTAGTCTTTGATGGTATCCGTGAGGGAGTATCGGGATGCAATATGCGTCCGTTGGTGACAGAAGTGAATGCTCGTGAGCGATATGAGGACTATTTCAATGTGTTTTTTGCAGATGGAGGAGAGTATAAAAAATATGTTACTCTTAGAGATACCAAAAAACGTTCTGCTAATAAAAGCAAGGATAAGGTAGGCTATTCGTATGAGATGACCATTAGAGTGCTTCGCTCACAGCTCAAGGCGCGTTTAAAGGCTGATAATGTAATAGATAAAGATCACTTATAAAAAGAAAATATTATGAAGATAAGAAAAATGCTGATGATAGCCCTGCTGTTTTTTTCTTCTGTTGCTGTTTTTGGACAGGCGAAGAAACCTACCCTCATGGTAATGCCAAGTGATGCATGGTGTAACGAGCATGGGTATATGCAGACTTATGACAACCAGGGAACTCAGGAAAAAGTACCAGATTATAAGGCTGCTGTTTCTACGGATAAACAGTTGAATGCTGTTATTTCGAAAATCAACAATCTGATGGCTGATAGGGGATTTCCATTGAAAGATTTGCAGCAAACTTTGAAAACCCTCAATAATGATGCTGCTGAGGATGCGCTCTTGACCAGCAAGGCTGGAAATTCTGTGGCAGAGAGTCCTTTGGATAGGTTGCGCCGTCGTGCCAAACCGGACATCATCATGGAAATAGATTGGACGGAGAATAAGATGGGACCAAAAAGTTCTATTACATATAATCTTCGTGCCTTGGATGCTTATTCTGACAAACAAGTTGCTGGTGCTGAGGGTACGGGCAAGGGATCTTTTTCTGCCGAACTTCCAGTCTTGCTAGAAGAGGCAGTACAAGATCACATGGATGAATTTTGCGAGCGTTTGCAATCTCATTTTGAGGATATGATGCAGAATGGTAGAGAAATATCTCTTGTAATGAAAGTATTTGATAATGGCTCCGGCTTGGATTTCGAGAAAGAATATGGTGACTATGAACTCAATGAAGTTATCGATAATTGGCTTAGCGACAATTGTGTGAATCATCGTTTCAATAAGTCCGACGGAACAGAAACTACGCTTATTTACGACCAGGTGAGAATACCTTTGTATAAGGAGAATGGACAAGCTATGGATACCTATTCGTTTGCTCGCAATATGGCCCGTTTTTTCAAGACTGCTCCTTATAATATTCCAATCAAGACCGTAAATAAGGGCCTTGGTAAGTGTGAGTTGATATTTGGTGAAAAATAAAGGTTACAGGCAATGAGAAAGAATATATATAAGTGTTTGCTGACATCGGCTTTGCTCTTGTCGGCGCAGGGGATGTTGGCGCAAGATTGCAATATCCCGATGTCGGCGATTGTGGATGAGGGTTTTGCTCATGTTACCGCCGAGAGTGCTTCTGTTTTGCAGACACAGTTGGAACGTCTTATCACCCAGTCGAAATTGGATGTGGGATGGAAAAATGCAAACTTTGCCATTACGGCAAAGTTTGATCAGTTGGACAGATATATTGTAAGTAGTGCGCCTACCCAGATAGCTAATGTGTTTGGAGTTACATTGTATCTTGTGGATGTTTACAACCAAAAGTTGTTTGCTTCTGTATATGTTGAGGTAAAGGGCGTGGGCTCTAATGAAACAAAGGCTTCGATGAATGCGATACGTCAGTTGAATGCAGGGAATGGAAAAATCAATACTTTCCTTTCTGGTGCAAAGAAAAAGATTATAAGCTATTATGATTCGCAACTACCTTCTTTAATTAAGGAAGCACGTTCCAAGGCTTCCTTCAAAAATTATGAGGAGGCTCTTGCCATGTTGGCGGTGGTTCCTACCTGCTGCAATGGCTATGATTCTGCTATGAAGGAGGCTATGAGAATCTATGTTCTTTATCGGGATACCTATTTCTTGGCTCGGTTGAATGAGGCGAAGGCTCTTTGGGCTTCCAATCCTACTCAGGCTGGTAGCGTACCTGTGGTGGCACTCTTGTCTTCGGTCGATCCTGATGCCAAGTGTTACAAAGAAGCGATGACACTTCTGTCGCAGGTTGCTAAAGTCGTAAAGACCGATGTGGATTATGAGACAAAGAAGAAGTATGAGGATGCTGTTGAACTAGAAAAACTACGCATCCAAACTATTGGGGAAATCGGTAAGGCGTATGCTGCAAATAGACCTATGAACCTTATATTTTTAGGACATGGCGGTGCTATCGCCACTCAGTCTCCAGTAGCAGTTCCATAATTAGATTTGATACTTGATATTTTAATAATTGAATGATATTCGACCACAAAATACTTTTATGTGTTTTGTGGTCGAACTTGTTCCGCATTTGCAAAACGAAGTGGGCATGAGAGCGCCACCATCGTCATGGTAACGCATAATGAGCATGATGCCAAGATAGCCCATCGCACCATCCGGTTGTTTGATGGACAGATAGTGGATGAGTAAAATCTTGTCTTATGGGAGTAAAGGTACCATATATATAGGTAGGCAGAGCACATTGCCATCTTTTTTCAAGTCCTTGGTGTAAACTAAGTATTTGTGCCCTGTTCTAGAACTGTATTTCTCGGAAAACTGATCGAGTGAAGCATGAGACTTATAGCCAGAAGACTTTACTTCTATAGGACTTATCTTGCTCCCATCTGCCTGCAAAAAATCGATTTCGTAATATCCTTTGCCGTCATGCTTGGGTATGGTATGGTAATACAAGTCTTTGCCAGAAGCTCTGAGCATTTGGGCCACTACATTCTCATAGATGTACCCTAGATTGGTGTCTAGTTTGTCGCTCAGCAATTTGTTGTAGATGATATTGTCTGTGAATTTTGTAGACTTATAAGCCAATGTGACGAAGAGCCCCGTATCTGAAGTATACATCTTATATCGTTGCAAATCTTTTGTAAGGGCTAAATCAACATTGGGGTCGTTGGAGTGGTAGGCTATGTTTGCCACTCTGGATTCTTCCATCAGTTGGACAATGTCACTTATCCTGTCTTGCTTTTCTCCTGGAATGACAGTCGAGATCGTATATCGTGAGGCATTCTTGCTTAGTTGTGAAGGGATAGCATCGAACATAGCGGTGGCTTTGCCCGACGTATCTATTTTTCTGAGGTCTTCTTCGTAAAGGGCGATGATGTCCCGCTTCACGGTGTCTACTGCGCTAAGGTCGTTGGTTTTGATGTATTTGTCTACGGCTTGTGGCATTCCACCGACCAGCATGTATAGTCTGAAGTCTCTCATCAGTTTACGGTGGATTGCTTCGCCGAGAGGTTGTTTTTTCTCAAGTACAGTTTTTAGCAGAGTAAATGTGACGTTGTCGCCCATGGCCCATCTGAACTCTTCGAAGTCCATAGGGTGCATGGTGATTCGCGTCTCCTCGCTAGGAATGATAATGTTTTGTACATTCTTGCGGATGGAGATGAGCGAGCCTGTCTCTATATAGTCGTATCGATGGTCTTTTACTAGATGCTTGATGGCTTGTCGTGCCTTAGGATTATTTTGCACTTCATCAAAGATAATGAGGGATTTGCGCTCCTTCAAACTGACGTTGTAGTTAAGCTGTAAACGTAGGAATATATAGTTCAGGTCAGATAGGTCATTGAACAGGTCGTTGATTTCGGTAGCTGTCTTCGAGAAATCCACCAATATATACGAAGAATATTCGTTTTTGCGAATTCTTCTACGATGGTAGACTTGCCGATTCGTCTCGCTCCTTCTATTAATAGGGCGGTTTCTCCCTGTCGCTCTTCTTTCCATCTGAGCATCTCTTGGTATATTTTTCTTTTGAATAAATTTGTTTGCTCCATATTTTGCTTATAATTAATGATTTACGTGTGCAAAGATAAGACTTTTGCCGAAATCCGCAAAATGTTTTAACCTTATTTTGCCGAAATCCGTAAAATGTTTTAGCGTGAATATGCCGAAATCCGTAAAATGTTTGAGCATATTAGAAGAGGAATGTCATAAATCGCTTGGTGTTAGCCTCTTTCTGTTTCAGCTCTTCTTCCATCCTCTGTATTGCCATCTTGAAGAAGAAGCGGATGAGGTGCTCGTCAGTTGCTTCCGTACGAATTATGCGGAGGGCAGAAATGTATTCCTGGTGGGCTTCGGATGGGATGATGAGGAGCGGATGATTCAATCTTAAGAGAATGTAGTTGCTGATGAGTCGTCCTGTTCTTCCATTCCCATCACGGAACGGATGAAGATATTCGTAGAAGCCATGGAAGCGGGCGGCAAGAATCATGGGATGAACGGCTGCCGAAACGATGGCTTTTTCGGTAGATTCCAACAGCTTGGGAACTCTGGCGATGAGTTCTTCGTGGTCGCCAAATACCGTATCGCCCGCAGCCATGTCCGTGGTGGTGTATTCGCCCGGAATGGCTTCTGAAGAACGGTAGGAAAGCGTGTGGCTGGTAACCCGTCTGTTGATTTCTTTCAGAAGATTCTCGTCGAGCGGATGCTGCGTGTTTTGCATCATGTATTCGAAGGCTTCGAAGTGGTCAAGCATTTCGAAAGCCTCGAAGAGCGTCTTTCCGGCAGGAATCATCCCCAGACCTTTCTCCTTCAGTTCCCGGGTATCATCTACGGAGAATGAGTTGCCCTCAATGGCGCACGAAAAAGTAGAGAAGAGTACTTCATTATATTTGATGTACTCTTCTCTATCCATTTTATTGATGATAAGGGTTTGATATTTGCGTCTCAAATCCTCGTATTCCTTGATTTCCTTTTCGAATGCCATAATCTTCTGTAAGTAATTATTTGACTAAGTTTAATATGGTTTTTATAAATTCGTGTGATAAGCCAATAATTTCCTGAATGTCATTCTCGGAAATTTCGTAGGCGCAGTTGTAATCGGCCTTTTGCCTTAACTGAAACATACGGGCGAGGAAACTGCCATAAGAGATATCTACGATACCAGTCTTTACGAAGTGCAAACTGAATTGGGTGTTAATGCCAGCATGAGTGTGGGCATTAACACCTTTTGCTATAAATAGAGCTTGTACGGCATGGAAGCAGGCATAGTAATAGCGATTGGCTGCCAAATCCCAATGCTTTAGTTCAACCATTTCATCTGCTTGAGTTAAAAAGCGCTTGGCTTTTTCTACTTGCAGACTGATTAATGTGTCTTTGTTTACTTGATCCATAACTTTTATATTAAACTAATGCCGTCTCGATTTACATTCTCGTAAAAAGGGGTGAAGTTATACGATTCCCATTCTTTCTTTGTGTAAAGAATTGGATTGATTTCTGTGCCGAGGTCGCAACCTAACAAGACAAACGGGTAACTTATTCTGTCATAGTCCGTTTGTTCCAGTTTGTCTTTGTCTAAAAGGATAAGAATGTCCCAGTCTGAATCGTTGCGAGCATCACCTCTCGCTCTTGATCCATACAATATAGCCTTGCTTCCTGAAGGAATAGCAGATTTAGCTATATCTTTTATCTTTAATATGGTCTTGTCGTCTGTTGACATAAGCTTAATCTTTTATAATGGCAAAGATATGGTAAAAAAGCGAAAGAGCCAAACTTTCCTCCCCAAAATTATACTTTTTTATGGGATAATGATACGGAAGGTGGTGATTCCCTGTGCCTTGTCCTGATGGAGCGAGAGGCTGCCGCCGCTTACTCGCATGATCTGG
>JAJWOH010000123.1:4566-9844 GCA_021635485.1 Segatella copri | reverse complement strand
CGCCTAAACGGCTCAAAACAGAGACTTTTAAATCTTCTTCTTATAGCAGCGATGACGGCGATGCTGTTCGCTCTCCAGATACTGCCACTGGCTCTGAACACCGGTATTGGTCTCCATCTGCGGCATTGCCTCAGCCCATTTAAAGCCATAACGATGATACTGCTCTATCAAATCGGCAAAAATAAGCGCGTTGGCTCCCTTCTTGCGATATTCCGGAAGAACACCAATCAAGAGCAAATCTACCGTATCCGTCTTGTGCCACTTCAGAACCTTCAGCACCTTCAGCCAACCCGTAGGGAAAAGCTTGCCATCGCCTATCTCGCGCAGCGCATCGGTAAATGAAGGGAAGGAAACACCAAAGGCTACCAGCTTGTTGCCAGCGTTGCCATCTACCACACCCGTTACCAGATTCAAGTCAGCCTTCTTGATATAAGTATTTACATATTCATCTATCTGCTTCTCCGTAAGCTGCTGGAAATCATAGAGATTCTTGTAAGTCTCGTTCACGATTTCGAACACCTTCCTGCCCATTCCTCCCGAGGTCAGTTCGCGGCGGGTAAACTTATGAACATGCAGATTATATCGGCTCTCTATCATCTGGGCAGTCTTGGCAAACTTAGCCGGCGTCACTTCCGGAATCCTGATGCGGTACTCCAACCAGTCGTTATCCTTCTCATAGAGCGGATAACTCTCCAGATGCGTCTTGTAATAAGGATAATTGTAATTGATATACATCGTAGACTTCCGGTCGAAGCCCTCGATGAGCAAGCCCTCACGATCCATATCCGTAAATCCGAGCGGACCTACGCATTCGTTCATTCCCTTGCTCTTGCCCCAACTTTCTACCGCGCGCAACAAGGCACAGGAAACCGCAACATTATCCACGAAATCGAACCAGCCGAAGCGAACCTGCTTCTTGTTCCACTCTTCGTTGGCACGATGGTTGATAATGCCAGCAATTCTACCTACGATACGAGCCTCGCTGTCAACCGCCAGGAAGTATTGAGCCTCGCAGAATTCAAAGGCAGGATTCTTCTTTGGGTCCAGCGTATTCATCTCATCGAAACGCAAAAAAGGAATGGCAAACTTATGGCCTCTGTAGAGATCATAATGAAACTGAATGAAGGTTTTCAGCCCTTTTTTAGTCGTTATCGGTATGATTCTTATCTCATCATTCATTAGTATATTGTTTTATGTATATATATTCAATTGCGGTGCAAAAATACAATAAATTTATGAATAATGCAACTCTTTTCTTATAAATTTATAAAAGTTTGTTCATAATTGTCCAACTTTGTGGATATTTATGTACCTTTGCAGGTTGAAATGCCCCAAAAGAGCATCATAAAGTTATGAAGAAAGAGAAAAGAGACAACTATACGTTCCTCACACATGCCCCTGTGCATCATGTGATTTTCACGATGGCCATACCAACGATTATCAGTATGCTGTCGACGAGCATGTACAATCTCGCCGACACTTATTTCGTGGGCAGCATCAACACGCAGAGTGTGGCAGCGGTAGGTGTTTCCTTTGCAGCAATGGCTGTTATCCAGGCGATTGGTTTCTTCTTCGGTCACGGAGCAGGCAATTATGTTTCGCGACAGTTGGGCGCCAAGCATACGGAAGAGGCACAGAAGATGGCAACAACGGGGTTTGTGCTGAGTTTTCTTACCGGTCTCCTCATCGCCATTCTGGGTCATCTTTTCCTCACTCCGCTCTGTCTTCTGATGGGTTCTACACCCACCATTCTTCCTTATACAGAGCGTTATCTGGGCATTATCCTGCTGGGTGCTCCCTTTATGACCACCTCGCTTACGCTGAATAATCTGATGCGATTTCAGGGCAATACGATGTATGCGATGAAGGGCATCATGTCGGGTGTGCTGCTCAATCTGATTCTGGCTCCTCTGCTCATTCTCTACTTCCAGCTGGGCATTACCGGAGCCGCCGTAGCCACCCTCACCAGCCAGTGTTTCGGCTGCGCCATGCTCTTCTGGATGACGCATAAAGGCGAGAACATCCGCATCCGTCTCAGCAATTTTACCCCTACCCGCGCCTTTGCCAAGGAAATTATCTTCGGCGGAACCCCTTCGCTGTCAAGACAGGGACTGGGAAGTATCGCTACGCTGATGCTCAATGTGGCAGCAGGTGCGTTTGGCGATGCAGCCATTGCGGGCATGAGCATCGTTACCCGCATCTCCTTCTTTACCTATGCGATGGTCATCGGTCTGGGTCAGGGATTCCAGCCGCTCTGCGGATTCTGCTACGGTGCCAAACTCTATGGGCGCGTAAAGGAAGCCTTCTTTTTCTGCATTAAATGCGGCACGGTTTTCCTCAGCGTCTGTGCCCTTCTCGGCTTCATCTTCTCAACTTCCATCATCAGCATCTTCCGCGATGATGCAGCGGTTGTAGCCGTAGGTTCGGTGGCTTTGCGATGGCAGGTGCTCAGTTTTCCGCTCGTAGCCAGCATCGTGCTCACCAACATGCTGATGCAGACCATCCGTAAACCGGTGAGAGCCAACATCGTAGCAGCAGCACGAAGCGGACTTTTCTTCATTCCGCTCATCTTCATCCTCCCCTATTTCTTCGGACTGCTGGGCGTGGAGATGTGTCAGATGTGGGCAGATTGCTGCTCGTTTGCCGTTGCGGTTCCGATAGCCTGGAGCGCTTTCAGGGATATGAGAAGAGAGCAGATGGAACTTGGGAAAAGCCACTAGAAGATAAGAAGATACTAGAAGATAAGAGAAAATACTTGAGATAAGAGAAATGGAGAAGACTTATTACATAGGATTGGACGTTGGCTCTACGACAGCCAAAATAGCCGTTATCGACAGCGATAACCGGGTAATTTACTCAAAATACGAACGCCACAACGCTCGTGTCAACGAACTTGTGTCGCAATATTTCGATGAGATTTTAGCCCTTACCGGCGATGCAGAGGCAAGAATCTGCGTAACGGGAAGCGTAGGAATGGCTACTGCCGAACAGCTCCAGGCGGAGTTTGTACAGGAGGTGGTGGCTGCATCAGTCTATGCCCGTACGGCCCATCCTGAAGCGAAGGCGCTCATCGATATTGGTGGCGAGGACGCGAAGGTTATCTTCTTCAAGGAAAACGGAAATATGGAACTGCGCATGAACGGCAACTGTGCCGGCGGAACGGGTGCTTTCATCGACCAGATGAGTGTGCTGATGGGCGTAGAGAACCAGAAGATGAGCGAGTTGGCAATGAAGGCAGAGCACGTTTATCCGATGGCTGCCCGCTGCGGCGTATTCGCCAAGACCGACATCCAGAACCTGATGGCACGCAATCTGCCCGAAGCCGATATTGCAGCCAGCATCTTCCATTCCATCGCCGTACAGACGGTGGTAACGCTTTCTCACGGCATCAGTTTCGAGGCTCCTATCCTGCTCTGCGGCGGTCCGCTGACCTTTCTTCCGGCTCTCCGCAAGGCTTTCTGCGATTATCTCCATCTTTCTCCAAACGACTTCATCGTATCAGAAAACAGCAATCTCATTCCGGCTCTGGGCTGTGCTTACCGGGCTAAATCGGCAGATTCTGCAGCCTCAGTATCTGTCCTCAGAAGCCGGATGAAAAAAGAAATACAAACGGAATGGACCAGCAGTCTGCTGCCTCTGTTCAAGAATGAGAAAGAGCACCAGGAATGGCTCAAATCAAAGGCGAAATTCGCTACCGAAACCCAACCGCTGAATAAAGGAAAACAGCAGGTTGTGATTGGTATTGACTCGGGTTCTACTACGACGAAGATTGTTGCGGTAAGGGTGAATGCGGAGACGCCTACGGGAGATATTGTCTTTACCAATTACCGCCTGAATCTGGGAAATCCGATCAAGGCAGTAGCGGATGGACTGAACGCCCTGAAGCAGGAAGCTGCATTGCGAGGCGCTGAACTGGAAATCGTAGGTTCCTGCTCTACAGGTTACGGCGAAGAACTTATCAAGGCGGCTTTCGGCCTCGACAGCGGCATTATCGAAACAATGGCGCACGAAAGAGCGGCTGCCTCACTCATGCCCGACGTGAGTTTTATCCTGGACATCGGCGGACAGGACATGAAGGCTATCTTCGTGGAGAAAGGGGCTGTGGTGCGCATGGAACTGAACGAGGCTTGCAGTTCGGGCTGCGGAACATTCATCCAGACCTTTGCCAACAACATGGGTTATTCTGTAGGCGATTTTGCCCAACTCGCCTGCCAGTCGAAGGCTCCCTGCGACCTGGGAACCCGCTGCACCGTCTTCATGAACTCAAAGGTGAAACAGGTGCTCAGAGAGGGCGCATCTGTAGCTGATATTTCTGCCGGAATCTCTTATTCGGTCATCAAGAACTGTCTTTATAAGGTATTGAAACTCCATGGTAATGAGAACCTTGGAGGCAAAATCGTTGTGCAGGGTGGTACGATGAGAAACGATGCGGTGGTAAGAGCATTTGAGTTACTCACCCATACCGAAGTGGCACGAAGCAACATGCCGGAACTGATGGGCGCCTACGGTTGTGCCCTTCATGCGGCGGCAGATTACAAGCATCGCACTTCTGGAGAAGACGAGCACCCTGCCTCATCAAGATCCATCGATGATCTCCAGAATCTGGCTCATTATGAAACCAAACAGCTACAATGCAAAGGCTGCGAAAACCATTGTTATGTTTCCCGCTACACCTTTACCGGCGGCAACAGGTTCTACTCCGGAAACAAGTGTGAGCGTGTGTTCAACAACAAGGGAGCAAACGGGATAAAAGGCAAAAATATCTACGAATACAAATACAGTTTACTGTTTGATAGAGAGACGGTTAACCCACTTGACGTTGTAAAACACAACGTCAAAGTAGGCATTCCTCGCATCCTCAACATGTACGAGGAATATCCGTTCTGGAATGCGCTGCTCCGAGCAGCCGGATTGGGCGTGATTCTCTCTTCCGATTCCACTTTCAGCCAGTACGAAGGAGCCTTGAATACGGTGATGAGCGACAATATCTGCTTCCCGGCTAAACTGGCTCACAGCCATCTGAAGGAACTCAACGAGAACCCGAAGGTTGACCGCATCCTCATGCCATACGTGGTTTATGAACATAATGACGACCCGAAGAATACGCTGAACAGCTTCAACTGTCCGGTCGTTTCGGGCTACAGCGATGTCATCAAGTCGGTCATCAATCTGAAGAAACCGATCGATACGCCCGTCATCAACTTTGCCCAGCCTAAGGCGCTGGAAAAGCAGATTACCGATTATCTCAAGCAACTGGGAGTAAGCAAGAAGACTGCCC
>JAJWOH010000123.1:0-4466 GCA_021635485.1 Segatella copri | reverse complement strand
CTGATTCAGCACAAGCTGAGCGAGATGATAGCCAATCTGGGAGTCAACGTCATCAGCGAAGACATCGCCCGGGGTAATCTCTTTGCAGATTTCAAAGACTTCAATCTGGAGAACCTGGCGGCAGAAAGAAATGAGGCAGCATTAGCCAGCCAGGACAACAACGAAGCATACAACTGTCAGCCAGAGACTTATCTCGTGAAGCAATGGGCGTATATGAACCGCATTCTGAAGGCAGCGCAATGGGCAGCCGAACAGGGCGATGAGGTTCATTTCGTCCAGATGACCAGCTTCGGCTGCGGTCCTGACAGTTTTATCCAGGACGAGATTCGCGACATCATGAAGCGCCACAACAAGCCTTTCACGCTGTTGAAGATAGATGATGTGAGCAATATCGGCTCCCTGAAGCTCCGTGTCCGCTCGCTGATAGAAAGCCTGAAGGGAGTAAAGGAAGTGAAGAGTGAAGAACGAAGAGTGAAAAATTCAACAGCTGAAGAAATTCAACATTCAACACTCAACATTCAACATTTACAGCAGACCAAGGTATTCACCAAGCAGGATATTCATCGCAAGATTCTCGCTCCTTTCATGACCGAATACCTCACCCCTATCATTCCGCCTATCCTGAAACTGATAGGCTATGATGTAGAGGTACTTCCGATGAGCGATGAGGTAAGCGCGGAACTCGGCTTGAAGTTTGCCAACAACGAAGTCTGCTATCCGGCAACCCTCATCGTCGGCGACATCATCAAAGCCTTGAAATCAGGCAGATACGACCTGAATAATACGGCAGTAGTGATGAGCCAGACGGGCGGCCAGTGTCGCGCAACCAACTACGCCGGTCTCATTAAGCGTGCAATGATTTCCAATGGATTCCAGGACATTCCGCTGCTCACACTCGGTGTAACAGCCTCAACAGGCGAAGCATCAGGCTCAACAGACGACAAGCAAGACTATAACGAGCAGGACGGCTTCAATATTCCTTGGCTGAAATACAGTCAGATTATCGTTACCGCCATTTTCTATGGCGATGCAATCAACGAAATGTACAACGCCTGCATCGTAAGAGAGCGTAAACCGGGCATTGCCAGAGAGTTGCGCGATAAATACATGCAGCTGATAGACGGACCTATCGCCCAGAATTCAGCCAAAGGACTCATCCGACTCCTGGAACAGGCAGCCGAAGAATTCAACCAGATGACCCTCGACAGAACATTGCCGAAGGTAGGAATCGTAGGCGAAATCTTCCTGAAGTTCAATCCTTTCGCCCACCAGTTCCTGGAGCAGAACATCATCTCGCGCGGCATAGAGGTGGTTCCGCCTCTGCTTGCCCCTTTCTTCCTGCAGGAATTTGTGAACGTGGAGATACAGAAACACATGCGGCTGAGTTGCACCAAAGTGCCCGATTTCATCATCAAGGGCGCTTATCAGGCGCTGATAGGCAGAAGATTGCGCCAGGTAAACAAGGCAGCCGGCAAGTTCCGCTACTTCCGTCCGTTCACCAATATCTATGATGATGCGAAGGACGTACAGGGACTGGTTTCGCTCGCAGCCCAGTTTGGCGAAGGCTGGCTTCTGCCTGCCGACATCGTAGGTTACATCCGTGATGGCGTGAACAACATCATCTCGCTCCAGCCTTTCGGTTGCATCGCTAACCACGTGATTTCCAAAGGCATCGAGAAACGTCTCCACGACCGTTTCCCTACACTCAACCTCGTATCGCTCGACTTCGATTCCGGTGTTTCAGAGGTAAACGTCACCAACCGACTGCTCCTCTTTCTGGACAGCATCGCAAAATAAGACAAGCCAGACCCATGTACGGTAAAACACCGTACATGGGTCTCTCCGTCTTTCATCCCTCAAAAAATCACTCTAAAAAATACAAAAAACCGTGGCTATTTCTTTGTCATTCAAGAAAATAATCGTATCTTTGCACTCAAATTTATTGAGACATTAAGAAAATGAGTAAAGATACATTAACTCATCAGCTGACAGAGACCATTGAGGAGCTTTCGAGCGCCGAATCTTTGAAGGGTCTCTTCCATCAGCATCGAGACGGGAATCCACTTCCTTCGGGCAAGGTGCTCGAAGAAATCATCAGTTTGTCCCGTTCTATCCTCTTTCCGGGATATTTCGGCAATTCTTCTGTAAATATCTCAACCATAAAATATCATATTGGAGTAAGAGTAGAGAAGCTTTATGAGATGCTGTCTGAGCAGATCCTCGCCGGTCTCTGCTTCGCCAACGACTGCGAAACGGAAACCCAGGCTGAACTGCAGCACCAGCGTGCCAAGGCAGGCGTGATTGCTGCCAAGGTAATCATGGAATTCCCGAGACTTCGCAAGATTCTGGCTACCGATGTAGAGGCTGCCTACGAGGGCGACCCGGCTGCCATGAGCCACGGAGAAATCATCTCCTGCTACCCGGTCATCAAGGCGATTACCAACTACCGCATCGCTCACGTACTGCACGAACTGGGAGTGCCGCTCATTCCACGTATGATGACTGAGCTGGCGCATTCTGAAACCGGTATTGATATCAACCCGGAGGCTACCATCGGTAAGCACTTCACCATCGACCACGGTACGGGTGTGGTGATTGGAGCTACCTGCATCATCGGCGACAATGTGAAACTCTACCAGGGTGTAACCCTCGGAGCCAAGAGTTTCCCTCTCGATAAGGACGGCAACCCTATCAAGGGAATCCCTCGCCACCCTATCCTCGAAGATGATGTCATCGTCTACGCCAATGCCACCATCCTCGGCCGCATCACCATCGGAGAAGGCTGCGTTGTGGGAGCCAACGTATGGGTTACCAAGGATATGAAACCAAAAACAAAGAAATATAAAAAAGAAAAACAAAGTTTATTAGATATAGAATTCAATAATGGAACAGGAATTTGAACTCATTGCCAAGACCTTCATGGGCCTCGAGCCTGTCTTGGCTGAAGAGCTCACCCAGTTGGGTGCCAATAATGTACAGATCGGTCGCCGCATGGTGTCTTTCACAGGCGACAAGGAAATGATGTATCGTGCTAACTTCCAGTTGCACACAGCCATCCGTATCTTAAAGCCTATCAAGCACTTCAAGGCTAGAAGCGCTGAAGAGGTGTATGATCAGATTCAGAAGATCAAGTGGGATGACATCTTAGACGTGAAGAAGACTTTCTCTGTTGACTCAGTAGTCTACTCTGAGGAGTTCCGCAACTCACGCTTCGTAACCTACAAGGTAAAGGATGCGATTGTTGACTGGTTCCGCGAGAAGCAGGGTACACGTCCAAATATCAGCGTATCTAACCCGGATATCCGCCTCAACATCCACATTGCAGAAGACAATGCCACCTTGAGTCTCGATTCCAGTGGTGAGAGTCTGCACCGCCGCGGTTACCGCCAGGAGCAGGTAGAGGCTCCGCTGAACGAAGTTCTCGCTGCAGGTATGATTCTGATGACCGGCTGGAAGGGCGAATGCGATTTCATCGATCCGATGTGTGGTTCAGGTACGATCGCCATCGAAGCTGCCCTCATCGCCCGCAACATCTCTCCAGGTGTATTCCGCAAGGAGTTTGCCTTCGAGAAGTGGAACGATTTCGACCAGGATCTCTTCGACACAATTTATAACGACGACTCTCAGGAGCGCGTTTTCGAGCACCATATCTATGGTTACGATGTTGACATGAAGGCTGTAAACACAGCTAATCTCAACGTACGTGCTGCCGGTCTTACCAAGGACATCACCATCTCACAGGCTGATTTCAAGGACTTCACCCAGCCAGCCGAGAAGAGTATCATCGTGATGAACCCTCCATACGGTGAGCGCATCTCTACCCCTAACCTTCTGAACACCTACAAGATGATAGGTGAGCGCTTCAAGAAGGCTTTTGCCGGCAACGAGGCTTGGGTATTGAGCTACCGCGAGGAGTGCTTCGAGCAGATTGGTCTGAAACCATCTATCAAGATTCCTGTATTCAACGGAAGCTTGGAGTGCGAATTCCGCAAGTATGTGATGTTCGACGGCAAGATGAAGGACTTCCGTTCTGAAGGCGGTATTGTGAAGACTGAGCGCGAGAAGAGCGAGATGGCTCAGAAGCACCGTTTCAAGAAGGAGCGTGAATTCAAGAAGCGTGTAAGCGAGGAGACTGAAAATGAGGAGGACGATATCCGTTCTTTCAAGTTCCATACTCACCGTCTGGAAGACTTCGAGAAGAAGCGTGCTGAGTTCCATAAGGGCGGCCGTTCACGTATCGGTGGCGGTCGACGCAACGATGACGACGATGACAAGCGTGGCAGCCGCAGTTTCAAGGGCGACCGCAAGGGTGGCAGAGACTTCGGTGGCAAGCGCGACGGAAAGCGTTTCGAGAAAGGCGACAAGCGTGGTGGCTTCAAGGGCGACAAACGTGGTGGCCGTGATTTCGGAGGCAAGCGCGGAGGCAAGAAGAACTTCAGCGTTGACTTCGACGACGAGGATTAAAG
>JAJWOH010000122.1:0-9873 GCA_021635485.1 Segatella copri | reverse complement strand
TTCATAAATTCGATAATTATATTTGATTGATATTGAATGCTGCAAATTATTGTTGCCTGAAATTCCATTTAGAATTATCGCTGTTGAAATCGAAAGGAGCCAGGCCTGGGGTACAGTCGCCCAGTGAAACCAATGCAAGCTTCTCTTCTGTGCCTGGTATAGCCTTCGGCATGATGCGATAGGTGCCATCGGTAAGCTGTTCGATGCGCCATAGCTGGGCATCTTCACCGGTAAACTCAGGTTTGGCTATGACGTCATGCTGAGCGGTTGCGGTAAGATAGCGAGTAGTGCCCTCTATGCAGATCTTATAATAAGGACCACCCAGATAACCATCCTTTCCGGCAGGCGTAATGCTCCACTTCTGATGAGGGCGGAACATATAGTCGTTCATTCTTACCTTCACTTCTCCCTTAGGCCATTCTGCCTCTACCTCCTTCAAGGTCTGTGGCTCGATGTCCTTCAGAGGCTTGGTTGGCTTTATCCAGAATGGTTCGATATCACGTTGCATTCTCACGAAATCTACGGCAATCTCCAGGGCATAGCCTCTTCGTTCCGATTCTATCTCGTAGGTTCCGGCATGAAATTCATCACCAGCCACAGGCCAGTCGTTCTTCCACAACAAAGGACGGATAGCCAACACGCTTCGTCCTCCCTGTCTGAAATCAGACTCATAGTGGAACGACATCTTTTCTACACCCTCTTCCTCAATATAGCGTCCGAAGTGACCGGGACCCGTCTTCAGATTGTTGGCTGCAATCACCATCTTTCCACCGCCCTGCAACATCTCTCTGCCCACATTATCTACGTATGGACCGGTTATCTTTCGCGAACGTCCCACCACGATATTGTAGGTAGAATTAGGACCATCACAACAGGTGCCATGAGTGCCGAGAAGATAATACCAGCCGTTGCGGTAAATCAAATCAGTAGCTTCACAGTCGATGGCGATATTGACGGGTTCGTTGCCTTCCATCCGCTTACCTGTCTTCGGGTCGAGTTCTACCAGACGGATAAATCCGAAATAGGTTCCGTAACTGAGCCAGAGTCTGCCGGTAGTAGGATCGAGCAACAAACCCGCATCAATGGCATCACAGTCTTCATCATCTAATGAAGAAGCTACCACCACCGGTTCGGTATATTTGAAATCAGGCGATTTCGGATCGAGACTTTTGTTCCACATCGTCAGGACATCACCGCGATGACTGCCACCCAATCCACCACCCGTTGCACTGTAGGCTACGAGATAACGGTCGCCAATCTTCAATACGTCTGGAGCCGCTCCTCTGCCGGGACGAACAGCACCACCCTGCCAGGTCCAGCCATCCTCCGACCAGATTCCGCCTTCACCCGTTCCAAAGGTATAATACTTTCCATCACACTGGGCAATGGTAGAAGGATCATGAATGAAAGGTTCGCCCACCTGGGCTTCTGCCTCGTAAGCAGAAGAAGACAACAAGACAACCAAAACAGCGACATAAAGTTTCTGCTGAGCAGCAACCGGGCTAAAATATCTGAAAAATATATTGTTCTGTTTCATAACTTTCTATATTGATTGCACTACTTCACGTGAATAGACATGTTTCTTACTGGCTTGCCCTGTCCGTCGATGAACCGGATACAGAAGTCACTCATGCCAGGTCCATTGATGACAGCACCCCGAAGGATATTCCTACCCTTCTTCAAGGTAAGCTTCTTAGAAACCACATCATCGCGAACCATCCTGCGGTCGCCTTCCAACATCACTGCCTCCTCGCCATTGAGCCACCACATGGAGGCACCATTCGAACCGACAGCCAGGCGGACGTCTTTCATCTCCTCTGGGCAATCAATAACAGTAACCGCCCAGAACAAGACGCCATACTTGGGCTTTCCGAACGAAGTGGCGAAACGGAAGAGCTTCACGTTATAGAGCTTGCTGTCCAGCGCATGCCATTTCAGCTTTTCCTTGCCCACCTTCACGATGGTTCCGTCCTTAGGTACGATTTCCATCTGTTTAGGGAAATACTGCGTATGGAATATCTCCTTCAGATAAGAATCAGTAAAAACGACATTGCTCTTGACCGGCATAGAGATGGGCTCCAGGAGCAACCATCTCTGAATAAAGCCAGCCGCATTAGGCATGACAGGCTGCTTGCCGACTGGTCCGAAATAAGGATTGATGTCTGCAGGTAATTCCTTATTTTGGGCATCCGCAGAGGAATGCCCAAAAAGGAATACACATAAACAAAACAATCTAACTATTTTATTGAAAAAGTTGTTCATAGACTATTCATTATTATTGAGGTTCGATAATCTGATAACGGCCACTCAGATGCATGAAGGCGAAGAGGCGCAACAGTCCGTCGTAATAGCCATCAAAGAAACCTTCCTTGTCTGGCTCATGTTTGGCATTCCAGAAATGACTGACGAATTTCCTGCCCTTCACATGATTGCTGACCAATGAAGCCGCAGCCGCAGTGGCAACAAAACCGATAGAATGGCGGAGTGCCTTAGGAGCCGTACCTGCCGGCAGAATATCTTCTACCATCGTGCCATCTACATTATACTGGTCCAGGAAAGAATCAACGCCCTGACTGTACAGGAAGTTCTGCAGGGTGTTGGCATATTTCTGCTGCCACTCCTTATCCTTGCAAGCCCAGGAATAATCGAGCGCAATGTTCATCGGAACACGCCAGGAATCGTAGCGAAATGCATCACCCAACAACTGACCGGTCTTCATCAGACTGCCATCATAGTTGCAATAGTCCGGGTTCAAGCCCGTCTTCTCATTGATGCACTTATGCAGGAACTCACGGCTCTTCTCAGCACACTCTTTCCAGAACTGAGAACGTCCGTCGTTAGCCCATTTTGCCCATACCTCATAGAAGGCAGGGAGATGGTAAGAAGGATCTGTAAACTTCCCGCCCCAATGATCGGGCGTAAAAGTGATGAGCTGATGTTCCAGATTGATGAGCGGAGCCGTGCGGTCCATTCCCACCTTCTGCATGCTGCAATCCAGAATATTCTGCGCTTCCTTCAGATAGTTGATGCCCGTATCATTGCCCCATCGGTTGGATGCAAAGATGAGCGAAGTTACGAAATAGAGTTCACCATCCGATGCGGCTCCCTGGGCATTTCTCGTTCCATCAGTCTTGCAACTCCAGGCAAAATAACCCTTATAAGGTCCTTCCTGATGCTGCATATATCTTTTGCTCCATCGCCAGAGACGGTCGAAGATGTCCTTCTTGCCAAACTGCACGGCAGCCATCATTCCATACGACATGCCTTCGGTTCTCACATCATCGTTCTTCACATCGCTGACATATCCCATGGAATCGCCCACTTCGAAATAAACCTTGTTCTTGCCATAGAATACATCATTGAACACTTCGTTCACCTTCCTGTCAATATCAGTCTGCTTATACCCCATCTCGGCAAAGAGATTACGATACCGGTGAGTTTCGAAAGCTCCCTTTTCCCAAGGCAACGCATCAAAGCCCAGCCAGTCAACCTCAACATCGGCTCCACTCTGCAAGGATACATGGAGAGCATGAACACCGAGAGGAGCATGGAGCACCTGGGCACGGACATTCTTCCAAGCTGCCGACTTTGGAATCTTCACTTTAGCGATGATATTGTCCTTCTTGCCATCAGCTCTTACCACGAGCACACCGCCCTTTGGTGACTTGGCACGAACAGTGACTTCTTCCACCTTCTCATTACCGAAATCCACCTTATTATATATAAGGGCAGTATTCGACTTAGAGAAGAGTGTCTTCCATCCGGCAAAACAATTGTTTTTATCCAGATAATCAATACCAATACCCTTGCCTTGCAGCGCAGAATAACGGTCTATCTGAATGTGCGAACGAGCTTTCGTCAATCCCACACCTCTTAGCGTAGGAATCACCTTCTGTATCGTTCCGTCAGGATTGAAGTTCAGAGAGTCGATTCGCACCGAGCGGTTCTTGTCGAACTTTGGCGAATAATCATTATGATGATAGAAGAGATACCACTGTCCCTGATATTCCACGATGCTGTGATGATTGGTCCAGCACTTCGTTGGCGACTCATCCATGATGATACCCTTGAATGTGAAAGGTCCCATCGGATGGTCAGCCATGGCATAAGCCAGTGTTTCGGTACCATTCTTTTCACGTACCCAAGGGAAGGTGAAATAATACTTACCGTTACGCTCAAAGGCAAACGGACCTTCCTTGAATCCCTCAGGCAATCCCTCTACCAGTTTGGGTTCCGAGGCAAGTTCCGTCATGTTTGGTTTCAGCTTAGCCATGTGCAGACCAGCACCAGCCCAGTAGATATAAGCCTGTCCGTCCTTATCTATCAACACACAAGGGTCTATACCATGAACCCCCTCTATGGGTTTCCACATCGGCATAAACGGTCCTTCGGGCTGGTCGGCAACCGCCACACCTATTCCGAATCCCTTCTCCTCCCCTTTCGGAGCAGCAGGGAAATAGAAATAATATTTCCCGTCTTTCTCTACACAGTCAGGAGCCCACATCGTATAACTGCCGTCCTGTACCCAAGGTACTTTATCCTGCGAAACGATGACTCCATGATCCTGCCACTCCGTAAGATTAGTGGAAGAGAAAACGTGATAATCTGCCATGCAGAACCATTCCTTCAGTTTCTCGATAGGACTCGGAATGTCATGAGAAGGATAAAGATACATCTTCCCATTGAACACGCGAGCCGTAGGATCAGCAGAATATTGTCCGCTGATTACCGGATTCTGAGCCGAAGCTCCTGTCGATAACGCCAGCATCAAGGCGCACATCCATGTCTTCATACTATTAATTATGATACAGTTACTTAATATTCAATAGAAACATCCAGTTTCTTCAAGTCCTTATCAGCCGAACTGCTGCCATAATAGACTTCATACTTTCCAGCCTTGGCACGGACGGTATTGGTTGCAGCATCGAAGAGTTCGAAATTACTGCTATCCAGCGTTATGACAGCCTCAGCAGTCTTTCCTGCCTTCACCTCCACTCTCTCGAAAGCCTTCAAGGTCTTCAATGGTCCATCAGTATCAGCAGGATCCTTCACATACACCTGCACCACCTCGGTTCCATCCTTCTTTCCAACATTACTTACCGGTATCTTCAGCGTTATCTTCTCACCCTTCTTCAAGATAGAGTTGGAAAGTGTAGCATCGCCCATACGGAAAGATGTGTAGCTTAAGCCATAACCGAATGGGAAGAGTGCATCGTTCATATAGCGATAGGTTCTGCCCTTCATGCTGTAATCCTTGAAATCTGGCAACTGCTCTGAATTCTTATAGAACGTAACAGGCAACTTGCCGGCAGGATTGTACTCTCCGAAGAGTACACGAGCTACAGCCTCGCCACCTTCCTGACCAGGATACCAAGCCTGAAGAATGGCATCACAGCTCTCTGTCTCTGGAGTCAAGGCGATAGCCGAACCCGAACAGTTGACAAAGACCACCTTTTTGCCCGCCTCTTTCAAAGCCTTCAGGAAATTGCGCTGAACCTTTGGCAATTCAATGTTGGTACGGTCTCCACCCTTGAAGCCAGAAATCTCGATAGGCATTTCCTCACCTTCCAACTGTGGAGAGATACCACCTACGAAGACTACAGTCTCGCAATCCTTCAACTTCTTGAGCGAAGCCTGATAGTCGATAGGATTCTCGTGTCCGATATTGATCTTCATGTCCGCATTATAGTTAGGCATCTCGTGATAGCGAATCTCTATCTTATACTCCTTGCCCTTCTCGGCTTGGAACTCGATACGACTCTCGGTAGTGCGCCAGATGGAATGCTCTGCCTTCTTCTCCCCATTCAGGTAAACCTCATAGTGACCGCAACCAGCCACGTCGAGCAACACCTTGTCAGTCTGCTTAGGACGGAACACGGTTTCATATTTTGCAGAGAAGCCCACCAGCTTCACATTAGGAGCGAAAGAGTGCTGACCATAGGTTGTTACCTGCACAGGATTCTTCTCCTGGGTGATGGTAACAGGCTTGCCTTCCATCTTGCGGTTGTTCCAGAAAGTACCCTTAAAGCCCAGCTTGCCATCCATGCTACACTGGTCGAAGTAAGAATCCAAAATTTGGTCGTTCACCAGGTCGCACCCTTTAAAGGTGACGACCTGGTTTTTCTTCAAACGACTCTTGATACCATCCAAGATGGTAATTGTCTGTCGTGGAGTACCATTATAGTTACCCCACATCATCGGTTCGTTATCCACATTTGGTCCGATGAAAGCAATCTTCTTTACCTTTTTATCGAGAGGTAATACCCCATTATTGTTTTGGAGCAACGTCATGGTCTGCAGAGCCATATCGAGCGAGAGCTGGCGATGCGCCTTGCTGCAAAGCACCGATACAGGAATCTTCGACCATGATACTATCTTGTTGTCATCCATCTCACCCAAGTCGAAACGACCTTCGAGCAGACGAATCACATGTTTATCAACTTCTTCTTCAGTCAGGGCACCATACTTCACTGCCTCAGGCACCGACTTATATACATAATTATATCCACACTCCACATCCGTACCAGCCAATACACCCTTAACTGCCGCATTTCTGGCATTGCTAGACACCTTATGGTTCTCCCAAAAATCAGTAACAGCGCCACAGTCGGAAACCACCAGATATTTGAATCCCCATTCATCCCTGAGAATCTGCTGCAAAAGACGGGTACTGCCGCAGCATGGTTCATCATCCCAACGCTGATAGGCACACATCACCTCGCGCACCTTGGCATCCTGCACCAGTGATTTGAAGGCAGGCATATAAGTTTCCCAAAGGTCGCGCGGTGTAACATCGGTAATATTGTCTGTATGGCGAGCCCATTCCGGTCCGCTATGGATGGCATAATGTTTGGCACAAGCCCAGAGCTTGCGGTATTTCGTATCTTCAGGTCCCTGCAATCCGCGCACCACGGCACATCCCATTCGGGAGGTCAAGTAAGGATCCTCACCATAGGTTTCCTGTCCACGTCCCCAGCGAGGATCACGGAAGATATTCACGTTTGGAGTCCAGACAGAGAGGGCATGGAAACGGGTTACATCTCCACCCTTCTGCTGCAGTTCATTCCATTTGGCACGCATCTCATCAGATGTTGCATCAAATACGCTATACACCATTCCGTCGTTAAACGATGCAGCCATTCCGATAGGTTCCGGAAAGACGGTTACATCTCCCATGTTCGCCACACCATGCAGCGCCTCGCTCCACCACTGGAATCTCTTGATTCCCAATCGTGGGATAGCCGGCGAATCATCCAGCATCAGAGAAGCTTTCTCTTCCAAAGTGAGACGACCACATAAATCTACAGCTCGCTCATGAGCCGAGAGGGCTGGATTCTGATAAGGCAACTGCTGAGCCAAAACATTACCAGCAAACATGAGGGAAATAAACAGCAAAGCTGCATATATAATATTCTTATTCATTATTATTACTTTTAAGCTATTAGTAATTGGATTGTTATTTACCGATGCAAAGGTAAGCAAAAAAGCAGTATTCTACTTTATTACATGTATCAAATACTTTATATTATGTAACAAAGCCAGAGAAAAGCAAGAACACCTTACAGTAAATCTAAGAATGAGAGATGGAGAAAAGTTATTGATATATGAGACAAAGCACGTATGGGAATCTTTTCATAACTTTGCAAACAGAACAGAAGATGAAAATCAATCTAATAATTTAATTAAATATAAACTATGAAGAGATTATCAATCTTAGCATCGATGCTCGCGATGGCGTGCCTGCCGATGATGGCACAGAAAACGGGCAGTAAGGTTCAGGAAAAGCCTGATCCTAATTTTCAGATTTATCTCTGCTTCGGACAGTCGAACATGGAAGGAAATGCGGCTATCGAAGACATCGACCGAACGGGCGTGAACCCGAGATTCCAGGCTATGTATGCCGTGAATGATGAAAAGGCGGGATGGAAGAAGGGACAATGGCACACCGCCGTGCCGCCACAGGCAAGACCCTCTACAGGACTGACTCCTGTTGACTATTTCGGAAGAAAGATGGTGGATAACCTGCCGGACAGCATCAAGGTGGGAACCATCACCGTGGCAGTGGGCGGAGCCAGCATCGACCTCTTCGATAAGCGTACCTATAAGGCTTATCTCAAGAAACAACCCGACTGGATGAAGAACTTTGCATCCCAGTATAACGGTAATCCATACGCCCGACTGATAGAACTGGCTAAAATAGCCAAGAAGCAGGGTGTTATCAAGGGAATTCTCCTGCACCAGGGCGAAACCAACAACGGCGATGCCAACTGGCCTAACCGTGTAAAGACTGTTTATAACGACATCTTGAAGGATCTGAATCTGAAGGCAGAAGACGTTCCTCTGCTCGTAGGCGAAACCGTACAGAAGGATATGGGCGGAAAATGCTGGGCACATATCGCCATCGTTGATGATATTGCCAAGACCATTCCTACAGCCCACGTCATTTCTTCAAAGGGCTGTCCACAGCGTGGCGACGGTCTCCACTTCATCGCAGAAAGCTACCGCACCATGGGCAAGCGCTATGCAAACATGATGCTCGCCCTGCAGGGAATCATTCCAGACAGCAACTATCCGCGTGTAGATAAGGACCGCAGAGCTTATGTAAAGCTCCATGCTCCTGAGGCAAAGAAAGTAATCTTCGACATCTGCGGCAAGCAATATGAGATGAAAAAGGATTTGGATGGCGACTGGTACGGCGTGAGCGATCCGCTGGTAGTAGGATTTCACTACTATTTTCTGAATGTAGATGGCGTGCAGGTAGTTGACCCTGCCAGCGAAACCTACTTCGGCTGCTGCCGTGAAGCAGGCGGTCTGGAAGTTCCAGAAGGAGCAGAAGGCAACTACTACCGTCCTCAGCAGGGCGTAGCCCACGGTCAGGTTCGCTCAGTATCTTACTATGCAGCCTCTCAGAAACAGTTCCGCCGCGCCATGGTTTACACCCCTGCTGAATATGAAACCAACACCACCAAGCGCTATCCTGTGCTCTATCTGCAGCATGGCATGGGCGAAGACGAAACGGGCTGGAGCAAGCAGGGAATGATGCAGCACATCATGGACAACCTGATAGCAGAAGGCAAGGCTGAGCCTATGATTGTGGTCATGGAGAGTGGCGACGTAAAGAAGCCTTTCGTTGCCCGTCCGGGTAAGAACGTGGATGAAGAGCGCAACCACTATGGAGCGTCTTTCTATGATGTGATTATCAAGGATCTGATTCCGATGGTTGACAAGACATTCCGCACTTATACCGACCGCGAGCATCGTGCGATGGCTGGCTTGTCATGGGGCGGTTGCCAGACATTCAACACGGTATTGCCTCACATGGACAAGTTTTCTGCCCTTGGAACCTTTAGCGGTGCACTCTTTGGCGTGGATGTAAAGACCTGTTTCAATGGAGTTTTTGCCGATGCAGAGAAATACAACAAGAACATTCATTATATGTTTATGGGCTGCGGTTCGGAAGAGAACTTCGGTACCGAGAAGATGGCACAGCAGTTGAAGGAACTGGGCATCAAGCTCGATGTTTATGTATCACCAGGCACTCATCATGAGTGGCTCACCTGGCGCCGTTGCTTCAAGGAATTTGTTCCTCACCTCTTTAAATGGTAAACAAACTATCAGACATAATAAATCCCAGAACTGCTTGGAAGAGCGATTCTGGGATTTATTTATATACTTCTTACCATTGAATTCCCGCACAGAAATTACGTCACGACGTATCTTTTACTACGTCCGGACGTAACTTTTGCTGCGTCGGGACGTAGCAAATCCCTCAAAAACACCGTTATTTTGCTGATTTTATGCCAAAAGTGGTAATAGGTGGTAAGCGTCTCCGCGTTTATACCTTGCATAATTCAAAAAAAGCAGTAACAGCTG
>JAJWOH010000121.1:0-9876 GCA_021635485.1 Segatella copri | reverse complement strand
AAGAATAAACAACAACTGAACAGTATGAAAAAACTGAATGTATTAGTGATGGGTCTCTTGCTTCCTATGTTGGCAGCAGCACAGACCGTAAAGTCACCTGACGGCAATGTCTCGGTAACTTTCTCTTTGACCGAAAAGGGACAGCCTACCTATGAGATGAGCTATAAGGGAAAGACTGTATGTAAGCCATCCCACTTAGGATTGGAGCTGGCTAAGGATAAACATGCCTCTAAGGGTATGGAGGAAACCAGCCTGATGGATGGTTTTACTGAAACCGGCAGCAAGACATCGACTTTCGATGAAACCTGGAAGCCGGTATGGGGTGAAACCGCTACCATTCGCAACCATTACAACGAGATGGAGGTAAATCTGAACCAGGCTGCTTCTAAGCGTAACATTACCATCCGTTTCCGTGTATATGATTATGGTATGGGCTTGCGCTATGAGTTTCCACAGCAGGAAAGTCTGAATTATTTTGTCATCCAGGAGGAGCATACCCAGTTTGCCATGGCAGGCGATCATACCGCTTACTGGATTCCTGGTGATTATGATACACAGGAGTATGATTACAACATTACTCCATTGACAGGCATTCGCCCAATTATTGCGAAAAACCGTGAAGCTTACAAGAGCAATTCATCTACCACCGTCTTCTCTGATACCGGTGTTCAGACCTCTCTCCAGATGAAGACCCAGGATGGACTCTATATCAATATCCACGAGGCAGCCTGCCTGGATTATCCTACCATGCACCTCAATCTGGACGAGAAAACATTGACCTTCGAGTCTTGGCTCACTCCTGATGCCGTGGGCAGAAAGGGATTCATACAGACACCATTCAATACCCCTTGGCGTACCGTGATGGTAAGTGATGATGCCCGTGATATGCTTTCATGCAAGTTGACATTGAACCTTAACGAGCCTTGCAAGATTAAGGATACATCCTGGATTCATCCTACCAAGTACTGCGGTGTATGGTGGAACATGATTGTGGGTACCAAGACCTGGAGCTATACCAACGATCTGCCATCTGTGCGTCTCGGCGTTACTGATTACAGCAAGTGCAAGCCTAACGGTACTCATGGTGCAACCAACGAGGAAGTGAAGCGCTACATCGACTTTGCAGCCAAGAACGGTTTGCAGGAAGTATTGGTAGAAGGCTGGAACGAAGGTTGGGAAGACTGGTTCGGTCACCAGAAGCTCGATGTCTTCGACTTCGTGACTCCATATCCAGACTTCGATATCAAGATGCTCAACGACTATGCTCACTCTAAGGGCGTGAAGCTGATGATGCACCACGAGACATCTTCTGCAGCTCTCAACTACGAGCGCCACATGGAAGATGCCTTCAACCTGATGAACAAATATGGTTATGATGCCGTGAAGACCGGTTATGTGGGAGATATCATCCCAAGAGGTGAGTATCACTACAGCCAGTTGATGAACAATCACTACCAGCGTGTCATCGAGACCGCTGCCAAGCATCATATCATGGTAAATGCCCACGAGGCAACCCGTCCTACAGGTATCTGCCGCACCTGGCCTAACCTGGTTGGCAACGAGAGTGCACGTGGTACAGAGTATGAGGCATTTGGCGGTAACAAGTCTTATCATACCGTAATGTTGCCATTCACCCGTCTGCAGGGTGGTCCGATGGATTATACTCCTGGTATCTTTGAGACCAGGCTTTCTGAGTGGAGCAACAATAAGAGTTATGTTCATACCACTCTCTGTGGTCAGCTTTCTCTCTATCTCGTAATGTACAGTCCTTTGCAGATGGCTGCCGATCTTCCAGAGCATTATGAGAAGTATGATGATGCCTTCCAGTTCATCCGCGACGTAGCTTGCGACTGGGACGACTCCAAGTATCTGGAGGCAGAGCCAGCCAAGTATATCACCGTAGCCCGCAAGGCAAAGGGAACCGACAACTGGTTTGTAGGCGGTAAGACTGATGCAGCCCGCACAGCCGTAGTAAAGCTCGACTTCCTGGATAAGGGCAAGAAGTATGCTTGCGCTATCTATCAGGACGGCAAGAATGCTGACTACGAGAAGAACCCTAAATCTTACAAGATTGTTCACAAGACTGTGAAGAAGGGTGATGTTTTGAAGATTAATGAAGCACGTGGTGGTGGTTTCGCCATCTCATTGCTCGCTAAATAAGCCTATAATTTCCGTATTTCCGTCCAACTGTCCGGTTGGTCGGAAATACGCTAAAAATGAGCGTAGATAATCTGTCACAGTTTTCTTCGCTCAGTTCGCTTTAATATCCTGTATACCAATAACTTAACAATATGAATATCCAAAAACTAATAATTGCAGCATTGACAGCAACCGTTTTACCAACTTCATTGAATGCCCAGCAGACATTCAATGAGATGATGTATTCCAAGGAGAAAACCATGTTTATCCTGAATGCTCCAACAGCCCAAAAGTCTTCTGTAACCCTCCGACTTTATAAGCAAGGTCAGGGAGGAAAGGCTTATAAAACGCTGAAAATGAAGAAGTTGGGTGATGAACGCTGGGAGGCTACAGTAAAGGGCGACCTCAAGGGAAAGTTCTATACCTTTGATATTGGCAAGGGTGAAACACCAGGTACATTTGCCAAAGCAGTAGGTGTGAACGGAAACCGTGGCGCCATCGTAGATTTGTATGATACCGATCCATCTGGATGGGATCAGGACGTGCGTCCTGCCCTGAAATCGCCAGCCGATCTCGTTGTCTACGAGCTTCACGTGCGTGATTTCTCCATTTCTCCTACATCCGGCTTGAAATATAAGGGCAAGTATCTCGCCCTCACCGAGCCTAAGGCCATCGAATATCTCAAGAATCTGGGCATCAACGCCATCCACTTCCAGCCTGTATTCGATTTCGCTTCCATAGATGAGACCCGACTCGACAAACCACAGTTCAACTGGGGTTATGATCCGAAGAACTATAATGTGCCGGAAGGCAGTTACGCTACCGACCCTTATTCTCCAGCAACCCGCATCAAGGAGTTCAAGGAGATGGTGATGGCGCTGCATAAGGCAGGCATTCGAGTGATTTTTGATGCCGTATATAACCATACTTTCGATATCAATGGCAGCAATTTCCAGCGTACCTATCCTGATTATTATTATCGCAAGACCAAGGAGGGTAAGTATTCTGACGGTTCAGGCTGTGGCAACGAGACTGCTTCTGAAAAGCCTCTCATGCGCCAGTTTATGCTGGAGAGCGTGAAATATTGGATAGACGAATATCATATCGATGGTTTCCGTTTCGACCTGATGGGCGTTCATGACATTGAAACCATGCAGGCTATCCGTGAGATGGTAAACCGCATCGATCCTAGCATCTATATTTATGGTGAGGGATGGAGTGCAGGCAGTTGTGCTTATCCTACCGAGAAACTGGCGGTGAAGGCGAATACCCAGCAGCTCAAGGGCATCGGTGCTTTCAGCGATGATATGCGCGATGCGCTCCGTGGTCCTTTCTCTGATGACCATAAGGGTGCGCTCCTGGCTGGTCTTACAGGTCAGGAGGAGAGTCTGAAGTTTGGTATCGTGGGTGGCATCGCCCATCCGCAGGTGGATATGACAAAGGTGAACTATGACAAGAAGCCTTGGACCAACAATCCTACCGAGCAGATCAGTTATGTAAGCTGCCATGACGATATGTGTCTGGTAGACCGTCTGAAGGCAAGCATTGCATCTCTTACCGACAAGAATATCCCTGAAGCAATACGTACTGCCGAGTTGCTCCGCATCGATAAGCTTGCGCAGACCTGCGTCTTCACTTCACAGGGTGTTCCTTTCATCCTTGCCGGCGAGGAGATGCTCCGCGACAAGAAGGGAGTACACAATAGCTATAATTCTCCTGACAGCATCAACCAGTTTACCTGGACCAATCTGCAGAAATATCCGCAGGCGTTTGCTTATTACAAGAGTCTGATCCAGCTCCGCAAGAATCATCCAGCCTTCCGTCTTTCTACAGGCGATAAGGTACGTCAGCATCTGGAGTTCCTGCCTTGTCAGCAGACTTGCCTCGTAGGTTTCCTGCTCAAAAATCTGGAGGGCATTGATGCCTGGAAGAACATCATCGTGATCTATAACTTCAATAAGGAGGCAAAGAAGATGCAGATTCCTGAGGGTAATTATACCGTGGCTTGCTGCAATGGTATAATCAATGAGGAAGGCTTAGGCTTTGTTTCGGGAAAGGAAGTTGAGATTGCCCCTCAGTCAGCCCTGATACTTTATCAGAAATAGTTTATATATATAATAAGGTGTAATATGAAAAAGATAATAGCTTCTTTATTGCTTATGAGTAGTGCAATAAGTATGAATGCAGCGGTTAACGTGAACCGTATTGAACCTACCGACTGGTATGTGGGCATGAAAGATGCTTCACTCCAGCTGATGGTGTATGGCAAGGATATCAAGAATGCCGATGTAACGGTAGATTATCCGGGTGTGAAGGTAGACAGCATCGCCCGTCTCGATTCTCCTAATTATCTCCTGGTTTATCTTAACCTCGATGGAGCAAAGGCTGGTGAGATGACCCTCAACTTCAAGCAGGGCAAACAGTCGAAGAAGGTAAAGTATGTGTTGAAGAACCGTGAGATGGCGGGCGACAAGCGCATCGGTTTCTCTAATGAAGATGTGCTCTATATGCTGATGCCAGACCGTTTCGCCAACGGCAATCTGAAGAATGATGCCTTTAAGGCGATGCGTGATAAGACCTGCAACCATGCAGAGCCTAGTCTGCGACATGGTGGCGACCTGGAGGGAATCCGCCAGCACTTGGATTATTTTAACCAGTTGGGTGTAACCGCTCTGTGGTTTACCCCGGTTTTGGAGAACGACAGTCCAAGTAACGGCAAGAACAGCAGTTATCATGGTTATGCTACCACCAATTATTATCGTGTAGACCCACGTTTCGGAACCAATGCCGATTATAAGCAGCTGATAGATGAGGCTCACAAGAAAGGTTTGAAGATAGTGATGGATATGATTTTCAACCATTGCGGCTTCGAACATCCTTGGGTTGCCGATATGCCTTCAAAGGACTGGTTCAATAAACCTGAATGGCTGGCTCCTGAAAATCAGACTGCCGAGCATCAGAAGAACATCGGTACGGTGGATGGCGCTGCTAAGGTGAACGATAAGTATCTGCAGACCAGTTATAAGCTGACTCCTGTACTCGATCCATACGCCAGCAAGGTTGATCTTACAGAAACAGTAGATGGCTGGTTCGTTCCAACTATGCCTGACCTCAACCAGCGTAACCCACACGTTATCAAGTATCTGATTCAGAACAGCGAGTGGTGGATAGAGAGTGCAGGTATCGACGGCATCCGTATGGATACCTATCCTTATGCCGACCGCGATGCGATGGCACACTGGATGAAGGTGCTGGGCGAGGAGTATCCTCACTTCAATACCGTAGGCGAGACTTGGGTAACCGAGCCAGCCTATACTGCAGCCTGGCAGAAGGACAGCAAACTTTCAGAGAAGAACAGCTATCTGCCAACCGTTATGGATTTCGCCTTCTTCGACCGCATCAATAGTGCAAAGAAAGAAGAGACCGATGACTGGTGGAACGGCATGAACCGTCTCTACAACGTGTTCTGCTACGACTATCTCTATCCTAATCCAAAGAGCGTAATGGCATTCATCGAGAATCATGATACCGACCGCTTCCTGGGTGAAGGCAAGGATACCCTGGCTCTGAAGCAGGCGCTGTCATTGCTTCTTACCATCAATCGCACTCCTCAGCTCTATTATGGTACAGAGGTGCTGATGAACGGTACCAAGAGTGTAACCGATGGCAATGTACGCAAGGACTTCCCTGGCGGTTGGGCTGGTGATAAGCACAATGCCTTTACTGCCGAAGGTAGAACACAGGCAGAAAACCAGATGTTCAACTGGCTCAGCAATCTGTTGCACTGGCGCCAGGGCAATGAAGTGATAACCAAGGGCAAGCAGACCCAGTTCTGTCCTCAGAAGGGTGTTTACGTAATTGCCCGCCAGTATAAGGGTAAGAATGTGATGACGGTTATCAACGGCAAGAACGAGGCAAACGAGCTGAATGTTTCCCGATATGCAGAGATTATCGGTTCTCATGACAAGGCTACGGATGTTACAAACGGTCGCACCGTTCTTATCAACAAGAACGTGAAGCTCCGTCCTCGCCAGAGCATGATTCTTGCGTTCTAAAGACTTAGTATCAGTCACTTGATACTTTCATATCTCAGCAGGCTAACGCAGTTATCAGTGTTAGCCTGCTTTTTTTCATAAAAATATTCTTTCGTTTCAATTATTCTTTGTAAATTTGCAGCAGAGTTTAATAACAAACGTCATGAACAAAGAAATTGGTAAATGGTTCTTGGATGTTGCGAAGTATATAGTAACGGCATTTATCTTGACGAATATGTTCGTTAAGATTGATACTTTTATGTCTGCAGTGGGGGCTGTGATAATTATGGCTTTACTGTTTGGTATAGGGGTATTTTTCTTAAAAAGAGACAAAAACTGATTTAGTGTATTAATTAAAAGAGATATGATATGAATTGGAATCTTTTTAGTATGTATATCGCTCTTGCTTTGTTAGGAGTTGGTATGGTCATCTATGCAAAAATAGAAGACAGGAAGAAAGGAAAATAATGATTAGAAGATACATTCTAACCTTTATAGCAGCATTGATCGTTACCTTGAGCAGTTGGGCGCAAGGTGGGCTGCCTAGTCGCTATAATGTAAGCTATCTCAATATGGCTGCAGGTATGCCGAATAATTTTGCTGATGATATCTTTCAGGACTCTTACGGCTTCGTATGGATCAGTACGCATGGTGGTGGACTGGTACGCTACGATGGTTTCAATTTCATGAACTTCGGTTTGGGGACTCCTGGTATCAGTCTGCGAAGCAACAGCTGCCGCAATACTTGCGAAGATCATTTCAAGCGTCTTTGGGTGGCTTTTGAAGAAGGGCCACAGGTGCTCGACCTCAAAACAATGCAGCCTGTTGTTCCACCTTGTGAGAACAGCCAGGTAGAGGCACACCTCAACAAAGTATTCAAGAACCTTTGCACCCGAACATATTGTGATGCAAAGGGCAATATATGGATGCTTTCTTTCAACCAGCTTACCCGTTTCGGCTTTAACGAAAAGGGCGAGGTGAACAGCGTCTTGTCCACATCCTATCCTTATAATGCTCCCGACCTCGGAATCTGTGATGTCTATCGCAGAGGAACGGTTGTATTATGCAACAATGGAGTGGTGAGCGAGTTTTCTGTGAAGAACAATCAGCTCGTAGCAAAGAATATCTCATCCCTGTTCCCTCCGCTCGAAGGTCGGTATGGGGGGGCGCTTATTTATTATCATGGTAAGATATGGATGGGTACGAATCGCGGATTGTTTAATAGTGCAAAGCAGGAATTCCATTGCTCTGCTACCGACCATTCGCTCCAGCACGAAGTAGTGACGAGCCTTGCTGTTTCTCCAGATGACAAACTTCTGGTAGGAACGCTCTGTGGCGTAGATATCTTCAATGATAAGACCGGAGAGATAGAACATTGGAACACTGCTACGGCTGTGAATCCGCTGAGCAGCAACTTTATCAACAGTCTTTTTTCTAAGAACGGACAGATATGGGTAGGTTCCGAGACAGGTGGTGTTATCAAGCTGGCTCCACGTCAGCTGATTTTGGAATTCTACCGTCACGACCCCGCCAACCCGGGCAGTATCTCTCCTAATGCTGTCAATGCCATGTATGCGGCAGCCGACGGAACCCTGTGGGTAGGAACAGTAGAGGGAGGTCTCAATGCCTTGACTCCAGGCAGCATGAACTTTGTTCATTATACGGTGGCAAATTCCGGTTTGCCGCATAATACCGTCTCGGTTCTTGCAGCCGATAACCGCAATCAGCTCTGGATTGGTACCTGGGGAAGGGGCTTTGCTGTGATGAATCTCAGTCAGCCGGGCAAGATTATTCCTCTGGTGATAGATGCTAAGCATCAGCATTTACTTAACTTTGCCGGTGCCTTGGCTTACGATCCTATCAATGATGGTATGTGGCTCGGAACCAATGACGGTCTCTTCTTCTATGATATGAAGCGCCGCCAACTCATCGAACCTTTCAGGGGATGCCAGAATGTGCGCGGCTGCATTGGTTCTCTGATAACCCGAAAGGGCAAACTCCTGATGGGTTGTGTGCGGGGAATGGTAGAGGTCGACCTCAAGTCGCGTCCTCATGGCAAGGGCGATTTCGCTGTGACGTATCATCAGTATAAACTCGACAATCCGAAGAGTGGAGTCTTCGATAAGATATTGTCTTTCTGCCAGGCTAAGGATGGAAAGATATGGATGGGCAGTAACGGCTACGGTCTGTATTGCTATACCAGCGATAAAAACGGAAAGCCTCAAGTGAAGTCGTATACCACCAATAACGGACTTGCCAACAATATCGTGAAGGGTATTGTAGAGGATAACCAGGGTATGTTGTGGATAGCTACCGATAACGGACTCTCTATCTTCAATCCGAAGACCGAGGCTTTCTGCAGTTTCTCCCGTGAAGATGGTCTGATCAGTTCGCAGTTCTATTTCAATGGTGCCATCCGCAATGCCAAGGGCGAAATATTCCTGGGCACCGATGCGGGTATGATGGCTGTAAAGGGCATAAACCGTTCTGTGCATCAGACGGGTAAGTTGTGCTTTACCGAACTTCTGGTAGATAACCAGCCTGTCTTTGCCGGCAGCGATTATCTGGAAGAAGATATCTCCATCGCCAGAAAGTTGCGTATCCATGAGAGTGATAAGTCGTTCACCCTCTTTTTCTCAGCGCTCAATTATGGCTGCGAGACACAGGGCGTGTACCTTTATCGCATGAAGGGATACGAGAATGAGTGGGTTCAACTCAAGGCTGGTCAGCATAGTGTGCGTTATTCCACTCTGCCAGCTGGAGACTATAAGTTTGAGGTGAAATATATCCCATCTATCAATTCCGACAAGGAGCAGGTGATCTCTGTAGAAGTTCAGATTACTCCTTATTTCTGGAAGAGCTGGTGGTTTGTTACCCTTATTATAATAGGTATCATCGCCTTGCTCCAATATGCTTATGTGCGCCGTCTCAACAAGATGCGCGAAGAGGAAGTAGAAGCTCTGTACCGTCCTATCGAGGCTGCGATGAAGGAAAGTGATGAACCTGAAAAGCTGCAGAGTCGCATCCAGATGATTCTGCAGAACCAGAAGCGTTATCAGGACAGTCAGAAAAAGAGCATTGAGGCTGACAGGAAGATGGTAGAGGAGACTATGCGTCCATTCATGGAAGAAGTGATGGATGTGATGGAGAAGAATTACGATAATTCGGAGTTTGGTGTACAGGAACTGGCAGATGCCTTGGGTATATCCCGCAGTGTACTGAGCAAGAATCTCTCCAAGGAGACAGGCTTGCCAACAGCCCAGTTTATCCGCAACTACCGTCTCGACATCTCGCGCAAGATGATGGCTGATAAAACTTCCAACCGAAATATAACGGAGATAGCCTACCGTGTAGGCTTCAACGATCCGAAGTATTTCACCCGTTGCTTCACCAGGCAGTTTGGCATCTCGCCGACTGCATATAAGGATCAGTTGGATTCTCAGGGTTCAGATATGGCATAGTTCTCCTTGGATTCTTCGGAGAAATAATGTTCCTGGATGTGATAATTTGTTAAGTAAATAAAATAAAACTGAGGGGCTACTTGATATAAGTCAAGTAACCCCTTGTTTTGTATGTGTGGGTACACAACTGGTGGATAAGCACGTAATATCCTTAAAAATCCACTGTTTATGCGTTTTGTCCACCTATAAAACCCAATTGTCCACCCAAGATAATCCGGTTAATTGTACTTTTGCCACTGAAA
>JAJWOH010000120.1:0-9942 GCA_021635485.1 Segatella copri | reverse complement strand
TAACAGCCTTCTAAGCTGTGGGTCTTGGGTTCGAACCCCAACGGAATCACTATAATAAGCAAAATGAAACTTATTTGTACAAAATTAGCATGGGAGAACAATGGTAGTAAGTTGCTTATTTATAGGCACTTACCTCTGTTGTTCTATTTTGTTTTTAAATATATTTTATCACTTATTCCTCTTTTATGTACTCTTTTTGTAAATAGCTGTTAATCAATATGTTATGAATTTGACGTATTGAGAAATCATCCATGTCTGTTACAAATTTGTTATCAAAAAGCGCTAATGTCAGCTCTCGAATAAACACTACCATGTGAAGTGATAACGTTTTACAGCCGCCCGGTGCAAGTCCATAGGAGGTGATCATCGTGATAAGTACCTCGGTGCCTGTTTCCCTGATGAAGGTCTCCCTTCGGTTGCGGATGCGGTTGTCCTCTTCTTCTGTAATAACGTAAGGGGCGTTGGTATATTGCATCGTCTTGATAAGTGATAAAATCAATATATTCTGATATGTTTCTTTCTTTTTGCATAAATAACATTAAAAATCATACTTCTTATAAATGATTAGTGGCGATTTTCATCTTTTTTTTGTATTTTTGCTATTCAATATTGTAGAACGTCAATACAAAAGAAACGGAAAAGATATGGATGAGAATAATGTGCCTGACATGCGTCCGACATTCGAAGAAATTCGGAAAGTGGATGATAACGGGAAAGAATACTGGAGTTCACGCGAACTTTGTAATGCGATGGGCTATTCGGGATATTGGAAATTCCAGAATGTAATAGACAAAGCAATCAAGGTTGCCAGTGAAAAAGGTATGGATATAGATGACCATTTCAACCACGTGGTTGAAATGGTTAAGCTGGGTAGTGGATCGTTTCGCAAGGTCGAAGCTTTCCATCTATCCCGTATGGCCTGTATGATTATTTCTGAGAATGCTGATTCAAGGAAGTTATTGGTGAAGCAGGCAAGAGCCTATTTTTCTCAATCCGTATCTACAACCGAACTTATGCGGAACTCACTGGAATCCAATATCTTACTGTATAAAACTGCACAGGGTGAGACTCGCATTGAAGTGATTTTCAACAACGAAACTTTTTGGATGTCACAGAAAAAGATGGCTGCTTTGTTTGGTGTTGACGTAAGAACAATCAGCTATCATATTGGGCAGATTTACGAGACTGGAGAATTGGATAAAATGGCAACTATCCGAAAAATTGGGATAGTTCAAACCGAAGGAGAGCGTGATGTTGAGCGTGCTCCATTGTTCTACAATCTTGATGTTATCATCGCTGTTGGTTATCGAGTGAACAGCTATCAGGCAACCCAATTCCGTATATGGGCAACTTCTGTATTGAAGGAGTTCATCATTAAGGGTTATGTCTTGGATGATGAACGTCTGAAACAAGGTAAGCACTTCGGCAAGGAATATTTTGACGATTTGCTGGAACGTATCCGTGAAATCCGCACTTCTGAACGCAGATACTACCAGAAGATAACTGATATTTATGCTGAGTGTAGTGCTGATTATGACGCAAAGGCTGAAAGTACCAAACTCTTCTATAAGATGGTGCAGAATATGATGCACCTGGCGGTTACCAATCATACGGCAGCCGAGATCGTCTATGAGCGAGCTGATGCGGAAATGCCTCACATGGGCTTGACTACATGGAAGAAAGCACCGGATGGAAGAGTTCAGAAATCTGATACGATAGTCGCAAAGAACTATCTTTCTGATGAAGAATTGTCTCAGCTCAACGCAATAACAACAAGTTTCCTGGATCTCGCAGAATCTCGTGCAAGACGACACATTGTTACTACGATGGAGGATTGGAAGAATCGTCTGAAGCTGTTGCTTGAAACTATGGACTATAATGCTAAGAGTAGTGCAGGTAAGGTTTCGCAAGAAGCCAGAGAAAAGGCTTATTCTGAGTATGAGAAATATAAGGTTATTCAAGACCGTTCCTATATCTCGGATTTCGACCGATTCAATAGTGGAAATGATGATGATACTCCATTGCTTCCATTTGACATTGATCCAAAAGAATAGTGGTTGAGTATGGCGCTTGAATTATGTCATAGTAGTACTGTCTTATCTTATATAAGAAAATTAACGCAATGAAATGCTCCAAAAAACATATAAGATGAAAATGTAAAAAGTTACGGAAAATGTGAATTATCTCCGTAACTTTTTACATAAACTGCTCACTTTTGGTGTTATTGAGTTTCCCTCAGTTCTTCTATGAGATTTTCAAGAATATAATCATCGCTCATTAGCTGTAAACCATATTTGGGGTCAGACATCTTGAATAACCGGAAATTCTTAATGACCTTAATGACCATGACCTTAATGACCGGAAAACGCCCCTAAACATTTATTTGTTTTTCTGATGAAACTCCTTCCTTGTCTTAGCCATTGCTTCCGTAGCCCTATCGTGGGTTTCTATCAGCAATGGGCTTTTGTGATATTGCACAATCTTGACCCCGACTGAGTTGTGTCTTTTCTTTTCCTCGATGCATTGAATGATCAAGTCTGGGTTGGCTGATTTAGCCGTTGGAGTCTTGTCAAAGTTCTGAATATAAGCAGCGTTGGTCAGGAAGAGAATGTCGGAACCATCCGGGATTTCCTGCATTACCTTGATCATGAGGGTTAGCATCATGCGGAACTCCGTAGTGTGGAGGTCGCTGATTACATCACGGCTGATGATGCTTCCGTTATGCTCGATTACAACGGCAGCACCACCAGCTCGTTCTTTATGGCCATAATCACATGAACCACCTATCCAAACGTAATATGTAGAAGTGTCTTGTGTCATTGTCAACAACTACTCTTCGTCTATACGTTCAATTTTGAATATGACAGGTCTTGTTCCGTCAGAACAGCAGCATATCATTTCGTTTTCATGCTTCATCCATCCTTTCATGATAGAACCACCCTGAAGTCCAGTATATATATCGTGAAATGGCATCCCAAGCCTCGGAACAATGTGGTATTTTAGGGCCTCCTGCTACAGTATTGGGGTCAGCAGATGTTTTTACGAGTGTATTCAACCCTCCATGCCAGAAGTGGTCGTTCTTTTCGTTGCGCTCAAAAATGAACTCATCACCAATGTTGTAGCATGGACACATTCCTGCTTTGGGGTCTGCACAATACTTTTGCTGCAATTCTGGATAGATTTTTTTGTCTATCACCGTTACTTTTACTTTATGCTTCATTTTTACTTATTAATTCTTTGATATTTAAACTATTGAAAGAATATTGTTCGACTAAATCTTGTACCAACAGAATTGTTGTAACTGTCTATTCCATTCTGCCATATTTCATTTCCACGCCCTCCTTATCATACTGCTTGCGTTTGCCGGTTGGTGGCTCAGTAAGCGTGATGCGAACAACAGCCGTGCGTAAAAGGGAACGGGCGATGCTCTGGTCAAAAGCATCCATGTGTTGAGGAAGAAAGCACCATGAAAATACCAGTTCACATCATCATCTGATGCGAGTGATAGGGGTAAACCATAAGGCTTGCCGTCTTCGTCAATAAAACTTACAGTTATATACGGAGCCTTGTGCATTACTTCCAATGCCCACCCACTATCCATTGCTCTTGATTCTTTTCTCATTTTTATCCTATTAATTTAATGATCTGTTTATCCGAAGCATCAGGCAGGATTTCTTTCAGATGCACGAAAATCCTCTGATAAGATTCCTGGGGAGTGCGGTTGCATTGGCAAGCCTCCCTGCCATAGAGATCTTCGGGAGTATTGAGCAGCGACCAACCCCAGCCATATTCGTGATTGTGCTTGTCACGAGGATAGATGAAATCCTCGGTCACGATGTAAGTCGCCATTTCCAGTCGGGTGAGATAACCGTCAAACTTGCTTCTCATTCCCTTGCCCGTGAAACCGCAGGCTGCCCGAAGTTCTCTTGTGATGAGACTGCCGGTAGATTGAAGCGTGCTGAGAATGGCTCCTTCTATCGAATCTTCATCCGGGCGGGAGTATTTGCTTCTTCTGTAGTTGCAGAAGTCCGGCCACCATTCCTGGCTGATGAATCCTGCTTTCTTGTTAAAGAACTTTCCGTACATACACGGCATTTCCTGCACAATCTCGCCCTTCCATTTCCATAATGGCCAGTCCCAACCGCCTTCAGGAAATGTCACATATCGGCAGTCTTCCGCCACGATGTCTTCGGCAGAGTAATCTTCAATTCCACTATCAAGGAGAGGGAGGAAGCCGATTTTCTGAATCAGCTCCATCATGCCTGTTGCTGAATATATTTCTGGAAAATTCATACGCTTCGTTCTTTATATTTTTATCAATTCATTCAGTTTATCCTCTCTGATAATTTTCGGCTGAGCCTTGCCAGCGAGAATGAGAATCTTCTTGCCGTTACGATAGATATGAAGCTGTCGTGAGCGAACCGCGGCAGTCAACTCCTCATCGTTCTGCATGGCTTGCCAGATAGGATAATATACTCCCTCAGGTTCAAACAACTTCTTTTGAAGATGTGAACAGAGATTTGTAGTATCAATTGTCATTTATTTTTTCTTTATAGTTTCATTAAATATTTTCCATTGCTTCTCAAATGACAAATCTTTTTCTATCGAATCAAAGTAACTGATGTTGAGATTTTTCTCCCAAGGATTCCAGTTGCCGCAAATTCTGCCATCATGGGCGATAACAGGAAAGAAAATGCCATTATTAGTGTATGCAGACGGCATTTGATGCGGATGGATCACTAACTCCCGGCTTTTATAACCAATCAGATATTCATCGAAAGGAGCTATCAGATGAGTCTTTCCACTTCTGAATCCACGTGTTCGACATGATTCATGCAGATAGAACCGATAGTCTTTCCATTTTTCAATCCTCAGTTCCGAACCAAGCAACTCAATGCCTCGTTGGCAATCAGAAGTGCTCAGTCCTGACCACCAGACGTAATCTTCGAATGTGGCTGGCGAATGGCTCTGAAAATATTTTCTTGCCAGAAGCATCAGCATTTCATCACGTTCCAGCCTGGCTGTTCGTGGAACCTTCTTCTCCGTGAGACAGTATGTTGCCTTTGTAGGAAGAAGATTGCCGCTGCAGAAAGTACCGTTCAATTCGTTAAAGCGAATGTGGTAGGATAGGCGATGACTGTCCATGATGATGCCCTTTTCGAGCAAAGCCTCGTTCAGGTCTTTGCTTGTTACAGACTGCATCTCATCGGTTTTTTGAACAAATATCTCGTGAATCAGATTGAGCTCAGAATCATCGATACTGATTTTATTACTCTTCATCCATCCTTTTACAACAGAAGTTGCCTTAGGTGAAATCAGGTCCAGCATCCACCAATAGTCTTCATTTGAAACCAGTTGCCAAGTGCCACGCAGCAGGTGAAGACGGACTATCTCACCCTCATCGAATGCTTTCTCGAATGCGAAGGAAGAAGGTTTGCGAGTACGCATCATCACAGCCCATCTTACCATCCGGTAATCCTGGGCTTGCATGGCTCCAAAATGAGACACTACCTTTTGGGAAGTATCAAATTGAGGGCAGATGAGCTGCTGCGAAAGCAGGCGTAATGCTATTGGATTCATTGTTTCTTACAAGCTATTTGTTATCTATTCATATGTAAATACGCCATCAGCGCAATTTGTATCACTTTAAAATCCCAACTCCACATCCTTTCCGAATGGTGCGAGCGAAAGCCCGGCCATCTTGAAATGCTGTTTTCCCCAAGGAATGCCGATAATGGTGATACATAAGAGAAAGCCGAAGAACAGATGCATGAGGCAAGCCCACAAACCTCCGAAAATCAGCCAGAGTAAATTCAGCGGAATGCGAATGCAACCAGTTGGACTATTCGATTCTCTTACCGTAGAACCAAAAGGCCATAGGCAGAGCAAGCCAATCTTGAATGTCTGCAAGGCAAAGGGAATGCCGATGATGGTACATGCAAGAGCCAGACTTCCGGTGAAATAACCGATGGCAGCTTCGAGACCTCCGAAGAGCCACCAAAGTAAGTTTCCTATTATGCGCATAAGATTATTCTTTTCATCTTTTATATCAAGAAAGGATCAAGCGTAGCCAGCAGTTCGGCATTATCTACCACACCGCTTGTGCGCCACAATACTTTTCCGTTTCGGAAGAGCATCAGCGTAGGCACGGATTGGATGCGGTATTGGCTTGCTGTTACGCCGTACTTGTCCACATCCACCTTGATGATTCGGATGCGGTCGCCCAACACACTCTTCACCTGCTCCAGAATGGGGTGCATCGCCTTGCAAGGTTGGCACCAAGTAGCAAAGAAATCGACCAGAACAAGCTGGCCACTGTTTATTACATTATTGAATGTCTCCATAATTATTTGTCTATTTCCGTGAAACGATTAAAAGTTCTGCCGTCCCTTGTTACTTTCCCGAAGAACATATCTTCCGGTCTTACCCAATAGGCTTGGTCTCCATAGAGAGCCTGATAAACCACCATGCGCTCCTGAGTCTCGGAGTCGAAGGCAGAATGGATGAATTTGTATTTACCGCCCTTAAAGTGCTGGAAATATCTTTCTTCCTTTGCTGAAAACTCCATCAGCATTTTCTGGGCAAGGGGAGCGTACCATGTCTTCACCTCCTGTTCAGTAGGTGTATGACCGCCTGGGAAATGGAAGGCTTGATTGTAATGCTGCAGGAAGAGAGGGGAGAAGTGAGCCAGGGTGTCCTGCTCCCCAAAAAGTCCCCACACACGATCCTTATAATAGGGGTTGCAATGGTCAAACTGCACGGCTTCCAGCTTGGCAAACTCCTCAATCAGCGCCTCGTCAATCACCAGTCGTTGATTGCCGTCCTTTCTCGGCGCCTTGTATTCATGCTCTCCGATTCGCTCCTTCAGAAACTCCGTCATCATGAAATACGGATTGCCGAGCAGGGCAGGAATGCCCACCACTGGAGCCAGCATCTGGGCGAGGAAAGAGCCGCAGCTGTTGCCCAAAAGCAAGTCGGGCTGTTCCCGGTCGATGATGGAGCGAATCTCCTTCAGTGCCTCCTTGGGGTGCAAAGGGAGGTCGGGAGTCAGCACCGCCGCCGTCCCCTCAAACGCCTCTTTCAAGGCTCTCGCCATCGGACAGCTGCCCGTGGCGAAGAATCCGTGTAGGAAAAGTATTTTCTTCATTCTTATAAATTATTGTCAGTACCTTTATGTAGCAAATAGGATGGATGCAGGATTGATTTCTTGTTTCATTCCTTTTTCCTTACTTCCCAATGACCACTATAGCCACTGCCTACATACACAATATGAGGCATTTTGGCGATACGACGCTTAATAGTTCTTAATCCTTTTCCTGACAAAGAAGCCAATTCTTCTGTCGTTATTTTAGAGTAAACAGCTACTTGGTATTCTATCCATTTATCTAAGTCATCGCCTTGAGTGCCATCTTGAGTGCCATCTTGAGTGCCACCTTGAGTGCCACCTTGAGTGCCACCTTGAGTATCACTTTGAGTATCACCTTCATTTTCCACAAAGTTTACCTCAATATCAGGATGAGTTTCCTGCCATGCTAATATCATATTGGGGAACGTGACAGTAAACTGAGCACGGTCGGAGAAGAAGGTTGGGAGCATCTTTTCTTCAAAGTAAGGAAGAGCTTTAATCGGTTTGATGATTTTGCCCATACCCGAACCTTTACGCTCCATATAACCCAACTGAGCAAAGATATCTGCGATAACTGGATTGCGTCTGACAGAAGGAATGTCTTCTAGGTTCATCGTTTGGATAAGGCGTCCTTCAGGCATGGAGCCTGGAGAGTAAATCACCATACGGTCATCATACATATCCACATGCACCTCGCTACCCTGGATAAGATAGTCGCGATGAGCCAAGGCATTCACTACAACTTCCATCACACAACGTTCCATATATTGAGGAATCTCGATGCGCTGCATCGGTTCTTTATACCAAAGTGTACGATTGTTGCGACGGATGAAGGACATGGTGTCTTCGAGAAGAGTTACAAGTCCGCCCGTAATCTCTGCGCTGTCGAGTGCATCAATGCTTCCTCCAGCTTTTGTCTTGCCATTCCATCTTGTGCAGAATACTCGGCTTTGGCGCAATGGACATTCGTCTGCCATTAACAGACCGGCATAGGTAAGTATTCCCTTATTGTCAACCAGGCCAAACGAGCGGTAAAGTTTTTTATCGAAACTCAGACCATTCCAGGCATAGTAGCGGCTGCGAAGTTTGGAAAATGCATAATCTTCAAACATTTCATCGCTTGGGCGTGCATCGAATGAAGAGTTGCGACCTCTTAGAACCAAACGCTTATGTTCAGTACTATCAGCCACAACTGATTCGTTGCCAATGCGAACAAAGGTTTCAAGAACGCTGTCGCCTATATAGTAATAAGGTGTATCTTCGCCGCCATGCACATGAAGAATGAGCAGTTCCTTGTCTTCTACACGCTCTATCTTCAAGTCGATTTGCGGCATAGGATCAATGCGCTCCTTTATTTTCTGACTGATAAATTCGGCATCAGCCTTGGCATCGGTCAACCCTATGATAGTGTCATCATCGGCAATACCAAACAATAGGCAGCCGCCAGCTCCATTGGCAAAGGCGCTGACGCTCTTCAGCCAACTTTTCACTTTACGGCGTTCCACCTCTTGCTTCTTGTCGTATTCGGTAGTCTCACCTATATATTTTGCCATGTCCATATTTACTTAATTTTATGATTATTCATTATGCGCCTATAATCTAGGAGGATAAGCCATGTTCAACCCCCATATCAGCGCAATATATCTGCAAAAATACAAAAAATATTCAGAAAAGTGATTATATTGATGAATTTTGTTTGCAGGGCGAACTTGATTTAACCTTATTTTATAAGATAGAGGGATATTGAGGGATATTTTGAAAACCGAAATCCTTAATGACCGAAAATGACCATGACCGGACCCTTTTGGGGGGATTGAAAATGATAATGACCCTTAATGACTTTGACCCTTCATGACCGGAATTCTCGGTAGAACAAAAACGACCGCTCTCCTTATATTGAGGTGGGCGGTCGATTTATTTATGGCTGAGTCTGCTTATTGTAATAAGGTGGACTCCATGTTTTTATCCCATGCAGCTCGTTACTCCGAGCGTAGTAGCGATAGCGGTCAGTATGCTGATGGCTATCTGAAGAATTGTTTTCCAAGTGTTCGCTTTCATTTTTTTTGAATGTTGAGTGTTGAATGTTGAATTTTTTGGGGGCGGATAGGCTGGGCTAGGGGCTAGCACTCTAGCCAGTCTATCCTTGGACTATTCAAGGCCGTCGCCAGTATCGTCCTTGCCGGTAGTGCCGCCGCTTGATTCAGAGCCTTGGCCTTCGCTGCCGGTCTGACCGGTGTTTGAACCACCTGGGGTAGAACCGCCTGGCGTATTATCCGGAGTAGTTGGCGCGTTGAGGTCAACGTTGGTCTTACCCTCCTTAATCGCCTTGATAACGGCTGCCTGAGCACTGCGGCTGGCTACGAGGTTGAACTCGGCGTCATCGCGAAGGTTCTTAAACTCCTGACCTGGCTCCCACTGAACCTTCACGCCGGTGATGTTCTGTGCGGTGAACTTGTCGGCATCCTCGGCACCCTTTGAGGTGAGAAGGAGAGAGAAATCACCGAGGTCGCCCAGACGAATCTTCTTGCCCTCAAGCAACATCTCACGCATGCAGTCTACGGCGATGTAGAGGATGGCGCTGATGTCGGCTCTCGAATAAACACTACCATGAGAGGTGATGTGCTTGGCAAACTTCTCGATGGTCATGATGTCGGTGTACTGTGAGATGGCGAAAGCATTCTGCTTCTCAGTCTTCACGAGTTCCAGGTCCTTTGGGTCAGGATTCTTACCCTCCTTCTTAGCCTGGTTGATGCGTGACTTAGCCTGGTTGATTTCCAGAAGATTTGCGTTCACGCTACGCATTACGATGCTGTAAT
>JAJWOH010000276.1:0-1898 GCA_021635485.1 Segatella copri | reverse complement strand
CCGATGATGTGCGGGATACGGAGTTTACCCATGATGATAGGGGCAAAGAGGATGATGAGGAGCACTACGAAGAATATCAACGTAGGGTCAGTGATAGGGAAGTATTGAGCGATATGGAACATAGGCTTTCTTCTTTTTTGTTATACTTAAAGAGGGATTTCTGCATCAGCATTCATCCCTCCCTTTCTGTTTTGACTGCAAAAGTACGAATAAATCTTGAAAGCACAAAGTTTTTCAGCCCTTATCCTTCAATCATGGTGATATTTTTGCATGCTCACTATTGTTTCTATCTTTTCAAATCCCTATCCACCATGGCACAGACACAGGAATCAGACCATACATTCTCTGCCGTTTCAATCATGTCGATAATGGTATAGATTGGCAGGATGATGCCCATGATGCCGATAGGAGCATTGATACCGGACATCAGAGATAGGGTAAGGAAATAACATCCCATCGGTACTCCTGCATTACCCACTGCTGAGATAACTGAAATGAAGAGCCAGAGAATCATCGTAGTCCAAGGTAAAGGCATTCCTCCATTCTGCATCAGGAATAAGGAGGTTACGAGGATAAACGCAGCGCAACCATTCATGTTGATGGTGGTACAGATAGGCAATACGAAGCGGGAAACCTGATTGGAAACTCCCAGTCTGTCTTCTGCTGTCTGCATCGTCACCGGCAACGTAGCAGCAGAACTCTTTGTAAACAGAGCCATTAATACTGCCGGCATCATCTTGCCCAAAGTGCGCACTGGATTCAAGCCTCTTGCCAAGAGGAAGAGCGGAAGGATGATGAAGAATTGAATGACATTACCTCCCAGGATAACAGCTACGTACTTTCCTAGAGAAGCCATCACGATACCCGCAGAGAACTGGGCTGAGAGTTGTGCTGCAAAGGCAACGATACCCAGAGGCAGAGCCCAGATTAATCCATGAATCAGCATGAAGAGCAGATCCTGTAATCCAAACAATCCCTTCATCACGACTTCTTTTTTATCGCTTGATGGCATCTTGGCTAAAGCAATACCTGCTGCTGCCGCCAAAATCAATATAGAGAGTACATTTCCTTCGGCAAACGGCTTGATGATGTTGTTGGGTATTACCCCAAGAATATGGTCATAATAGCTGGTTTCTCCCAGCTTTTGGGGAACATCTGCCATACCGCTCTGTACCAAGGCTGTAGGTAAATTGCCTGGAGAAACGATGTTGTAGAGCACCAGTCCCACTGCTGCAGCTGCTATCGTCGTGAGCAGGGTGTAGGTGATGGCGTGGCGGAATATCTTACCGGTATCTGCCTGGTTGCCCAAGGATGCCAGGGTTGTGATAACTGCCAAGGCTATGGTTGGTACTGCCAGAAGCTGGAATAAGCGGGTATAGACCGTGGCTATGAAGTTCATCAGACTATCCAGCCAGCTGATGCCGAATATACCTAAGACGGCGCCTACTATCAAAGCGCCAATCCATAGTACCAGCTGTCGGGTTTGCTTATTCTTCACTCCTTTTTGCTTACTGCAGCCAGCATTGCTATCCGGCTGTCTATTTCTAATATCATTCATTGTTTCTACCATGATTTTAAACTATTATTTTCAAAAGGCAAAGGTATTATTTTTTTTCCTTGTCAACAATCCCACAAATATGGTATTTTGCAATCTCGTTATTTTTTTCGGGATATTCTTTTGCTTGTATCATTATTTTTTGTAACTTTGCCGAAAGAAATTAAAAAGGCAGCAATATGAAATATCCTATAGGAATACAAGACTTCGAAAAAATCATAGAGGGTGGATATGTATATCTTGATAAAACTAGCCTCGTTTATGATTTGGTGCAAAATGGCAATATATACTTTCTGAGTCGTCCACGACGATTTGGAAAGTCGTTGCTCGTATCTACCTTGAA
>JAJWOH010000275.1:0-1899 GCA_021635485.1 Segatella copri | reverse complement strand
AAATGGCCGCATAAGAGAGCCCCCAAAATGAAGCAGGTTATTTTTTAACATTTACGAACTAGTATTCCAATGTCTTTTATATATCAATTTTACTCATAACTTCGTTCCTTCGGGGCTGTTTGCTCCAACCTAAAACGAATCTGTCACAGAACCAAATGTTAAACCCGCCTACAAACTAAATAAAATATTTTGACAATTCCAACAGTTGCGCAAACTTGCTTTGGTGAATTAATATTTAATGTTTATCGTTTTACCCAATCGTTATATTCAATGCTCAAAAGATTGCTCTGACTAAACTGTTAACAAAATTAGGGTAAAACTAACAATTTAACACGTCATAAAAAATAACTATATCGTTTCAACGGTGCGGATGATATAAAACACAACCCCAGAGACCACCGGAATGGCGGCAAAACTTATCCTTCATCTTGTAACAATCCGTCATATACAATCAGTTTTAAACAAACCTAAACAAACTTAAACAGTGAACGCGGTCTTCTCCGTTCATTGGCACTGGCTCAGCGCTGAAATAACACGAAGACAGTCAAAGTTGACCGAGACCATGAACTTTTGACAAGATAATTACATTTTCTCGAAATCACAACAGATTCGTGATAATATTTTATAAAAACAGGTGGGATTACTTTATCGTTATAAGTTTTTAAGACATAATCGTTGGCCCTCTTAAATATTTTGAACCAACATTATCATTAAATTCATTGTTTGATCTTTTTTAACTTATAAATTTATTGAGCAATGACACAGATTTCATTTCACGAAGTATGCAGGTTGTGGAAACAGGAGAAAAAAATGTATGTCAAGACATCCACAATGGCTGCATATTCGCTTATCATTCAGAATCATCTTGAACCACAATTCAAGACTCTGAACGAAGTGACGACTCATTCCGTACAGAAAATGATTGATCGCAAACTAAAAGATGGACTGAATGTGACGACCATCAAAGGAATGTTGATAGTCTTGAAGATGATTGTCAAGTACGGAGAAAAACACGGCCGGATCGAACATAGGATCATAGAGGTCAGATTCCCCACCCCAAGGATGAAGCCAAGGTTATATGTCCTGACGGTGAGCGAGGAGCAGCGTATGCTTGAATATCTCACCACTCATCCCGACCGCTACAATCTTGGTCTGCTGATCTGCTTGCACACCGGCATAAGAATAGGAGAAGTCTGCTCCTTGAAATGGGGAGATGTGGACTTTGATTCGGGAACAATCCGAGTGCGCAGGACGGTACATAGAATTTATAAGATCGATGGCGGGGATAAGCATTCCGAACTCACAATCGACTCGCCAAAGACAGCCGAGTCATGCCGGGACATCCCGATAACAGGTGATCTGGCCACTGTCCTCAATGAATATGCCGGCAGCGCGCCATGCAACCGTTTCGTGATTTCAGGCCTCACTCATCCAACCGAGCCACAGACCATGAGAAACCATTTCAAACGTGTCGCCGCCACCCTCGGGTTGTCAATGCGCCGTTTTCACGGTCTTCGCCACACCTTCGCGACCCGATGCGTTGAAAGCAAATGTGACTACAAAACATTGAGTTCCATTCTTGGTCACTCAAACGTGAGCACCACGCTGAATCTCTACGTTCACCCGGGAATAGAGCAAAAGCGGAAGTGCGTCGAAGACATGATCCGGTCCATCGTGTGAAATCTTGGTGGAGGATAATTTGTTGATATTTAGCAATATAGCCAATAGTCTTGCGCCGATGTGAACGTAAGACATGTGTCCATATTCAACATATTCAATGACTTATCCTCCACCACCCATGCAAACGCACGCATTGATGACTTTGAAATTAGTGGTCTATAACAATTGATAGTAAGCGAAACAGCCTGAAATTCTTGCTAAAGGGGCGCTTTAACAAAA
>JAJWOH010000119.1:0-10149 GCA_021635485.1 Segatella copri | reverse complement strand
GGTCCGGGCTTTACGGAGAGTGACAATAGGGTGTATGCCCAGTTTATCCGCAATGTTCTGAAGGGTGAGGATATCGTCCTGAAGAGTAAGGGTGAGGCTTTCCGCTCCTGGCTTTATGTGGTAGATGCCGCCCATGCCATCTTGCGCCTCCTGCTGGATGGCGAGAGGGCAAATGTCTATAATGTGGCTCATTCAGAATCGAATATCTCCATCCGCCAACTGGCAGAGCTGATAGCCCGGAAAGCGGATAGAAAGGTGGTGTTTGATATTCCTGAGGCGGATGCGCAGCAGGGCAATACCACGCCTATCACCAAGGCAACCTTCAGTACGGATAAACTCAAGGCTTTAGGCTGGAAACCGCTCTTTGATGTAGAAGAAGGTTTCGGACATACCTTGCAGGAAGTGAGGGAAGGCTAAAGCTTTCTTTTAATCTCATCCCATGTTTCCCGCTTTTCCATGTTCAGATAGTAGCGAAGGTGTTTCTCTACTCTCTGTTCTACGGGTGGAAACTTCATATAGTCGCCAAAGAAGTGGCGCAGATAGGTATCAGCCTGCTCCGGCAGCAAGACGGTGGTATCCTCGAACGGGAATTCCTTGCCCTTGCCGAGCCATTCCTTCGGGAAAATCTCCTTGTAGTGGTAGGAACCTGTATTCACCAGTACGTTCTTCGCCTTATCGAAATCATAACGGTGACTCATCTCGTCCATCTGCTGGATGAGGCGGTGGCGCATCTTGCTGCGGCAGAAGAAGGCGAGCGTCTTGATGGCAAAGCGGCCCCAAGTTTCCTTGTGCAGGAGCAGGGAGATGTACTCAAAGAAAGTATTGTGGGTGGTTACGGCATTCAGACGGTTGATGGTCTTCGAGTATTTGCGATACAGCGCCTTTGCCGTTTCCAGGTCATCGTCGGTGGCATCAAGAGGGAAGATATCTACGTAAAGACCGATGATGCAGGGACGCTCCTTCTCCTCGATAAGGGTGGTTTCGCGATTCACGAGTTTGGAGAAATACAGAGGGTATGACTCGTTGTTGTAGGGAGTTACTACCTCGTATTTGCCAAAGTCTTCATGCTTGGCGATTTCGAGCAGACGGTCGTAGTCGGGGCGTGGCATCAGTACGTCGATGTCATCGTCCCAGGGAATCATTCCGTGGTGACGGGCGGCTCCGATAGCGGTGCCGGCACAACAGTAATATCTGAGGTGATACTTGTTGCAGATTTCGATGAAAGCCTTCAATATATCGAGTATTGTGGCGTTCCATTCCTTCTTGATGTTCTTAATATCCATACTTTTTTCTGTTTTACGGCTGCAAAAGTAAGCAAAAAGTTTTGAACTTCAAACTATTTATGCTACTTTTGCATTCTAAAAAGTAAAAACAAGTAATATTCCATATTTATCAGATAGAAACGATGGCAGAATCATTAAAGGAAAAAACCGCCAAGGGATTGTTTTGGGGAGCGATGAACAGTGGCTCTACCCAGGTACTCAATATCCTCTTTGGCATCTTCTTGGCGCGTTTGTTGTCGCCAGCCGATTATGGTATCATCGGCATCCTCACCATATTCACCCTGATAGCGGGCAATCTGCAGAGTAGCGGGTTTACCCAGGCACTGGTGAATATCAGGAAACCCACCGACAACGATTATAACTCGGTGTTCTGGTTTAATGTCCTGGTGAGTCTTACCATGTATGTGGTGCTCTTTTTCTGTGCGCCGCTGATAGCAGATTTCTTCCATCAGCCTTGTCTCACCTCTCTGTCGCGCTTCGTGTTCCTGAGTTTCTTCATCTCTTCGTTTGGTATCGCCCAGAACGGATATATGATGAAGAACATGATGAACAAGGAGATTACCGTCGTTAATTTCATGGCTCTGATCAGTTCGAATGTCGTGGGACTGGTACTGGCCTTCAACGGCATGGCTTACTGGAGTCTTGCCTGGCAGCAGGTTATCTTTATCCTCGTGCTGAATATCGGAAGATATTATTATACGGGATGGCGCCCGAATTTTCATATCGATTTCGGACCGGTAAGGAAGATGTTCGGATTCAGCGTGAAACTTCTGGTTACCAACATCATCAATACGGTGAGCAACAATGTATTGACCTTTGTCTTCGGCAGGTTCTATCCGATTAATGATGTGGGTAACTATAGTCAGGCATACAACTGGGACACCAAGGCTAATTCGTTTGTTGCCAATACGGTGGGACAGATAGCGCAGCCCGTACTGGCTTCTATCCAGGACGATAAGAACCGCGAGTTGCTGGTGTTCAGAAAGATGCTCCGTTTTACGGCATTCCTTTCTTTCCCTTTGATGTTCGGCTTGACTTTGGTATCACGCGAATTCATCCTGATTACGATTCATGAGAAATGGATAGCCAGTGTGCCGCTGTTGCAGATTCTTTGTGTGAGTGGTGCCTTTATGCCTATCTATACGCTCTATCAGAACCTTGCCATCAGCAAGGGGCGTTCTGATGTATATATGTGGTGCAACATCGGTCAGGTAGTGGGTTTGCTCGCCTTGGTATTGTTCTGTCATCAATATGGCATCCAGACCATGGTGATAGCCTACACCTTATTTATCATTGCCTGGCTTCTGGTCTGGCAGTGGATGATGAAGCGTGTTGCCGGATTGCGATTCCGGGATGTAGCAAAGGATATTCTTCCGTTCATGCTTTGTGCGGCAGCCACTATGGTGGCCACCTATTTCATTACCCGCAGCCTGCAGAACATCTATCTCCTGCTGCTGGTACGCCTGCTGGTTTCAGCCACCATCTACTTCTGCATCATGAAACTACTGAAGGTGCAGATATTAGAAGAGTGTATAGCTTTCTGTAAGCGAGGTAGATAAGATTCACCCTCTTGACAGGTACACCCTTTTTGATGAGCTTGATGATGAGGCGGATGAGGCAGCTCTTAGGCTTGTAGGCGAGTGCCTGATCCACCTTTTCGAAGGCTACATGGGCATTTGCCGCCCAGCGGTAGGCATTGACGATGCCTATCTCGGTAGCCCTGAGATACTGATGCTCCGTATCGTTCTGCTCAAAGAAATCGATGAGTCGGCGGGTTGACTTGAAGTATGACAGGAGATTCTTTTCTGAGATGTTGTGATTGTAGGAATTCTCGTTGTCGGTGCGATAGTAATATACCGCATCATCAATGTTCACCTTTTTGCCGTAGAACATAAACTGGGCATTCCAGAAAAGATCTTCCGCATAGTTGATGCCCTCTTCAAAGAATATCCTGTGCTCCATGATGAGCGAACGCTTATAGATTCTGCCCCACAGCCGGTTGGTGATGATGTTCTGGCAGACAAGCAGTTTGAGCAGTTTCCCGTCAGCAACATCAAAAGGCTTCTGGAGTATGCCTGCTTTTCCATCGCACCACTCCCTGTAGGCACCATCCACCAGATCGGCATGGGTGCTTTCGGCTTTTGCGGTCAGTTTTTCTACAGCATCTTTCGGCAGCATGTCATCGCTATCGGCAAATAAAAGATAGTCGCCTGTAGCTGCCATCAATGCCGTCTGTCTTGCGGCACCCACGCCCCGGTTTCTGTCGTGGTGGATGATGCGTACCTGTGGTGCTCTTTCCGGATATTCTTTCAGGAGCGATTCCAGGATACCGATACTTTTATCGGGGGTACAGTCATCTACAAAGATGTATTCGATAGACGCATACGACTGCTCGAACAGTGACCGGGCGCACTGTTCGATATATTTTTCTACTCCATAGATAGGGGTTAAGATACTTATTTTCAGCATGATGGTTTTAATCTAAGATACTTTTTTATCTTGTCGGGTTCTTTTTTTTATCTTGTGAGATACTCGAATATCAGCGTGCTGTTATAGAAGAACAGGAAGATGGTGATAACTGCGAGTGTTCCACGAAGATAAGGCAGATATTTCTCCTTACAGTTTCTGATGATGTATCCGATACAGATCGGAATGATGAACGCCCAATGGGCAGCCATGATATAAACCTCGTTCAGTCCGAATCCCATGACCAGATGAATGAAGGCGTCGCATGCCACCCATGAGGCTGTAAGCCAGAGAAAGGCAGAGCGTCTTCCCATCCAAAAGCCCATGCACAGCAGAATCACGATGATGCCCTCTATGATATAAGGAACGGGCGTCTGGTATTTCACGAATATCGGACGGTGACTGTGGATATCTTCCAGCAGATGCTCCCTGTGCAGGATAAGTGATTCGCCAAAAACGTTTTCTACCAGTGATTCAGAACGTGAGATAGACATATCAGCCCATGAAAGCATGCCCCGTTTCTGGATATTCTTGCCTGCGATGGCCTTATCGTGCTTTTGTTTCTGTTCCATCTTTGCCTTGAAAGTACTGTCTTTAGCAGCCTTTTGGGCAACGAGCCGTTCTCCTTCCAGACGGTTCGGAATGATGAAAGCCTTGTTCTGGTAGATGCCTGCAGCCCCTATCAGGAGGGTAGGCAAGATGATGCCCAAAGCCAGATATTTCGGGCGGAAGAACCTTTTGCCGTTGGTAAAGAGGGCAGCAAGAAAGGTCTTGGCGCCATTGCTCAGCGTGATGCCTGCCGTGAAGAAAAAGAGCAGGGCTGTTTGCCACCAAGGCATGCTGCGGTGTTCCTTCTGCTGCTTGCCTGCCAGATAAAGTGTCATCGACAGGAAGAAAAGCGACATGCCGAAATGGTCATCCACAAAGGTGACGAGCAGCACGTAGGCAAAGGAGAAGAGCATCGCCGTAAGCACATTGCTGTCTATCGCCTTCAGCTGCATCACTTCTCTGAAGATTCTTCGGAAGAAGAGGGTAGAGTAGGTGGAGAAGAATGTCATCATCACCGCTACGATGGTAGTTGCCCAGTTGCGGGAGGTGAGTTCTATCAGCCAGCCGTTCAGTGCTGAGAAGGGATAGAGGAAGAAAGGGAGCATGGGGTGGCGATACTCCGTGTAATACACCTTCCATTTTGAGAGGGTAAGATAGGTGTAGGGGTCGAAACCTGAAATCTGAAAGTTCTTGGTGAAGAGCGTCCAGAATCCTGCTTTCGGCTTGCCGAAATCATCAAAATGATAGGTTATCATCAGCACATTGAAGGCGATGATAACGATGAGTGCAATGAAGGCAAAGAGCCTTTCTTCTTTTTTTATCTTAAATATATTGTTCATTCTCTGATTATATTTTTTACCGGACTGATGCATGCCGCATCTCCTTCTTGGCGCTGCAAAAGTAATTGTTTTTTCTGAATATTCAAAAAGAAAGACTCTATTTTGTGTCTTTTTTCTGATAAAAACGGAGTTTTATTTTGTATTCTCTTTTATTTGGTGTATCTTTGTCGCAATGATGATGAAAAAGTCATCAGCACGGACAGTTGGATAATAAAGATAAATAATGACAATGAAACATGCTTTTTTGATAATGGCTCATGGCAGTTTGCCGCTTCTGAGGGTATTGCTGTCGATGCTCGATGATGAGCGTAATGATATATTTCTGCATATCGACCGGAAATCGGATATGCTGGATGGTGCTGAACCGCTGGTTCTTTCCAAGGCTCGCCTCTTTGTTTTGGAACAGAGGGTGGATGTGCGTTGGGGAAATCTGAGCCAGATTAAGGCGGAGTATGTGCTTTTCGAAGAGGCTTTGAAGCATGGACCTTATGCCTACTATCATCTGCTGAGTGGTCAGGATTTACCTATCAAATCGCAGGATTACATCCATCAGTTCTTTGAGGAGCATCAGGGTAAGGAGTTTGTGGGCATCAATCATGGTGAGGAATTTGAATGGGATTGTCGCCGGAAGATGATGCGTTATTGGCTCATTACGCGTTTTACCCGCTCGAAGTATGGGGCTTTGAATGCCATTACCAAGCGACTCAATAAATATCTTTCGATGCTGCTCATGCCTTTCCTGCATCGCCAGAAAATGGATTTTGCCAAGGGAGCCAACTGGGTGAGCATCACGCAGGCATGCGTGGAATATGTGGTGAGCAAGAAGCCGTTTGTGCTGAAGAGATTCAATTATACCTTCTGCCCTGATGAGTTCTTCCTGCAGACCCTGGTATGGAATCATCCCGACTTCCGGGCTGCCCTGTACTCAGAAAAAGATGAATATGAAGGATGTATGCGACTCATCGACTGGAAACGGGGCAATCCGCACGTCTGGACTATGGCAGACAAAGAGGAGCTGGAACAAAGCAACCGCCTCTTTGCCCGTAAGTTTGATATGAAGCATGAGGATATTATCCGCTGGATAAAGGCTTCTTATGGGGCTTTATCCTAGCATGTAGCCTACCAGCAGGTATCCGTTGCTGATCCACAGATAGAGGGTGATGGCGAGCATCAATCCTCTGAAGGCCCATTTCAGGCTATTTCCTTTTGCCTTGAGCGCCAGGAAGGCGATGGCGATAGGAAGGGCATACATATAGTGGGCGGTCATGATATATACCTCGTTGATGCCGAAGCCCAAGCCGATGTGGAGGGCTGCATCCATCAGGAAGAATGTCAGGGTGAGCCAGAGGAACTTTGATTTTCTTCCGGCAAGGATGCCAAGTAAGAAAAGCACAACGATGCATGCCTCTACCACATAATTGACCGCAGACTGGTATTTCACGATAACCGGACGGTTGCGCAATACATCGCCCAGAAGGTTCTGCTGGTGCAGCATGATGCTTTCGCCGAAGAAATTCTCTACCAGCGTTTGCGAGCGGGAGGTCGTCTTGTCGGTCCAGTTCATGAATTCGCCCTTGGCGATAGGCTTGCCCGTGTTCTTGTTCCATATCTGTTTATGGTCACGAACATATTTGGCATGCGCCTTATCCTTGATGATTTTCTTGACGGCAGCTTCTACCTTTGCCGAGTCTTTCACGCCAGTGCTGTCGCGGTATTGCTGGTAAATCTTGGCTGTGGCTTCCTTGTTTTTCTTCATCTTAGCCTCATGTCTTGCCATCTCCTTAGGCCATACGAAGGTGCGGTATTCCCATCTGGCGAAACCCCACATGAGTGCGGCAGGAAGGATGACTCCTATCAGGAAGTATTTGATACTGAATAACTTTCTGCCGTTGGTGAAAAGGGCGGCAAGATAGGTCTTCAGACCATTGTTGAGTGATACGCCCGCAGTAAAGACAAAGAGCAGGATAGTCTGCCAGATGGTAAGCTGTCTGCCTTTCTTCATGCATACGCCTGTGATATACAGGGTACAGAGGAGTATGGTCATCGACATGATGAAATGGTCGGGTACCATCGCTGAAACCATCACATAGGCGAAAGAGAAATAGAAGGCAGAGAGCAGGTTTGCATCAAAGCGCTCGGTACCAATCACTTCTCTGAATATACGATAAAGGAAGATGAAGGAATAGAAGGCGCAGAACACCAGGATGGCTCCCACGACAAACTGAACGCAGTTGATGCCGGTAAGCATCATCAATCCTTGATTTATCTGATTCGGGATATACATGAAGAACGCCAGCAGCGGGTGGCGGTATACGTTATATTCTGTGTCCCAGTGAGATACGATGCTATAGGTAAGCGGGTCGAAACCTGCCACATGGAAGGTCTTGACAAAGAGTTTGTGATAATTATCTGTAATCTGCGAGAACTGGCTGTGGTATTTGATGACAGTCAGGGCATTGAGGGCACATGCTATGATGAGTGCGACGAGTGCTGAAACTCTTTCCTCTTTCTTGATTTTAAAAATATCAAATATCTTTTTCATATCTTTCTTTTATCGTGTTTTGGGAATCCCCTTATTTCTTCAGGAAGAACCTTACCAGAAGGAAGTTTACCGGGATGCAGATGCAGAGGGTGGGTATCATAGCCAGCTGTTTGGCTAGACCCAAGCCAACGAAGAGGTTGAGGCAGAGGGTCTGCATCGAGTAATTGACGATGTGGGAGAGGGTGAATCCTGCTCCGCGCTTGGCATTCGCCTTTACCTTGAAGGTATAGCGGGTGCTGGCGATGAAATTGAAGATGAAACTTACGATATAGGCGATGGTGTTGGCGGTGGTAGCCAGACTGTGGTCGCCTATGTTGGGGATGAAATGGGTCAGTGCCGGCATCATAGCCAGGTAGATGACATATTGCAGCACCGTAGCCAGTCCGCCTACGATTCCGAATCTGATGACTTCGCCCAGCTTCTCCCGTCTGGCATCATCCATGTTATTTATCTTGTTCTTGATATTCATGTTGCAAAAGTACTTCAAAATCTCCAAATTACCAAATATATCGTGGTATTATTTATCTCAGCATCTTTCCTTTTCCGAAGAGATAAGCCAGATGGGTCTTCTCCATCATCTTTGCGATGCCGATGCTTCCGGCTATAGCGATGAAAATGGTAACGAGGGCGAAGATAATCTCGCTCCTGTCCCAGCCAAAGAGGGGATGATAAAACTTGGCTGCCATCGTAAAGATGGGGTGGAAGAGGTAGATAGGCAGCGTGTTGCGGCCTATATATAATAAGGTGTCTTCTGTCTTTCGGATGCAGGCTTTATTCTGTAAGCGGGTGATGAGGTTGTGAATCCACATCAGGGATGAAATGCAGCACCAGCAGGAGAAGACGATGGCGAGCGTGCCCCAGTCGTACCATTCTTCCATGCCCAGAAGTAGCAGCCAGAGAAGTAGGGCTGCTGGCGAAGGACGGAATATCCGGTCAAAGCCGATATGGCATTGTCTGAGTACCACGCCGATGAAATAATAGGTGGCGGCACTCGGCGAAAGAGCAGGTGTCTTGGACAGGAGCAGGAGTAGGGTGGCGAAGATGAAGAGGCTTGTGGTAGTACTCTTCGTCGTTTCCCCTTGTCTGAGTTTTCCCCAGGTTGCTCCCTTGAAACTGACGTAATAGAGAATGCCGCAGATAATCATGGTCTGGATGAACCAATACGGACCGATGGAAGTAACGAATATCTTCTCACAAATCTGAGAGAGTGACAGTTCCGTGATGCCATCTCTCACCGGCATGAAATAGGAGAGGACAGAGAAACCGGTAACCATGATGACGTAAGGCAAAGCGAGACACATCAGATACCTTCCCATCTCCTTTGGTTTTTTCTCAATATTCACGAGATAGCCCGTGATGATGAGGAAGGTAGGCATCATGAACGAGAGAATGCCTGCCTTGAGCTGGGGGTATGCGTTGCCGAAACTCACGATATGAATCAATATCATGAGAATAATGAGGATGGCTCTTATCCAGTCGATGTCTGTATTCCTTTGTTTCATATTGAATATCTTCAAAATCTTTATTTGTTGATGTTACAATTGGGGGCAAATTTACAAAAAATATTCTTTTCCTCAAAATCTTTTTGCCTGAAATCCCCCGGATTCTCAAAATCTTTTTGAAACGGACCTTCGGTTTGTACTTAAATTATATGCAAAATCGAGTAAGCAATATGCTGTAAATCAGCGAGTTGATATACTTGATACGGCGTTTCGCCGTACATGGGTAGTTGAGCAGTATTCTTGGAGGTGTATATAAATACCATAAAAGATACATAATCTTTACAATTATATCTTTCTAAAGGGTGCGATAAAATGATTCATTACAGGCTTCGCGAAGGTTACATCTAGGGACTGTAGAACGAACATGCTGCCCCTTTTTTCGTATTATTGGCATCACGCAAAACGGACTTTTAGGAGACTCTGAGTGACGGAAGAGAGTGACTATCCGGCTACAAATGCAGCTTTGGATGATTGAAAGCAGAAATTGTTAATTTTTGAAAAATACAAGAGAAAAGAGACATTTTTATCGGGAATAGCCCCTTTCAGGTGTCGCATTCCCCCACCAATGCGACACCTAAATGATAGCAATGCGACACCTAGGCAGGGGAATGCGACACCTTTTTCCAAATTATTTTTGTATATTTGCAGCATGATTGCTAGATTGGAGCCATGCCGGATTGCTGTTCGGCATACCTGTTCATCATGCAGGCAAGCCTCTTATGTTTCCAGGAATGATCTTCGTTCTGATGATCCAATGGGCATGATGGCGCAGTCTATCCCATCATAGAGGAAAGCTCCTGATCTTTGCGATAAACTGGCAAGCAGATATATAAGACAAAATATTTACATTAATTATTAATAACAAAACGTGTATGAAAAAGAAACAATTACACAAATCGAATCGGCTCGTCACGATGCTGCTGCTCGTGATGGCTATCCTCATGCCTTATGGGGGGGGCATGGGCACA
>JAJWOH010000118.1:0-10194 GCA_021635485.1 Segatella copri | reverse complement strand
AGTGATTCCGTTGGGTTCACAACCAATTTCACACAAAACAATCTATATCAGTCACTTATCTTACGGGTGCAAAGATAGTGATAACATTTTTATAACACAAATTTTTAATTACTTTTTAACTATATTTTGCAAAAGTTGAAATTTGGCGGTTTCAAATACTTTTCTTACTTTTGCACTCGTCAATGTGATGATTGATACAAGACTTCGATATTCAACCTGTATTCAATAGGTTCAATATAAATCACGAAATCCCTAGGTCGGCGTCACACGACTTGGGGATTTTTATTTTCCCCGAGTTTTTTGGCAGTCATGGTAGTTTGTCGGTTAACTCCACTCGGCTACGCTGACTTTAAACCAAAGTTGCAAGAGGACGCATGGCAACATCGCAGGATTTGATAGCAGAAGGCGAGCAAGGCGGTAACTACACCGAAAGCTGCTTAGGTTAACTGATGTAGATTATCAAGTGACCAGATGATGGGGGTGATTGCCTCAGCGGAAATAATTTTTTGTGTGCTATCGCATACGTGTGCGATAAGGGGGATTCTAGAATCCGAAGGCTCTAAGCCTAGCGGTTTTAACATTGAAAATAAAAAATAGTTATGAATAAAAGCTTAAATGAATGGATAAAGAATAATCGTAGTAAGCTCATAGCTACTCGAACAAGAGCAGAGAGGTTTTTGTTTAGCAAATTACCTCGAAAGATAAGACAGAGTGCAAAAATTCAGCACCCTATCATAGTAAACGACCATGTATACTTCGTTGATATATATCTGCCAAAGATACAAGTCGCTATCGAAGTTGATGGCTGGTCTCATGCTGCAAAGCAAGAGAAGGACGATTTGCGAGATAAGGAGCTTTTGAGTTTAAACATCAAAACTCTTAGGATAAGCAACACAGAAGTGTTCTGTAAGGATATAAGAAATATGCTCATTGATGCGGTCAAAGATTATCCTGTCATTAAGAAGTTGACTAAGAAGGAGAAAAAGGAGCGCATCGAAAGACAAAGAGAAAAACTTAAAGATATTTATCAGAAACTTAAAAAATTATAGCTTATGAAGAAGATTTTGTTAGCGACCTTAGTTGTCGCAAGTTTGTTCACCTCTTGTAAAGAGCACTTCTCTGACGGAGAGCGTGTAGGTACAGTTACCAAGTTTAGCAAGGCTGGTGTCTTTTGGGATTCTTGGGATGGTCTCTTGAACATTACTCAGACAGGAATGAACTCCAGTGGAGAGCCATTCGCTTTCTCTATTGATAATGACCGCAACGACCAACAGAAACTCATCGACACCTTGGTTAAGGCACAGGTGGAGGGATGGAAGGTCAAGATTAAGTATCACCAAGTATGGGGTGCGAAGAATGTTTGCAACAATCGCGGTGAGAGTGATTTTTTCGTAGATGATGTAATCGTTCTTGATAAGAATTTCTCTAAGATTGGCAATATAGTGAAGGGAACTACCAAGCCGAGTGCAAGCGTTCCTAAGCGTGACACCATCCTAGTGAAGATAGTTAAGTAACTAATCGCCCTCTCTTCGGAGGGGGCTTTTAAATTTTGCGTATGACAGAAGAGAATTTAAATAAAGCAATTCAGATAAAGAAACTCCTTGATTATAAAAGGAAACTTTTGGAGTTTTCCGATAGCGCATATGTGGACGTTAAAGTTTATCTCGAAGATAGTTGCAGCCATGAAAGAGTTATCATTACAGATGATATTCTCAATGATAGCGCTATCAAAGAACTGAAGTCGCAAGTTGTAGCAGGCATTGTGTTGAGAGTTAATGAATTACATGAGAAATTAGAAAAACTTTAGATTATGGCAGTAGTAAATGTAGATTTGTCTGAGTACGATGCAATACGCAAGCGCAACTCAGAGTTGGAAGAGCAAGTAAAGGAACTCAAGAAGTTGAATGAATCCTTGAAAGGCGGCTCAAAGGTTATTCTCCGTAAGGAGACAGTTATAGAGCGTAAGGTTGACGCTCCTTCTTTTAGTCATAGGACAGGGATGCCAATTCTCAAACAATGCATACGTAGAGATGAAGTAGAATCTTCTGAGTCCTATGTTAATTTTGAGGATGTACGTTTAAAGGTTGAACAGGCTATGCAAGATGAGGTTAATCGTAGCATCCACGACAGAAACCTAGAAAAAAAAAGCCTATGCCGACAAGAAGAATAAGCTTGACAACGAGTACAACGGAAAGAAAGCTGACCTCAAGAAGGTGTACGAAAAGAAAACGAAGGACTTGGAAGAGGACAATAGACGTAAGGAGATAGAGTTGCGTGACAAGTATTCTGTCATGGTTCGTGATTTCGAATCTGAAAAACTTCGCATTTTAAATCTGCTCCCTAAAATCAATAAACTGGCAACTGAGTTGAATGATGATTTAGTTAAGCGATTCTTTATGCCAAAGCATGCTATCGAGTTGGCTAATTCTATCATAGACTTAACAGATAAAAAGTTGTAGGCTTATGGGAAGTTTTAGAGAGCGTAATATTTGGGCATTCTGCTGGACGCATTCGAAAGGTAGATGTAAGGATGCAAGTTGTGCCTGTACCTTCAAGAAATGTAAGGACTTCGTGGATTTTCTTTGGAAGATACACCGCTACAGGCATTATCACAAGATGAAAGCGAATTTTCCGACTACACTTGTTGAGTTTAGGAAAAGAGTTAGACCATTATTTCATAAAAAAATTAAAGCTTATGGAAATTGAAAGATATTATTATGCTGTAGCCAACTTCATGCGCAAGGATGGCAAAATTAGCGTTAATTCGGTTACGTGTAGCGTCAGAGGGGAAAAGAAGGATATTAAGTTCTATCCTCTCATGGAAATCATCACGGACGTGGAAAAGGAATTCAAGGATGATATGGTTAGTGGAACAGTAGTCATTCAGAGTGTTATTGAAATTAGTAAACAGGACTATGATGCTTACAATGTACGCATCGCTAAAATGAACAAGAAGGCATGAAATATACAGAAGATTATCCGCATAAACCTATCCTAGGTAAGGCTGGCGAGTTCGTTGATATTCTCAGCAGAGTTCCTGCTGATACGGATATTGTACTTGTTACCAATACCTATTTTTCTAGGAATGTCGGTCCTAGTGCATTGAAAATTTCGTTAAGTAACTATCGTCCGCTTGAACATATCATTCGTTTCAAAGATGATGGGACGTTAGAGAATACGCTGAAAGTCAATATTAATGCAGAATGGAACAGAGATAATAACATGGCAGAAGGTGAGATTTTCGCTGCACTATTCGATTCGCTTAAAACCATCTTGTTTAAACACGGACAATATGATTCACGTAAGTTGCCTAAGAATGCGTCTATCGCAAAAACCGCTGCCAATAATCCGTGTGCGTTCCTCGATATGCTCAACGAATTTCAGAATAAGTATAAAGGTAAGAAAGAAAATCATAAAGAAGATGGAAAGGTTGACAAAGGTAATGGATAAGTATCTGACTGATGCCAAACTGCGTTGGGCACAGGAAGAACTTCTACAGAAATTGCAAGATGCAGCTGAGCGCCATAAAAGATTGGTGATTCTGAAAGGTAGAAGGTTTTGATAAAAACTATAGCGTATGAAAAAGAAAGATAGAATCAAGGTGTGGGAAAAGTTCGGACACCATTGCGCATACTGCGGAAAAGAAATAAAGCTCGAAGATATGCAAGTAGACCATTTCGTTCCAAAGAATCGTGGCGGTTACTCTCATTGGAGTGATAAGGAAGGTAAGTATGTCGTTTCTCATGGTGAGGATAGCATGGAGAATTATATGCCCTCTTGCCGAGCCTGTAACTTTAGAAAACGAGATTTGAGTATCGAACAATTCCGTGAATCTATAAAGGAACAGGCGAAAGGTTTGCTTAGAGGTGCTGCAAAGTTCCAAGTAGGTATGAGCATCGCCTATGGTCTGCTTACACCTTCTTTTGATATGCCTATCATATTCTATTACGAGAAATGTATGAATTACAAAGATAGACTTACGAAATACATTCAAGGAAGGCTGTCAGAATTATCTGATGTTGACGATTATGAACCAAACAAGTTAGCGTTAACTAACCTGTTGCGGTTTCTTTATAAAGTAACTAGTAATGAAGTGATTGTCGCAAAGCTTAAAATCATGGTTGATGCTGACGGAAAACGAAATAAATACCTTTCTAGATGTGATTGTGTAGGGTCGTTGTACGATGATAAGTATTTTAAGGCTATAAGCACTATCGGTAAGGAGTGCTTGGTGTATTTGTTGAAATACAAAAAGTAGTAGCGTATGACTAGTATTAGGAAAATGAAAAAGTGGTACAAGAGTACTGCTAATAAGGGATTTAAGAAGAGGTTCGAAACGATTCATAAATATCCCGAACTGCATACGTATATTATGCGCCATCGTACTTTCAATAGGGTGTTTTTTACATTCACTATATTCACAAAATCAAGAAGAAAGCGAGGTGGGCATGAAGGTTAGATTGCTTAAGAAACAAATGAAGAAAGCTCGTCCGTATTGGGAGAGCCAAGGCTACAAGTTCAAGCGCAAGGCTAAGATAATTCGATATTCACAGAGGTCTTTGCTTGGTGATTATAGCACTAAATGGATAAACTATTGCTTTGTAAATATGGATGGACGAATACAAAATTACTTCCCTATCCGAATGGAATCAAAGAGAAAAAGAAAAAGCAGAGCCTAGTGCTCTGCTTTTTCCTTATCATCACGTTCTCGTTTCTCGGCTATCGCCTGTCTGATCCACGCGCCTTTGTTGCGTCCTAGGGATTCGCAAAACTCGTACGTTTCTTCGTTTACATGCGTCACAACCCTGTAGATAAGGGCAGCTGCACCCTTGGTAGGTGTTCCGGCTCGCTCTCTGCGTCCACCCCACCCTGGATGCTGACTGACCTTGCATTGCTGAACCTTGCCCTTGCTATTGATGCGGAACTTCATTTTCAGCCGGTCATTTACCCAAACTTCAGCAATTACCGCATCGGGTGTCTGCTGAAGGGTAGATTTGGCGATACCGATAAGATAGGATTTATCCTTGAAGAAGGTTTCTGTCTCATCGAGTATCGCCCAATCATCGTAGATTATGATTCTTGCCTTTTCCATATCTTCAACCTAATATTGCCATCAGTATCGTGAAGAGGAAGATGAAGAGCACGAACCATTCCTGTTTACTCATAGCTTAACCTCCTTTCTTCTTCTCTTGCGATGATAAATATGAAGTGCTTTCACTACTCTGTGGTCTTCTTTCCAACCAAAAGAAGTTTTAATCACTCGTTTTAGCCAATACAAATTTTTACCCTTGTCGGGTCCGAGAAGTATCTTCTTTACAAATCTTGCTTTCATTGCTTACCCCCTTTCTTCTGATAGGCTCTAACCCTACAGATAGCCTTTGTGATTCTGTGGTCTTCACCAAAACCATAAGTATAAGCTATGATTCGGGGTATCCAAAAATAGTTATTCTTTCTGCAAAGTATCTTCTTCGCCTGTCGTAATCTCATTTCTCCCCTCCTTCCTCGATTACTCCAATCGGTTTGATGTCGTTAACACTTTCGTCCTCGGTGAAGAAGGAAACCTTCATCGTGTCGCTCACGTATGCCATTGCCACAACATCTTCATGGGCGTTCTTAATGATACAGATGTCTCCTCTTACCTCGTTCTGAATTTTCAGATACTTCACGGCTGCATCCTTCACCGCCAAAGGATTCATTTCCTTTGTTATCGTCTCCCCCGACTGAGGGAAGACGAAGATAAATTCTTGCTTGTTCATATTCTTAAAACTCAAATAATTCTAGTTGTACATATCTCTTCTTCGGGAGTAAATTTTCTATCTCCTTCAGTATCTTAGCTGCGCTCTTGCAAGCAGAACTATTCCGGTTGCGCTCTTGCTCTATCTGTACGTTAAGCCAATGCTTTGCCCAATTCAAAGCATGCTCTATGGCGTCTTCCTGTGTCTTGAACCAATTCGTGTTGCTGAGGTTAGTTCCAAACGCCCCTCCTCTATCTGCTAGCATGTACGTCACACCATATGTCCACTTTCCTCTAACATAAGCTGTGGATATTTCAATATGGGGGATTCCGCTGCCGATTTCTGTCTTGTCAGGATTCGTGCATACACCGAACTCGTTGAATAGAAATTTCTTTATCATGATTCCATTTCACTTTCTGTTATTAACAACTCATCAAACATAATACTATCCTTGCATGAGCAGCTCCATGATGATTCGTCCTTGTCTTCAGACACTTCATAGTTATCGGGATATTCCTCCTTGTAGAAGTCTAGGATATTATTTTTCTCTTCTGCCATCCGCTCCTTGGCTGCGGTCTTGGTAGAGTAAACTCCGATAACATTAACGCCCGAATAATCTTGGTTGTCTGCTCCGTGCTTAATCAACACAAATACTTTCTGTTTCTTCATCTTACACCTCCTATTTTTGTTTATCAGTAATCAACTTGCGTTGTTTAGATATAACCTCACCTGCGTTCTTATCATGCACTCCTTCGTAAAGTCCAAGGTTCATCATAATGATGTTTAGTGCAGGATCATTAATCTCAATAGCCCTTTCTGTGAGTATTCCAAGCACGCGTGCCAAAATCGTAAAAGTCACAGGATAAGGAGTGCTTTTAGAACACTCAGCTATCTCTTTCAATAGCCTTGGCATATCAACCTTCCATACCATATCGTTCATGACATAGTCCCGAACTTCCTTGCTTTTGATTTTCTTCATATTACTCGCCCTCCTTCTCTTCTACATCAAACGAAACACTTTCCAACTCGCCATTCTCCAAACAACCCAAATCGTATAAACGTCTTGCGGCATTCTCTGCGTCTTCGGATGATGCAGCGTCTAGCGAAACCTTGTAGGTGATTTTCTCTACAATCTCTACTACATACTTTTTCATATCAAATCCTTTCTTTTAAAAATCAATACTTGGTGGGCGGATGGTACGTTGCAACCATCTGTAGCGGCTTGAATACCGCATTCGCCCTATATATAAAACAACAACAACTACTATTTTATCTTCTCAAGACAAGTGCTCTTGTCTACTTGCATTCCGTTCGGCAGAAAGAACCTCTCATTAAATGGCGTCTGCTTGATGATGAACGTTGTGCGTGCCTTGTATCTCCGTCCGAACTTGTCAACGTGGATGGCTACCTTGAAACATTTGATGATTATCGTCATATTGATTACATTTCTACCTTTATGATTCCACGTCTTACTAAAGCTTTCACGAACTCCTCTAGTGACAAGTTAGATTTATCGCTACCACATATATCGTAGTTCCAATCAATTCTAAGAGGTCTATCTAAGTAGAATTTTGTGATTCTTTCGCAACTGATTTTAGTTGGTTCATAACTATGTGGCAATTCAACCAATATCGTTCCATGCCCATTTGTAGATATATAGATGCAGCCATAAGTACTATTGCGTCCCTTATTAAACTCGAATCCGTAGTTCTTCAAGAAACTCAGTTTATCAAGCGTTTCTCTCTTCCACTTCCTAGCCTTTTCATACTCCTGTTTCTTCAACTGACTGATTGCGTCTTCCTCAACAAACTTCTTCTTGGCCTCTGCTCTCATCAAAATCTCTAATTCGTTCATATCTTTATCTCCTATCGTTTAATCTGTTATTTCATTAAGTTATCTACAAGTTCATCCGTGGTTGCGAATATCTCTTCGAGGTCTCTGGTCAGATAGCCACCTTTCTTCGTCTTCAGCACTACATGAGCAGCGTGCATCTTCAAAGAATTGAGTTTTTTGATAATCTGTTCTCTTTGGAATCCTATCTGTGGTGTTCTTCCGTTTGTGAAGTAGTACCCAATGTCATAATATAACTTCTCTGCCATATTGCCATAGAGGGCATTTGCCGCATCGGTTCCCAAACTTCCGTATGCTAGAGAAAGATAGACGATTTCGCCTTCCACAATCTTGTTTTCGTGCATAGTGTACACAATCTGATGCACATAGAAGTTGGTTTTAAGATTCGTCTTTGTATGCTCCTGTACATCAAAATCTTCAGATAGTATCATACAGGCGTACACTTCCTTGCCTTCTGCTAGGTCTTTGGTGATGCGCTCGAAGATTTCCTGTTCTGTCGGGTCTCGCTCTTCGTCGGTCTCATCATCCACGATTGTGCCATCATATCCCCAACCTTCCTTGTCTACAAGTTCAAGTCCAGCTGCCTGTGCCTTCACTACGTCTTGGATATTCAATACCTCAACGCCTACCATGTTTTCATTAATCATAACTGCCTTAGTTGCCTTCATAATTCTTGTCTCCTATAATTTAAATTTGTTACTTGTTATTGTTAATCATTCTAGCATCATAAGTTCTGCCGATAATCTTGTCTATCTTTGCTTGCTGCTGATAATCTGTGCAGTCGGCAAAGTTCTCCTGTTCCTCATAGAAACGTGCTGCATTCTTCAGCTCATGGAGAGTTGCTTGGGTGTAGTCCTTGTTAGGATCAACTTGCCTAAGGTTCTCACATGTCTTGCAATACTCGATGAAGTCTACTAGCAAAGATTTCTCCTCGCTCTTGCTCTGCTGCGCTGCCATAATTGGTAGGGCAACTATCGTTGCCACAACCAAAGCTATCTTAATTCTCTTTTTCATATTGTTACTGATTTATTTTCTTGTTTATCTCTTTAATTGTCTTGTATGTCTCCGGAAACAACTCCAAATGGGCTGCCATGAAGACTGCGCACCCAACTGCCTTTGCATAGGCTGCTGTTGTCGTTTGATAGAGTAACGCTCTGATTGCGTCATACTCCTCGTCTGTAAGTTCTAACTTAACCATATTACTCGTCCTCCATGTCTTTTGCTGCTCTCAGCCTGTAGCCTGTAAGACTGCCGACTAAGAAGATTAATACATAAATTGTGATGTCCATAACTTAATCCTTTCTTTTAAATTGTTATACTTGTGCGGTCTCTAGGCTTGAACTAGATGTGCTCCTCTATTCGCTGACCGCTCCATGGTTACTTCTTGCCAAAGTTGAAGATTCTGACAAACTGATAGAATTGTTTCTTGTCGCAAAGGTGGAAGAGGTCTTCCATAATGTATTCCTTACATTCCTTTGTGCCTTCCCTGTAGGTCTCTTGCATGGATGCTGCGGTTTCGCATCCGCATTCAAGCCAATACATGAATATGGCTCCTAAACTCTCGAAGTCGTTACATTCATCGTAATACTTCTTCTGCTGCTCGTAAGTCTTGTTCTTTCTCATATTCGTATCTCCTATCTTTAATGTTCTATCACTAGTGTCCCGTTAAAACGAGACGATTATTAAATAAGTTATTAATACTCAAAAGTTTACGGACTTTTTATAGTGTATTCGATTTGATTTTGTATCTTTGCACGCATATTTAAAATACGTGTGCGATGAACAAAGGCAAAACTATATTCTCTCAGATTATGTCACTTATACCAGAACGTGATTTCAAAACTTGTGTAGACCGTTATAAGGGAAACTACAGAGCAAGAAACTTCTCTTGCAAAGACCAATTCCTAGTAATGAGCTATGCTCAATTAACAGGTCGTGATAGTCTTCGAGATATAGAAAACTGCCTTACGGCACTCTCCTGCAAACTTTACCATTGTGGTATTAGTTATGCTGTACCACGTAATACTCTAGCAAAAGCTAACGAGAAGCGAGATTGGCATATCTATAAAGATTTTGCAGACGTTCTTTTGAAAAAAGTACGTCCTCTTTATGTCAAAGACAAGTTCAGATTAGACCTAGACAACATGGTATATGCTTTTGATAGCAGTACTATAAGTCTGTGTCTCAAATTATGTCCTTGGGCAAAGTATCGCAAAAACAAAGGTGGCATCAAAATGCACACATTAGTCGATTTGCGAGGAAATCTTCCAGTCTCAGTTTATTTGACTTCTGCATCGGTTAATGATGTAAAAGCTCTTGATGATCTCTACATAGAACCTTCTGCTATCTATTTGATGGACAGAGGATATGTAGATTTCAACAGACTCTTCAAGTTGATAACTAAGAAGAATGCATTCTTTGTTACTAGGGCAAAAGATAACATGCTTTTTGAAGTTGTATCAGAAGCCGAAGTTGACAAGAGTACTGGTATCATTTCTGATGAACGTATCAAATTAACAGGACTACATACTGCCAAATGGTATCCTGAAGAACTTAGAATGGTAACCTATGAGGACTATGCAACAAGTAAGGTGTATAGGTTTCTCAC
>JAJWOH010000274.1:0-1917 GCA_021635485.1 Segatella copri | reverse complement strand
CTTCGTCGATAGCTGCCAGAACGGCATCAGTACACTTCTTGTGGGTTCCGTGAGGATCAGCAAGGTCGCCGGCAACATAAATCTGATGTGGCTGCACCTTCTGCAACAGAGCTCTCACTACCTCCACATCCTTCTCGGTCATAGGCAACTTCTCTATCTTGCCGCTCTCATAGAATGGCAGGTCGAGGAAGTGTACATGGTCAAGCGGAATATCATTATAGGTACAAGCGATACGAGCCTCACCACGGCGAATCAGTCCCTTGATGGTCAGGATATCTCTCGTATCGAAGTCACTCTCCTTCTTCTTGGCAAAGAAGGTCTTGATTTCCTTATATTTATTAGAGATGATGCTGTCTTTTGAGTCTGCAAAAAGCTGGTTGAAACCATTGATAAAGTGCATGAATCTTGTTACTTCCTCATCACCTACAGCAATGTTTCCTGATGTTTCGTAAGCTACATGCACATCGTGGTTCTGCTGTACCAGTCGACGGATGGTTCCTCCCATAGAGATAACATCATCGTCTGGGTGTGGAGAGAATACGATAACCTTCTTAGGGAATGGTGTTGCACGCTCCGGACGATAGGTATCATCGGCATTCGGTTTACCACCTGGCCATCCGGTAATGGTATGCTGCAAATCATTGAAAATCTTGATATTGGCATTGTAGGCTGAGCCATAGAGAGCCAGAAGTTCACTCAGTCCGTTCTCATTATAATCCTTATTGGTCAACTTCAGGATAGGCTTACCGAGTTTCTGGCAGAGCCATACCAGTGCCGAACGCACCAGTTTGTCACTCCACTGGCATGAAGTTACGAGCCATGGATGCTCGATACGTGTCAGATGATGAGCTGCACCCAGGTCGATGACAACATGTGCATTCGGATGAGTCTGAAGGAATGATGCCGGCAGGGTATCTGTGATAGAGTTCTCCACCACCTTCTGCATAATCTCAGCCTTCTCTTCGCCCCAGGCTGTCAGATAGATGCTCTTGGCTGAGAGTAAGGTAGCGATACCCATGGTGAGCGAACATGGAGGAATGGTTTCCTTGGTCTGCTCACTGTTCTCCATCTCTTCGCGAGAAGTATTGCCGATGAGGATGATACGGGTCATTGACTGGATGCCCGAGCCTGGCTCGTTGGCTGCAATATTACCCGAACGGCCTATACCTATGAGAGCTACATCGAGACCGCCAAAGGTCTTGATACGCTGCTCATAAAGACGGCAACTGTCCTGTACGGCATCCTGTGCCACAAAACCATCCAGTGTAAAGATGTTCTGCTCAGTCACATCCACATGATCAAGGAAACGCTCCTTCAACTGGTTGATGGTACGGAGAGAGCTGTCCTTCTGGAGCGGATAATATTCGTATGCATTGAATACAACAACATTGCGGAAGCTCAGGGTCTTCTCGTTGTAACGGCGAACGAGTTCATCGTATACAGAATAGAGAGAAGAACCGGCACCCAGCGCCATCACATAGAATTTGCCTTCCTGCTGTGCAGCCAGGATTTCCTTCTCGATGCAGTCGGCGATATGCTTTGCGCCTTCTTGTGAAGAGGCAAAGATGTCGGTATGAATCTTCTCCATGCGGGAGATTTCAGAGTATTCTACTGTTGTTTTTGGTTTGTAATACTCGACAGGAACTTTGTTAAGTACGATTTGAGAACTTAAATTGAGTCGCATAACACACGTTTTTTAAAGATTGTTTTTTTCTATGTCTTTGAAGTAGCGATAAGTACTAACTTTCAATTCGTCGGTAGCTGCGTCGTCGCAAACGATGATGCCACATGGGTGAGTTTGCAGTGCGCTGATGGTCCAAGCCTGGGTAACAGGACCTTCGATGGCAGCCTGCAGGGCGCGCGCCTTGTTATGACCGTTGCAGAGAATCATTACCTCTCGGGCAGCCATCACGGTAC
>JAJWOH010000117.1:0-10224 GCA_021635485.1 Segatella copri | reverse complement strand
AAAAATACGTCAAGTCTGAGACAGATTTATGTCTGAGGAGGGGCATTTTTCACCCCTAGTAGAGGGGGTAAAACTCCTTCCTAACCCTCTAATTTTTGCTTCTTATCTTCTAAAACTCAAAAAACTGCTGATTTTCATTTCCTGCATATAAGAGTAAGGAAGATTTACATTTTTCAGCTTACAAAGCTTTTGCCCCTATAGGGCGCCTTGCTGATTGCTATCATACCCAGGTCGATGCTTTGGGCTAGGAACTTTGGGACCTTCAGCCCGTAGTATGGTAACCATTATTTACATAATCAGCTTTTTCCCCATCTCGTTGTCTAGAGGTTTAAAATCCCTTTTTACTGAGTTTTCTGCTATTTTCTGTTAATATTTGCAATAAAATATAGATGTTTTCGCAATTATTTTGTAATTTTGGGACAATTTTGCATTTAATGTGCAGGTGTTAGTTATCGTCAAGGCTGGTTGTCAGCCAAGACATTTGTTTAATTAGAATCGAAGTCACTTTAAAAAGTGCCCCCGAATCTTTAAAATAGAATAATAAGAAACAGATAGTAAAATAGAATATAACATATAGAATATAGACGCTGATTATCTGACACTTCTACGGTATTCAGAACCTGCAATTCAGAAATTCGGTAAGAAGACGGTGACAGCAAGGCGTCCACTCCTCTACGGCGTGGGCTGTACTTGTTTGTGCCTTACCGAAGGTTCTTGCAGGTACCCGAATACCGGTACTTACAGGGAACCCCACGCCGCTTATTTAAAACAACATAACAATTCAAACCTAGAAAAGTAATATGCAGACAGAGGAAATACCCAATACTGACAATAACTACAATTCTCTTCTGAAGATTTCATCAGAAGAAGATCTTTTTGTGGAAGATGAAGTAACAGGAGTCAAGAAATACACTCCAGTAACAACTACTGATGTGGGTCAGTTTAAGAGAGAGGCAGAACATTTGTATAAGGAGATTCAGCATGCTAAAGATGAATTTAAATGGAATGCAGGAAAGCATAAAGGTCTTACCTGTTATTTTCATATTTACCAGAACCTTGCCAAGCAGTTGACAGATTTTCTTAAATATATTCATACGCTCCATAAGAAAGTCTACATTTCCATCTACAAGAGCTATGATGATGAATTCATGGGGATTTATACTGATGTTTTAGAGAAGGTGCTCCAGGAAATTCAGACCATCGCCAGGAAGCATTCAGACTATTTGCTCGATAAGGAAGAGGAGTATGATCAGATTCCCTATGCTAAGGCTATTTTCGAGCAATGCGAGAAGCTTAAAGTTCCTGTAGGAGACGATTATCCGCGTTTTGATTCCCATTACAAGAACTTTGTCTCTACTGGTTTGCAGATGTCTTTGGCAGAAACCATCTCCACAGTAAGTACTATTTGTGCCGATTTCCTAGCCTTATACAGAACCCGCTTTTTCCGCACCGACCATGAGGCTGTGATTATTTACCATTATATCAAGCGAATTTTCGACGAGGGCACGCTACCTGACCATCTGAAACGTGAGGTAAAGGTAAAGAAGCACCGCATGGAAAGCAGGAGAATAGCCATTACCAACGACAGCTTACAGAAAGTGATGGATGGGGTTGAGGATAAATACAACAATTATACGCTTTGTTCTGACTGGTTTGAGCGAGAGGAGGATGAGGAAGAAGAACTTGTCCGTACGCTAGTCAGGGAGCAGGCTTTGCCCGAGGATTTTGAAACGCTGTTCAAGTATCAGGGTGAGCATAAAATGTGGGAGGCAGAGATTGCCAGGGCTGATGATTTTGAGCGTAACAGCGATTCGTTCTTTGTAAACTGGGTAGATCCATACAAGTTAGAAAACATGCTGAAGTTCTGGCTAAAGGGCAATATCACCAAGCAGCAGGACTGGTACGTAGTCTGGTGTCTGATGAAATATACTTTCCGTATAGTGAAGGATGATCAGGACAAGAACGCCTTTGCCGCCCGCATGGCGGTAATGTTTCCGGAAGTAGAGAAGAAGTGTGTTGTAGAGTCGTTCAGAAAGCAGGAAACGCAGCTGAACCACAACCGCCACTTTTCGGAGTGGCTAAAGGATTCTGATGCAGATTACAACATTGCCAAGGAGCTGTATTATAAGTTGAAGGAGAAGGAGAAATATACGAGAAGTAGTTGAGGAAGGAAGAGTAGGGAAGGTGCGATGGGGAGGCAGCTTCCCTTTTCTCTCTACATATCTCTTTCTTTTCCTTCTTTTTGAAAGAAAATTCTAGAATTTCTTGGCAGTTTCAATAAAAAAGTGTATCTTCGCAGCAGATTTTAGAATCTAAACAGATAATTTATGGGTAGATATATCAACCCCTTTACCGATTGGGGCTTCAAGCGTCTCTTCGGTCAAGAGTTCAGCAAGGACTTGCTGATTAATTTTTTGAACGACTTGTTTGAAGGTGAGTTTCAAATCAAGGACGTAACATTCAAGGACAAGGAACTGCCTGGAGAAACGAATGATCTCCGTGGCTGCATCTTTGATATCTATTGTGTTACCGACGATGATAAACATTTCATCGTTGAGATGCAGAACAGATGGGTACCCTTCTTTGTGAATCGTTCCATCTATTATGCTAGTAAGGCTTTTGTTGCCCAGCGCAAGAAGTTTGATGAAGCAGGTGACCGTACTCCTGTTTTATACCAGTTTGTGCCGGTTTATGTGGTTTGCATCATGAATTTTATGCCAAGGGAGCATGAGGTGACAAAGTTTAGGACAGACGTAGCTTTGAGGGAGAAGTCTAGCGACTCCATGTTTTCTGACAAGCTTCGTTTCATCTATCTTTCTCTTCCCTTCTTTGATAAGAGTGAGGAAGAATGCGAGACAGGTTTTGAAAAATGGATTTATGTTTTGAAGTATATGGAAGTATTGGAAAGATTGCCGTTTACGGCGCAGAAAAAGATATTTGATCATCTTGCTAAATTGGCGGATGTTCGTTGCTTGAGTAGTGAGGAGCAGGAAAAATACGATGAAAGTATTAAGGCTGTTGACGATTACTACTCTGGTCTTTATGGCTCGTATATTGAAGGCGAGGAGAAGGGTATTGCTAAGGGTAGAGTGGAGGTAGCACGTAACTTGTTGGCAATGGGAATGTCTTGGTCACAAATCATGCAGGCTACCGGATTGACAGAAGAAGAATTGAAACAGCTTCATTAATTTAATATTACATAGATAGTGTTACAAGCATTTGGGATTGTGCATTTTGGGGTTGCGTTTTTCCATATTATGGTATGTAATAGTATTTGACATTCAAGATTTAGTTAACTACATCTTTGGACTGTGCGGTTGCAGCCCTATAGATTTAAAGAACTTTGGATAATGGGATATATATTGAATGCAAGAAAGAATGCAAGAAAGAATGCAAGAAAGAATTGTCTGATTTACAGAAGCTTATATTGGATATGCTATCTGAAGATTCTAAAACGACAATACCAGAATTAGCAGGAAAAATGGGGATGTCTGCAAGAAAGGTTTCTCTGGAGCTTAAGTCTTTAAGAGAAGAATTTCAGGTTCTGAAACGTGAAGGTGGTCGCAAGAATGGCTATTGGGTTGTTTGTAACTACTAACCCAATTCGTTTCGCAAGCAGGAAACCCAGAAGAACCACAACCGCCCCTTTTCGGAGTGGCTAAAGGATTCTGATGCAGATTATTCCAAAGCTCACGAGCTTTATGATAAGCTGAAAAGGGAGGAGGAATATAAGAGAAGTATTTGAAGAGAAAGAGTAGGGAAGGTGCGATTGGAGGGCAGCTTCCCTATTTTTATTAGCATCTTGTGATGTGGTTTTTAAGTCTGTGTAGCCGAATGTATTTAGCCGACAAGCCACCAAGACTACTTGTTTACTCTCGAAAAAGAATAGGGAAAGTGAAAACCCTATCCTTTGTTCGTGTTGCGCTCCGAACACTGGATGGGGTTTCGTATAGGGAAGTGAATAATCACTCAAATATACTTAAATGTCCGCTGTTTAGCGCGCAACTACTAACAAGTACTGCAAAAGTACATAAATCATTGCAAACCACCAAATTAGCTGATTACCCATTAACACGTATTATTGTGGATTAATATGGATAATATATATTTAATAGGCTTTTCGGGGATTTTTGACTTTAACCTTTCTAAGTTTAATTAACACAAAAATGCCCCACACTACCAAAAATGAAGATGCAGGGCGATATATGATAGGGTATAAAAGAAATGCGAAAGTAAAGCCCCACCATTGAGTACCAACGGCAGGGCTGAGATAGATATATAAGTTTCAAAGAATAATTGCATTGCAAAGATAGGCAAAATATCAGAGAACTCAAAGAGATAGTGAAAAATTCTTCTGTAAGGGGCTAAAATAGTTTATTAGTATGATTTATCGGTGCGATAGTTTTTGCGTCATATTCCACAAAATAGGCTGACCCAAACGAATGAGCCAGCCAACTTTTACTTGCCCTTGAAAAGGCAATAAGCCCCATAAAACATGAGCAAAATCATAAGTTTTAAAAACATGATGTTATATATGTTGGTGAATAATTATCTTGATGGAAAATAATCATAATGCACTACTTCGTCATCTTTAAATCCTGCATAATATAATCTCCGTGTTCCAAACTTTGAATTTATTTCTCTTGGAACATAATAATATTCACGTGTTTCATAACGACCAGACTTATAGCTGATTTGTCTTTGAAATATATAATCATTTAAGACTATATACTTTTCATCAAAACTGCCAAAATAAGCATTTAGACCACCTGATGTAGTCCAATAATCGCCAGCGAAGGACGTTACTGGTACTTTTTCTTTGTTGAGATTAAAATGCAAACCATAAGCATTGTATGCTTTACCAGTGTCCTTGCCAAACACCTTACCTCTAATCATTAATTGGTCTTCGACAGGTTTGTAAAGCACCAAAGAATCTGTTCTTTTAGAATATTCATTTTTTACGATAAGAGTATCATTTCTTAGTGTTCCCTTTCCTCTTCCAAGCATACATTCCCATAGGTTATATAATACATATCCGTCAGAAGTTATACTAAAAAACATATCATCGTCCTCGTTTTCCCATACTCCCTCGTAATCCGCCAAAGTTGTATTTTTATCTTGTGAAGTGTCTGGTATTTCATCTTCTCGGCTATCGCTACTACAAGCTACCATAGAGAATGCAGCAACCATAATTGCCATAAACATTAAAATCTTTTTCATAATTCATGTCTTGTTATATTATTATTCTCGTTTCCCAACTCCAAGTGTGATGATTGGAGAGTTTCCCAATACGTCCTTCTTGTTGGTTGTATTGTAGCATCAACATGAAGTGAAAGCTATAATGAATGCAAAAATAAGCATTTTTTTCGAATTATAAATATTTGGAGTGTTAAAATGTTGGTTATGGGGGTGCTTTTTCCCAAGATTCCCAAGATTTTTCCCAACGTTGGGAAAAAATGAGGGATTTTTGGGGGGAAAGAGGGATGATTTTCCCTTTTTCTTTACTTTTTAACTCTCTTTTTCTTCTCCTTCTTACTTTTTCCCAAGAAATGCCCGATTTTTCCCAAAATTGTGGGTTTTTCGGGGAAGTTGTGGGAAAAGCATTGTTTTGCTTTCTTTTCTACAGTACTTTTGCATCGTCGAAGAAACAAGACAACGCTGAAATGGTTTGGTGCTCTTGAAACCTCTTCGTACATTTATATAATATGTATACTCAGATTATGAGAGTGGTACAGCAGGGTGAGGCTTTCGCTGTGCAGAGTCAGAAAAGTGAGAACGGACAGATGATGAAATGCAACATCGTTCTCCAGGAGATGGGTGGCAAGTATGAGAACCAGTACGCTGCGGCTATGCTCGGCAACATGGCGCAATGTAAGTATGCGGCTGGCGAGCTGGTGGCTGTTACGCTCCGCTTTACAACCCATGAGCACAATGGTCAGGTTTATCAGGATATCCTGGTTACGGACATTGAAAAGGTAAAAGGGTAAAAGGCTTTTTTAAAGGTAAAAAGGTAAAAGGGTAAAAAGGTAAAAGAACCTTAACCCTTTGCAACCACGTTACCATAAAGGTTAAAAAGTAAAAACTGAGTTGAAACAGAGGAGGATTTTCCATGGTAAAGCGCGCAACAATCCGGATGTTTCTTCTCCTAAAAATTCAATTCAGATTATGGTTAAGAAAGTAAACAAGGTTCAGAACAATGCTCAGAATAATGTTCAGAACCAGCAGGTGAATAATAATGACTGCCAGCATGTGCAGTTGGGTGGAATGGCTTACTATGATGCTAAGCAGTATTTCCTCTTCAGTCCCCAGGAATCGGGGGTGAATAAGGTTCCTCGATTCCGTTCGATGGGCGTGGCTCAGCAAATGCCTGACGGAACGTTTGATTTCGTAGTGCAGCACCGCCTCAGAACTCAGTCGGAACTGATTAAGAAACTGGCGCATGGTCGTGTGAGCAAGACTAAGGACGGAGCTGTTCAGCTTACGCTGAAGGTGTTCTGCCATGAGGGAATCAACATCGCCCAAACGTTGGCTGTTGAGGCAGCTGAAGGGGCTGATGCGGTATTGGATTACCAACTGAAACATTAAGATGTTTTCTCTTCAACTTAAAACGATAAGTAAGAAACAGACAGATGAGTTGTTATTTAATTAAGGTGGAGAATGGGCACAAGGTTGCCCGCTCCATCACCTCGGAAGAGGAGTATAAGCAGCTGCGTGGAAGCAATGAGCAGAAGGCGAATCTTCGTCTGGCTCGTGCCGGAAACGATGCTGCGAAACGGAGACTGGTGCAGTTTAACTACTCCGGGCATTATCCGCAAGGGGTAGTGAAGGGTATGAAACTGCCAAGCTGTGCATTCGGGTTTGATATGGACGAGCCGGAGGCTTTCGCCAAGGCTGCCAAGCTGCTGCTGAAAGAACCGGACAAGTACGGACTGCTGATGCTGGAACGTAGTGCAAGACAGGGTGGACATGCGGTGTTTGAGCGCGAAAAGGGCAAGACGATTCTGGAGAACCAGGTACGAATTGCTACGATGCTGAAATGCGAAATGGATACTTCGGCTCACGACATTAACAGGGTTTATTTCACTACCACATCGGATGGAGAAGATCTGCTCTTTCTTTCGCCACGACTCTTCAAGGATACTTATGATGAGGCGTCTGTGGCTGCTGAAGGGAAAGTTCTAGAAGAAAGAGAACGGTACGGACAAGAGGAATTGCCGGAAGGGGCGCACAAGGCGAACAAGCACTTTATGCCTTGGTTGGAAGAAATCAAGAAGAATACTCAGGGGAGTTTTAAGAGTCAAGAATTAGAGAATTCGAGAATTTCTTCTCAGAAAGCTTCTCAAGGGGATTTAAAGGGTCAAGAATTTAAGAATTCGAGAATTTCTTCTTCTGCAGCTGCTTCATCTGCTGCTTCATCCGCTTCACCTTCTGCTGCTTCATCCGCTTCGACTCCCTCTGTCTCTCAGGACAATTATCTTGGGATTCCTTATGGGGAAATCATTAAGAAGTGGTGGCAACTGTATAATGACGGGCAGGAACCGATGCGCTCCAACCGCAATACGCTGACTTTCGAGCTGGCTGTGAATCTGCGCCACATCTGTGGCTTCGACCGGAATCTTCTGGCTCAGATTATTCCCTGCTACGATGGGTTTCCCGAACAGGAGAAGATGGCTTGCATCAACTCGGCATTGAACGAGAAAATCACGCAAATGCCTAAGCGCCTGAAGGATGTGCTCTCTGCCATCCGTCAGGAACGAATGAAGCAGGGAAATGCGGGTGGTGGTTCGGCGGCTGACAATGAGGCGCTGGTCAATGCGCTGGACGAGGCTAACGCCAAGGATGATCTGTTCTATTATAATGCGCTGCCTAAGTTGCCGCAAGGCATTCGGGACTCTATCAGCGCTGTTGGTCCGGCATTGGCGCTGCCTGTAATCACAGCCATCTGTCCTGCCATCGGAATGCTCGCAACGGGCGTGAAGGTTTCCGTTCACGGCAAGATGAACTCGCTGAACCTCATCTCCTACATCGCCGGTGATTTTGCATCTGGTAAGGGTAGCATTGACCCCGTGATTGACGCATGGACTTCGGAAGTGAAGGAAATGGACAAAATGTATCAGCAGAAGGAGGATGAATGGCGAGCCAAGAAACGTGCAGCCAAGAACAAGAAGGAACAGCCCGAAGAGCCGAAACTACCTGTAAGATGTCTGACACTGAACAATACGGTGGCGAATCTGGCTGAACGACTGGCGAACACAGAAGGCAAGCACGCCTTCTCGTTCACTCCGGAAGCTGACACTGTAGCACAGAAGTGGAAATCGGCGATGAGCGATTTTTCTGTCATGTTAAGACAGGCTTACGACGGAACGAGCTATGAGCGCGAGGCAAGAAGTGCGGATGCAGTGAATGTTCATATAGACAGACTGTTATGGAACGTAGTGATGTGTGGAACGCCTGATGCGCTCTATCGAGTAGTAAGCAATTATACGGATGGTTTTCAAAGCCGTATCATCGTGGCAAAAACGCCCGATAATACCTTCACTCCACTTTCTGACAACATGTATGTAATGAACGAACGCCAGCGCGACCGCATCATTCAGATTGCTCATCTTCTGCCTTTGCTGACCGGTGAGGTGGTTCTGCCCAAGCTGGAGGATAAGGGTAGGGAATGGCTGGAACAGATAAGACTGGAAACGATGAAAAATGACGACAAGGTGAAAGCCCGCCAGCGTTTCCGTATCTGTCCAACCACGATGAGAATGATGACCTGCATCCTGCTCTGCAAGGTGGCTGAATCGCTGATTCAGAAGCATGGGTTCCAGGGCGCTGAGACACAGTTGAAGCAGAATCCGCAGTTGTGGAAGGAACTGATAGTGAAGATGCAGACGCCAACCATGCTTGCTGTCTTCGACACCCTGGCAGATTATCAGCTGGAGAATGCACTCTACTTCTTCCGCAGTCGCATTGAGGATGCTTTTTCTTCGAAGAACTATTCAGGGCAGTCGCCATACGATCGTTCACGACGTGGTAGAAACGATTCTATTTTTGAATGCTTAGACGTAACCTTCACCTTCGAACAGGCTCAGCAGCAGAGTGTTGCCATCAAGGGCGCTAACGTTACGCACGAGGCTGTAAGACAAATGCTGAAGAACTGGAAGCGCCAGGGACTCATCAATATTCTGCCCGATTCACGTTATCAGAAAGTAGCATCTACGGTTTAAATCCGGTCATTAAGGTCAAGGTCATTAAGGTCATTAAGGTCATTAAGGTTTTCGGGTCTGAACCCAGCCTTAATGACCACCCTTAAACCAATTATTCATTATTAATTATTAATTGTAAATTATCATGCACATTTGTATATTTCGCCGCCGTTTCACTCCATGGGGAGTTGATGGCACAATGGTCATTAACGGTAAGTTTTTCTGCGGAACATTGGAGCGTCCTCAGGGCTATCTGAAAGCTGATGCTTACAGACTGGCACTTGTGCCGGTTTCCAACCCGAAGTTTCTGAGGGATGATGAGAAGAGCAGAATCATGCCTGTTATTCTGAAGGAAAACGGCAGAGTTCCGAAGTCTGTCATCCGCAAGCCGTTCATCGTTCCGGGCAATGGTCCTTTTAAATTAATGTATGGAAGCATTATTCTGGGCAGATCCTACATTTCGGGACTTGTGCTTCATTCTGAGGAATACTTCTCGGAGTTTTGCGAGAAGGTGGATGAAGCAATCAGGAACAGAGAGCACATCACGCTTGTTATCAGAGACTGGGGCTTTGATGCGATTCCGCTTAAGTATTTATCTCTTTTCCAATCATCCGAAAAATCAATATCATGCGTAAGATAAAGGAAATCATCATTCATTGCAGTGCGACCAAGGAAGGTCGCAACTTTACCGTAGCGGATATTGACCGCTGGCACCGGGAGCGCGGACTGCGCTGCATAGGTTATCATTTCGTGATTTATCGTGACGGCAGCATTCATGTAGGCCGTGCGATAGAGGAGGTTGGCGCCCATTGCAAGGGCCATAATTCCATCAGCATCGGCGTCTGTTACATCGGCGGCTTATCGAAGAAAGGTAAGCCGAAGGATACAAGAACCCGAGACCAGAAGGCGGCGATGCAATCGCTCATCGAGCAGCTGAAGGAAGAATTCCCGTTAGCTACGATTCATGGTCATAATGAATTTGCCAACAAAGCCTGTCCCTGCTTTGATGTAAAGAAGGAGTGGGGGA
>JAJWOH010000273.1:0-1924 GCA_021635485.1 Segatella copri | reverse complement strand
TAACATATTTAGTTTAACCATCCTAAAGGTGACAACTTTTTCACGTATAAGACAGCTAATATCCTTTTGGCTTCGGATGTTGATTTTGTCAATAAAGGGGCGGCTTCAGAAATGTTCGCTGGCTTGGAACTCGTCAAGAACCACGACTGTTTCCAAAAGGCAGAGATGTACTATTGGCAGAATCTGTCAAAAGGAGCCAATGCAGAAATTGATTATCTGGAAGCGAAAGATGGTGTGGTTATACCGATAGAAGTGAAAGCTACTACCAGGGGCAGTATGCAAAGTTTATGGCTATTCATGAGAAAGAAAGCGCTCCATCATGCAGTTCGTACATCCTTAGAGAATTTTGGAGAGTTTGAATACATTGATAAAGAATCTCAAAATGCTTGTCGCCACGTAGATGTAATCCCACTTTATGCAATGAGTAATTTATGCAAACTAAGCGTTGCTCCGAAAACATAACCACCAAGTTGCCCGATATCAGCAAAGGTGAAGGACATTCTTGCTCCACGGAGCAAGAACGTTCCGTTTATTCCGCGTAATCTGATGAATAATGACACACCTGCTTTCAGCAGCTTTATCTCCTCTGCCGAAGAATGGCACCACACGCCCTTAATGCATAAGTTAAATATTGCAAACATTTATTTCTTTTCTTGCGGAAAGTTCACAGTATTGAGAACTTTTTGCTATTTTGCAGCAAAAATAAATGATTATGAAGATATTAAAGTTCAAATTGCTGAAAGATTTTGCAAGGAAACATTAAAAATATATAACTATGACTATTAAAGACGAAAAGACATATAATGAAATTGAAGAACGAATGGAGGCTCTGCTTGCAAAGGGCACCCAATTGGGCGGCATGGACTTTCTAAGCGAAGTAGAAAAGGAAGAATTAAAGGTCCTCAGCGAAGCTGCTTACGATTGGGAATGCGAAGTTGATCCCCATCCATGGCGAGTTAAGCCTTCACTCATAGCTGCCATCAAAGTTGCTTTTCGCCAAAAAGGCTACAAGCAAAAGGAGGCTGCAAAAGCTATAGGCGTATCAACAACCGCACTAAGTGATATTCTCCATGGGCGACGTGCAATTAATTTTGATGTTGCAAGAAACATATACCACAACCTTGGCGTTCCTGCCAATGTTGTATTGGGATAAACAAACGACAAGGGGCTATATGCCACGATGAAAAGGGGGCGTATAGACCCTTGATTATAGGATGATATTCGTAATCAACATCTCCGCTATTATATTTATTATGAATTGCTCAGATTCTTAATGATTTTCAAAGGGAGCTGTATCACACTTCAGTCAAGCAACTCAAGTAGTTCAGTCAGCTAACTCAAGTAGTTCAGTCAAGCAACTCAAGTAGTTCAGTAAGCGAGTTCAGACGTCTCCGTCTGCTGATTCAGACGTCTCAGTAAGCTGATTCAGACGTCTCGATAAGCTTACAGATACGTCTCCGTTAGCTTACGCAGTAATATCCGTAACCCGATGCAGTCATATCCGTAACCTGATGCAGCCATATCAGTAACCCAGCGCAGCCTTCATACGAACAAATTTTATGTAATCATCTATCATCCATCACGATTTGCATCTCTTACACCCCTTAACATACTGATATTCGTACACTTAAATAGCGTGATAGATACTTCAAAAACGGAAAAATCCATCACGCTATCCATCACGATTTGTGGTTATCCCTCACGATTTTTTCACTACACTCTATCAAATACTGCATATCATTGTTGAAAAGCTTGCGATGGATAGCATAAGGGAAAGGTTACGGTTTCATGGCATGAAATATTTTGTTTCATACCATGAAACTGTTCGTTTCAAGCGGAGAAACACTTCGTTTCATCCTGTGAAACGAATCGATACTGTAGTTTCCTATATTTAGTTTACTACCTAGAGTCTTATTCCTGGTGA
>JAJWOH010000272.1:0-1926 GCA_021635485.1 Segatella copri | reverse complement strand
GAGGGTGTGTCATAAGTCTGTGACGCACCCTTTTTTTTGTGTGTTTCTATATATTCTAGTTGAATCGTAGTCTTTCTTCACAAAGGGAATCTTATTATATTGTATAGAAACTTTACTTTTCTTGTTTTATCGATAACAAAACAGCCCCAAAGCTCACAAAAGGGCATAATTGTCCCAGACGGTAAAACTGTCCAAATTGAGTTTTATCGTTTTATCCCCAAATATTTCTTCAAATTGAATCCTATACCGAACAACCCTATGTCCATGTAAACTTTGTCCTTTCCGAAATGCCTGAATCGCTTATAATGCATATCTGCCTTCATCTGCCCAAATACAGCTTCCGGCTCTATCGGTCGCTGGCTTCTGTGTTTCAAGCCCTCTTGAGACGTTAGTAGCAGGAAGGCTTCCTTTTTATATGCATTCAGTTTATGGTTGACATATATGGTTCTGTTGCCTTTGGATTTCTTGCAGAGACTTCCAAGCGGACATCCATCACATCGTTGTGCTCTATATAATGTAATGACAGACACATAGCCGGAATCACTTTTCGTTTGCCGTTGTCCACAAGGTTCCATGTGTTGTCCCATGGGGCAGACATAATAGTCATCATCCCTGTTGTAGTAGAAGTTCGCTTGGTTGAAGGCATCCTCCTTGAAAGGCTTATGCTGTTCCTTGTGAAACCAGTTGTACTTTACATAACCCATCATCTCTTCCATCTCTAGGTACTCGTAGTTCTCCTCCGAGCCATACCCTGAGTCTGCGGTGACGCTCTTGGATTGCTTTCCATATCTTTTCTTGTACTTATCCAAAAAAGACTTGAAGGTCAGGGTGTCTGTTGGATTGGGATAAAGGGCGAAATTCGTCCAATATTGATTCTCTGTCGCAATTTGAAGGTTATAGGCAGGCTTTGTCTGCCCATTGTTCATGGCATCTTCCTTGAGGCGCATGAAGGTCGCATCGGGATCAGTCTTGGAGTAACTGTTTCTCTCGCCCAGTATATCCAGTGATTTTTCATACTCGCCCAGTTTGTCCGAGGCTTTGAACAAGTGATCTATCTGAGTATTTAGCTTTTGCTTCTCTCTTCCTGTAAGCTTTGCCTTAGGAAGGTTCTTCACTTGCCTCTCACACAAACGTGCACTTCTCTCTACATCCTTGGCGGAAGTGGCTGGCTCGCTGTCTTCTTCCCTAATGTCACTCCCGCCATTCAGGCGAATTTGTTCTTTTATCTGAGCCAATGCAGCAGAGGTCTTTTCCAAGAGCTTAGCCCTGTTCTTTTCCACAGTCTTCTTCCATACAAACGTGTACTTGTTTGCTTTCGACTCTATCTTAGTACCATCAACATATTGTTCCTCCAGACTAATCACGCCCTTTTCAACCAATATGGAGACGACTGCATCAAAATAAAAGTCGATGCATTTAATCATATGATTGGATCTAAAGCGGTTGATTGTTGCGAAAGATAATTGCTTACCTCCACAAATCCACATATAGCGAACATCGTATTTAAGTGCGTCCGCTATGCCACGACAGGAATAAACGCCATTGATATAGGCAAAAACAACTAAACTTAGAAGCATCTTCGGACTATAAGGAGGAGCACCAATCCCATCATAGGTATCCATGAGAGGGTTGATATCCATACTGCGAACAATACGATCCACCATACGAACTTTGCTGTCTTTTGGCACATAATCATCGAAAGAGTTAGGAAAAAAGCTCAATTCGTGCCGAGTTTCAGATTTTATTTGTATCTTTGCCATACTTAAAGAAGTTTTCTGCAAAGATACAAATCTTTTGCGGAAAGACAAAGCCCGAGCTTGTGAAAGTTTGGGCTTTGTTGTAAATAAAAATGTTTTTTAAAGATTTCGTATCTGTGAAAAGGCAAAAAATAAAAAGGGGTGCGCCATAGACTTATGACACACCCTC
>JAJWOH010000116.1:0-10344 GCA_021635485.1 Segatella copri | reverse complement strand
TTTAATATAGTAATACCAGTCCGGCAAAAGCCGAGTAGAGTATCATGCGGATAGGATTGATCTTCATCACCTTCACGCCGATAAAGGTGGCAAAGAAGAGGGCGATGGAGATGTAGAAATGCCAGGGATTGGCTGGCGTAGAGAAGTTCTCGCCATTCATCAGGAGCAGGGCTGCGGCTCCTACCAGACCGACGATGGCTGGGCGAAGACCGATGAAGATGCTCTGGACGGCTGTGGTGTTCATATACTTGTACAGCATCTTGCTGATAAGAATCATCAAAACCAAGGATGGGAGAACCAGGGCAAAGGTCGCCATGGCACTTCCGAGTACAGCCATCATGCCACTCATGCCGGCATTATGGACAGCTGTATAGCCACAATAGGTAGCGGTGTTGATACCGATAGGTCCCGGTGTCATCTGAGAGATGGCAACCACATCGGTAAACTCTTGCATCGTCATCCAATGATACTGCGTAACAACCTGTCCCTGAATCAGGGATATCATGGAATAGCCACCTCCGAATCCGAAGATGCCTATCTGAATGAATACGATGAAAAGCTGAAAAAATATCATCATTATGTTTTAAGCTATTTACTTTTTTACCTTTTTACTTTTTTACCCTTTTACCTTTACTCTGTTGGCTGGATAAACTGTCCATAGATGTAGCCACCTACGGCAGCTGCGATAATCACCCAGATTGGGTTGACGCCCAAAAGCCAGATCAGAAGGGCAGATAGAATAGGAATCCAGCAGTTGACAAGCGAAATACCGGCACTCTTGGCAAGCGAGAATGTAGGTACGGCTATCAATGCCACGACGGCAGGACGGATGCCTGCAAACATGGCAGCAACAACCTTGTTGTCTTCAAACTGATGGAAAAACATGGCTATCGCTAAGATAATAAGGAACGATGGCAACGAAGCGCCGAGGGTGCAGACGATGGCTCCCGGTGTCTTTGCCAACTTATATCCGAGCAGGGAACTCATGTTGATGGCCAAGGCGCCCGGACAAACCTGGGTAGTAGCAATGGCATCCAAGAATTCCTCCTTCGTCATCCAATGATGCTTGTCGACGACTTCGGATTCTATAATAGGAATCATGGCATAGCCACCACCAAAGGTGACTATGCCAATCTTCAAAAATGTTTTGAATAATGTAAGATAACTTACGCTATTATTCATTTTTTACCTTTTTATTTTTTTACTTTTTCAAAGCTCTTTCTTCAATCCACTGACGTGCATTGACAAATGCCTCAATCCAAGGAGTAACCTCGTCGTTGCGGCGATCAGCTGGATACCAGGCGTTCTGCCATGGGAAGATGGCACGCTCCAAGTGTGGCATCATAGCCAAGTGGCGACCATCTGCAGAGCAGATACCTGCTACATTGTAGTCACTGCCGTTAGGATTACCTGGATACTCAGCGTAGTTGTACTTCGCAATGATGTTGTAGTGATCCTCTGGCTCTGGCAAGTAGAAACGGCCCTCGCCGTGAGCTACCCAGATACCGAGCTTATCACCGCTCAGGCTACCGAACATCACACTGTCGTTCTGAGGAATAGTCAGACCGAGGAATGTGCTCTCGAACTTCTTGGATGTGTTGTGGCAGAGGTGTGAACGATGCTTGTGCTCAGGATTGATGAGGTTCAACTCAACCATCAGCTGGCAACCGTTGCAGATACCGAGTGAAAGGGTATCCTCACGGGCATAGAACTTATCGAGTGCCTCTTTAGCCTTAGGATTGTAGAGGAATGCACCAGCCCAACCCTTGGCAGAACCGAGAACATCGGAGTTAGAGAAACCACCGCAGAATACGATGAAGTTCACATCCTCCAGAGTCTCACGACCAGAAATCAAGTCGGTCATCATCACATCCTTTACATCGAAGCCGGCGAGATACATAGAGTATGCCATCTCACGCTCACCATTGGTACCCTTCTCACGGATGATAGCTGCCTTGATGCCAGATGGCTTGCGACGGTTAGCGTCGAGGCCGTAGCTAGCGAGGGTTCCCTTGAAGCCGTAACCGAAGTTCATCTCGATAGGCTGCTTCTTATAGTTGGTGTAACGCTTCTTGGCCATACCGTTCATGCTCTGCTTGCGGTCGAGGAGGTAAGATGTCTTATACCAGTCGTCGCGCAAAGCATCGATATCGAACTCGTGCTCGAAGCCTTCCTTCTTGATGATGATCTTGCGGAGCTCAGGAGCTGGATAACCAATCTTGGCATAACCGATACCGTTCTCATCGAAGAATGCCTTCAACTCGTCCTTGTGGGCATCGCTTACCTGGATGACAACACCTGGGTTCTCTGCGAAGAGAGTCTTGATGATGTCGGCATCTGCGATGTCGTGGAGGTTGATCTTCATACCGCCCTCTACGTTGGCGAATGTCATTTCGAGGAGAGTTGTAATCAAACCACCGGCGCTGATATCGTGACCAGCCATTACCCAACCACGGTTGATGAGTTCCTGTACGGCGTTGAAGCAGTCAACGAAGTACTCTGGGTTCTTGACGGTAGGAACATCGCTGCCCACCTTGCCCAGGCTCTGAGCGAAAGCAGAACCACCGAGACGCTGCTCGTCGAAACTGAAGTCGATATGGTAGAGGCTAGAGTTCTTGTCGTTAACGAGAACTGGGCTAACCACCTTCTTGACATCTGAAACCTCACCACCAGCACTTACGATAACGGTACCCGGAGCGATGATCTTCTCGCCGTTAGGATACTGCTGGGTCAAAGAGAGAGAGTCCTTACCTGTTGGTACGTTTACGTGGATGGCGCAGCAGAAGTCTGACAATGCCTTCACACCCTCGTACAGACGGGCATCCTCACCCTTCTGACTGCGGCAAGGCCACATCCAGTTGGCTGAGAGGCTGATGCTGTCCATGCCATCTGCCAATGGAGCCCATACGATATTGGTCAATGACTCTGCTACAGAGAGTACAGAACCAGCCTTAGGATCGGCAAGACCAGCCTGAGGTGCATGACCCATTGCTGTTACGATACCCTTCTCGCCACGGTAGTCGAGTGCTACGACACCACAGTCTGAGAGTGGCAACTGAATCTGACCCTGACCCTGCTGACGGGCAATCTTACCTGTTACGGAACGGTCTACCTTGTTGGTCAACCAGTCCTTACAAGCCACAGCCTCCATCTGGAGAACACGCTGCAAGTACTTGTCGAGGTTATCTGCAGAATAAGTTACATCTTCATATTTACGCTCTACGGTCTCATCTACCATTACAGTCTTAGGAGTATGACCGAACATCTGAGCTACATCGAGGTCGAATGGCTTTACGCCGTCAGCCTGCTTGAAGCTGAAGTGAGCATCGCCAGTAGTCTCACCAACCACGTACATTGGAGCACGCTCACGGTCGGCAATCTTCTGAACCTCGCTGATATACTTCTCGTCGATGAGCAAGCCCATGCGCTCCTGGCTCTCGTTTGCGATGATTTCCTTGGCGCTCAAAGTCTTGTCGCCGATAGGCAACTTAGACATGTCGATTTCGCCACCGCACTCTTCTACCAACTCAGAGAGACAGTTCAAGTGACCGGCTGAACCGTGGTCGTGGATGCTGACTACTGGGTTCTCATCGTTCTCAACGAGTGCACGAACCAGGTTGTAAGCGCGCTTCTGCATCTCAGGGTTGGCACGCTGAACAGCGTTCAACTCGATACCATTGCTGTAACGGCCTGTATCTACAGAAGAAACAGAACCACCACCAAGACCGATGCGATAGTTATCACCACCTACTACGACAACCTTATTGCCCTTCTGTGGCTCACCCTTCTTGTAGTCACGCTTCTTGCCGTAGCCTACACCACCAGCAAGCATGATTACCTTATCGTATGCATACTTCTCACCATTCTCCTCGTGCTCGAATGTAAGCACAGAACCAGTGATGAGAGGCTGACCGAACTTGTTACCGAAGTCTGATGCACCGTTGGAAGCCTTGATCAGAATCTGCTCTGGAGTCTGATAGAGCCACTTACGTACTGGCATGATGTCTTCCCAGTCGCGCTCAACATCGCTCTTGCCGTTGTCATCCTTCAGGCGAGGATAAGCAGTCATGTAGCAGGCTGTACCTGCGATAGGCCATGAACCTACACCACCACCCATACGGTCGCGGATTTCACCACCCGTACCGGTAGCAGCACCATTGAAAGGCTCTACGGTAGTAGGGAAGTTGTGGGTCTCAGCCTTCAGAGAGATAACACTCTCGATATCCTTCACCTGGAAGAAATCGCTGGTAGTCTGATCGGCTGGAGCAAACTGCTCGATAACAGGACCCTGAGAGAAAGCCACGTTGTCCTTGTAAGCAGAGAGAATCTTGTTAGGATTCTCGTTGGTGGTCTTCTTGATCATGTTGAAGAGAGAAGACTCCATCTCCTTACCGTCGATGATAAACTGGCCGCCGAAGATCTTGTGGCGGCAGTGCTCTGAGTTGATCTGTGCGAAACCGAAGATTTCGCTGTCGGTGAGAGGGCGTCCGTTCTCTTTCTCCAGTTTGTGGAGATAAGCCATTTCGTCCTCGCTGAGGGCAAGACCCTCTTCCTCGTTGTACTTCTCGAGGTCATCGACGTACTTGATTGGTTCTGGCTCGTGGTTCACGGTGAACACATCCTGTCCGATACCGTTGTACATACGCTGGAGCATAGGGTCGTGCTCAGCGTCTTCGCTATCTACAGGGAAGTACTCCTCGATACGCGAAATGCCGTTAAGACTCATGTTCTGAGTAATCTCAACGGCATTCGTACTCCAAGGAGTAATCATTTCACGGCGTGGGCCGACATAGAAGCCCTGCAACTGCTGGGCGTCCTCTAAAGTCGCGTCACCATAAAGCCAACAAAGTTCATTGATTTCGTCCTGAGATGGTTTGTGGTCAATCTCGGTCGCAATCACACTCTTAGATGGAGTTCTAAAAAAAAGAATCATACTTGCTTTCTTTTATATTATTAATGTATTTATTTCTTTTCGAGTGCAAAGATAGTGCAATTTCAAGACACTACAAAATAAAACTCTGTTTTTTATGTTTTTTTTGTTGAGATTTGGGCTATTCTTACCTTGAGAGGCTACATTTGACGGTTTAGCTATAAGAAAAGTGCTTTCTGTTGCCTTTTTTGGTTAAAAAGGTGATAAATAAAGATTTAGAGGTTAAAAATGTCTAAATGCGTTTGACAAATGTTGTTTATTCGAGTCTTATCTGTAACTTTGCAAGTGAAAGAAGTGAATCAGCTTCTATAATGCCCTAAAATGTAGAAGCTTCCGGATAACGGATAAAAGCCGGGAGAACTCTAATATAATAGAAGGTAGAAAGCGACGTTAAGATATACTATAATCAATTAATAATAACAAGAAAATTTAAATTAGAAAGAATATGAAACAGACAAAGTTAATGGTAATGGCAATGATGGCTGTAGCTCTGATGGCTACAAGCTGTGCAAGTAAGAAGGATCTTCAGAATTGCCAGAATGAGAATAAGGAATTGTCAAGCAACTATCAGGCTACCAAGGAAAAGCTGGCAGCTACTGAGGCTAGTCTGGCAGCAGCCCAGGAACAGCTCGCTACTGCAAAGAGCGATTACGCTAAGTTGCAGAACTCACTTGACAAGAGTTTGAACAATGCAAGCCAGAACAACGTGAGCATTGAAAAACTCGTTGACCAGATCAACGAGAGTAACCAGTATATCCGTCACCTGGTTGAGGTAAAGAGCAAGAGCGATTCGCTCAACATGGTTCTTACCAACAACCTGACCCGCTCTTTGAGCAAGGAAGAGATGAAGGAGGTTGATGTTCAGGTTCTGAAGGGTGTAGTTTACATCTCTCTGGCTGACAATATGCTCTATCAGAGTGGTAGCTATGAGGTGAACAGCCGTGCTCAGGAAACATTGAGCAAGATTGCTAAGATCATCACAGACTACAAGGATTACGATGTGCTCGTAGAGGGTAATACCGATAACGTACCAGTAAGCACTACAAGTGCCAAGATGAAGAATATCCGCAACAACTGGGACCTCTCTGCTCTCCGTGCAGCTTCTGTTGTTCAGTACTTGCAGGATCATTTCGGTGTAAATCCTAAGCGTCTTACAGCTGGTGGCCGTGGTGAGTACAACCCTGTAACAACTAACGATACAGAGGTAGGCAAGCAGCGCAACCGCCGTACTCAGATTATCATCACTCCTAAGCTCGACCAGTTCATGGACTTGATCGACAAGGCTCCAGAGGAGAAATAAAAAGGCTATTTAAAGGTAAAAAGGTAAAAGGGTAAAAAAGTAAATAGATGAGGCATCAATGAGTTGTTAAAGACTTATTGATGCCTTTTTAGGTATAAATATACAGATTTTATGTTTTAAGTACGTAAAAAAGTACTTTTTGTTATCATTTTGCTAGAATTATTCTTAATTTCCTTTCTTTTCTTGATTATTTTTATTAATTTTGCAGGCAAAATATCAAGGGGCCACTTGGCTGCCCTGATCATTGTACATTGTAAATTATTAATTATACATTATATTGTGTTATGGAAAAGATTAAGATGACAACTCCATTGGTAGAGATGGACGGTGATGAGATGACAAGAATTCTCTGGAAGATGATTAAGGACGAACTCATTCTTCCTTTCGTTGATTTGAAGTCTGAGTATTATGATCTCGGTCTGCCTTATCGCGACCAGACCAATGACCAGGTAACCATCGACTCTGCTGAGGCGGCTAAGAAATATGGCGTGGCTGTGAAGTGTGCTACTATCACTCCTAATGCACAGCGTATGGACGAGTATAAACTCCACAAAATGTGGAAGAGCCCTAATGGAACTATCCGTAGCATCATGGACGGTACCGTATTCCGTGCTCCTATCACCATCCCAAGTATCCACCCTTGTGTAAAGAACTGGGAGAAGCCTATTACCATCGCCCGTCATGCTTACGGCGATGTATACAAGAGCGTGGAACTTCGTGCAGATGAGCCAGGTACAGCCAAACTCGTGTTCGAGGGTAAGAGCGGCAAGAAGCAGGAGATAGAGATTCATTCTTTCGATGGTGCTGGCGTTATCCAGGGCATGCACAATACAGATAAGAGTATCCGCAGCTTTGCTCACAGCTGCTTCAAGTTTGCCTTTGATACCAAGCAGGATCTCTGGTTTGCTACCAAGGATACCATCTCTAAGACTTATGATGCCCAGTTCCGCAAGATCTTTGAGGAAGTATATGAGAGCGACTATAAAGAGAAGTTTGCAGAACTCGGTATCGAGTATTTCTATACATTGATTGATGATGCCGTAGCCCGTGTTATCCGCAGCAAGGGCGGTTTCATCTGGGCTTGCAAGAACTATGACGGTGATGTGATGAGCGATATGCTCAGTACAGCTTTCGGTTCTCTGGCGATGATGACTTCTGTATTGGTTTCTCCTGACGGCAAGTATGAGTATGAGGCAGCTCACGGTACCGTGACCCGTCACTACTATCGCTACCTGAAGGGTGAAGATACATCTACTAACCCAATGGCTACCATCTTTGCATGGAGCGGTGCGTTGAGAAAGCGTGGCGAACTGGATGGCATCAAGGAACTTCAGAACTTTGGCGACCAATTGGAGGCTGCATGTTTCGATACTTTGAATGATGGTATCGCTACCAAGGATCTCGTAAACCTGATGGAAGGTGTTGAGGCTAAGGCTGTAAACTCTGCCGGCTTTATCGCTGCCATCCGCGAGCGTCTGGAAAAGCGATTGGCATAAAAACAATAAGACCTGGGGTGATTAACCTCAGGTCTTATTGTTTAAGTTATTTTTAGTTTAAATCTTGATTCTTTTTCTTGCGTTTGCGCAAAGCGTCTGAATAAACCTTAAACAAATCAATGTTCAGCAACTGACAGATATGGTAAAGCATACCCGTATCTATAGTGGCTCTGCCGTATACCTTATATATATTAGTACGATGGCAGCCTAATTGCTCAGCAAGCCATACTGTGGTCTTACCTTGCTTGTTTAATTCCTCTTTGATGATTTCACCGATTAAGGGAATTGCATTTACTTTATCTTTCATACTCTTTCAGTTGTGTTATATGCTCACTTATAGTTATATCGGGTGCAAAAGTAGCATTTCTGTTTCTAACTAGCAAAGAAACATGTAGCGAATTTGGAACACTAAGTTAAAATGTGTAACAAAATACCCGTTTTTTTATATTTTTTTTCTCTAAAGAACTAAATGTCACGAAATTGTAACCGAATGTAACGCTTATTACGAAAGAAAAGTCGTAATTTTGCAGCGATATTTTAAATAACATGAAATATGGAAGAGAATATGAAAAGAATACTTGTTGTTGATGATGAGCAAGACTTGTGTGAGATTCTGAAATTCAATCTCGAAACAGAAGGATATGAGGTAGAGACTGCCAATTCTGCAGAAGAGGCTTTGGAGATGGACATCGCTTCGTTCGACCTGCTGCTGTTGGACGTCATGATGGGAGGAATGAGCGGTTTCCAGCTGGCTAAGCAGTTGAAGGACAATCCGATGACAGCCAATGTTCCGATTATCTTCCTTACAGCCCGAGATACGGAAAACGATACGGTTACTGGATTCAATATCGGTGCCGATGATTATATCTCGAAACCTTTCTCTATACGAGAGGTGATGGTCAGAGTGCGTGCCGTCTTGCGCCGTACGGCTGAACAGGCTGGCGATGCTGATGAATCGAAGATCATCAACTATCAGGGACTGCAGCTGAATCTGGACAAGAAGACGGTGAGCATCGATGGTGAGGCTATCCCTTTCACCAAGACCGAGTTCGAACTCCTGCGTCTTTTCCTCGAAGAGCGTGGCAAGGTGTTCTCCCGTCAGGAACTTATCGACCGGGTATGGCCTAAGGATGTGATGGTACTCGACCGCACGGTGGATGTCAACATCACCCGTATGAGAAAGAAGATTGGTAAGTTTGCCAAGTGCATCGTTACCCGTCTGGGGTTCGGTTATTATTTTGATGCGTAATTAAAATGTTTAAGTTAAATAGTGTAGGTAGGAAGCTGTACTTCAGTGTACTGGCGGTGTTCCTTGTGTTCGCCGTCAGTTTTATCGTGTTCCAGCAGGCACGTGAGAAGCAGTATAAAATAGGTACGCTTACTATCAAACTGGAAAATTATAATGAACTGTTGGCAGAAGATCTGGCGCTCTCTCCTGGTGAAGGAATTATTCTGCAGGATAGCATCCACAATAGGGATGTGACTGTGGCTCATGAGAAGTTGCAGGCTTTTGTCCGAGAACATGAAAGCAAGGATCTTCGTGTTACGCTGGTGCGCCCTAACGGTAAGGTGATTTATGACAACATGAGTTCCGACTATGAACATTTTGCCAACCATGCCAAGCGGGAGGAAATAGCAGAAGCCTTGAAAAACAGGGTAGGCTCAAGCGTGGAGCGACAGTCTAAAACCCTGAAGCATGATTATTTCTATGTGGCTTCTTATTTTCCGGAAAGCAAACTCATCATCCGTACGGCACTACCTTACAATAATGATTTGGCAAAATCGCTGCAGGCCGACCAGCATTTCATCTGGTTTGCCATCGTAGCCGTCATTCTGCTTACCATCGTGCTTTACCGTTTTACGGACCGTCTGGCTAAGAATGTATCCAAACTGAGCATCTTTGCTTATAAGGCAGACCATAACGAGAGTCTGGAGGTGGAAGATCTCGCCAAGTTCCCTAACGATGAGTTGGGCGAGATAGCTGAGCGTATCATCAAGATGTATAAGCGCATACAGACCACCCGACGTGAACAGGATGTACTGAAGCGGCAGCTTACCCAGAATATCGCTCACGAGCTGAAGACTCCTGTGGCAAGTATCCAGGGTTATCTGGAAACGATACTCGACAATCCGCATATCAACGAAGAGATGAAGTCGCAGTTTCTGCAGCGCTGTTATGCCCAGAGCGAACGCCTCACCTCTCTGCTCCGCGACATCTCAACCCTGAACCGGTTGGATGACGGTTCGGATATGATAGATTTCGAGACGGTAGACATTACGCAGATGGTGAGTGAAATAGCCCGTGAGACGGCGCTGGAAAGAGAGTCGCACCAGATGACTTTCGAGAATCTTCTTCCCGACCAGCATATTATCGTGAAGGGTAACCGCAGTCTGCTCTACAGTGTGTTCCGCAATCTTACCGACAATGCCATAGCTTATGCCGGCGAAGGACGTAAGATAACGTTGAGTGCCAAGGAGCAGGGCAACAAGTGGCATTTCATTTTCTGTGATAATGGTCAGGGTGTTCCTGCCGAGCATCTCTCCCGTCTTTTTGAGCGTTTCTATCGGGTAGATAAGGGACGCAGCCGCAAGATGGGTGGCACCGGTTTGGGTCTTGC
>JAJWOH010000115.1:0-10598 GCA_021635485.1 Segatella copri | reverse complement strand
ATCATGTTCAAATCTCAAAGTTCAAAGTATAAAAAGCCGATGACCGAGCAGCAGGCGCTCCTGAAGCTCACCACCCTCTGCACCCAAGCCGAACATTGCTCGCAAGAGATGATCGACAAGATGAAGAAGTGGGAACTGCCCGAGGATGCCATCGCCAGAAACATGGAATTCCTGACGCAGAAGAAATTCATCGACGACGAACGGTTCGCCCGCTTCTTTATCAACGACAAGATAAAATACAACAAGTGGGGACGCCGGAAGGTGGAACAGGCGCTATGGCTGAAACATATTCCGAAGGAAATCTCCGACCCAATCTTCGAAGATATCGAGGACGACCTGTATATGGAAACCCTCCTGCCCCTGATGAAAAATAAATATAAGAGCATCAAAGCAAAGAACGACTATGAGCGCTCGATGAAACTCATCCGCTTTGCCCTGGGAAGAGGATACAGCATGGAGGTTATCCACAAATGCATCGACCGGATGAAGGAAGAAGATCTGGGAGACATCGATTTCGAAGAGGAATTCTAAAACAAAGCATCAAGTTCAATATCCAAACCTCAAAATTAAGAATAAAGCCATGCGTACCAGCCTGTTAAGAGACATATTAGATTTATTCTTCCCCCGAACCTGCGCCATCTGCGGAAATGTGCTCGCTGGCGGGGAGGAGATGATATGCATAAAATGTCTGTTACGCATGCCGGGAACCGATACCTGGGAACAGCCCTACGACAACGAGATGGCAAAACTCTTCTGGCATCTGATTCCCATCGAACGCTGCTGCGCTCTCTTCCATCACATCAGCCATGCCACATCGGCTAGAGCCGTCTACCAGCTGAAATACATGCATCATCCTGAAATGGGAATCTATCTGGGCAGAATGCTGGCAAAGAAGGGGTTAGGCATTCAGTTCTTCGACGGAATAGACGCCATCATCCCCATCCCGCTCACCCGAAAACGAGAAAAAGAACGCGGCTATAACCAGAGCCTTCTCATCGCCAAAGGCATCCAGCAACTCACCCATCTGACCATCATCAAGGATGCCGTAAGAAGGAAAAAGTTTAGCGAAAGCCAAACCCACAAGAACCGGCAGGAAAGACTGGAAAACGTGAGCCAGGTTTTTGAAACCGCAGCAACCTATCATGACGGGCAGGGCGAGCACCCCATCACGCAACTTGAGGGCAAACATATCCTCATCATCGACGACGTATGCACCACCGGAGCCACCATCATCTCCTGTGCGGAAACCCTGATAAAAGCAGCCGGAAAGATGAAGATAAGCGTGCTGACTGTAGGTTTCGCACACGACTAAAGGCCCTTTTTGCCGAGAGTTAAAACATTTTAACCCTAAATATAGCCGCCGTGTGCAAAATTCATTGTACCTTTGCAAAATAATTAATAATAATTTAATCCTTTAAAGATTATGGACAAACTGAAGAAAGAATTCGCATCTAAGTTATTGAAAGTAAAGGCTATCAAGTTGCAGCCTAATGATCCATTCACATGGGCTTCTGGCTGGAAGTCACCATTCTATTGCGATAACCGCAAGACTCTCTCATTCCCAGAACTCCGCAATTATGTAAAGCTTGAGCTCGTTCACGCTATCCTGGAGCAGTTCCCAGAGGCTGATGCTGTAGCTGGAGTAGCTACGGGTGCCATCGCACAGGGTGCTTTGGTTGCAGACGAACTGAACATGCCTTTCGTATACGTTCGTTCTAAACCAAAGGATCACGGTATGCAGAACCTCATCGAAGGTCAGCTCGACCCTAAGGCTAAGGTTGTGGTAGTAGAAGACCTGATTTCTACCGGCGGCAGCTCACTCAAGGCTGTAGAGGCTCTCCGCAAGAACGGCAACGAGATTGTGGGCATGGTAGCTAGCTACACCTATGGTTTCCCTATCGCCGAGAAGGCTTTTGCTGATGCTAACGTGAAGCTGGTTACCCTGACCGACTATGAGCACGTAGTGGCAGAGGCTCTGGAAACCGGCTACATCAAGCAGGAAGACGTAGAGTTGCTCCACGAGTGGCGCAAGGATCCAGCTAACTGGAAGAAGTAATCAAGCTGACCCATCAATAATGAGTACAAGTACATTCGAAAGTAATATCAAACAGATTCCTCACAAGCAGGAATCTGTTTATCGTACATTGAGCGATCTGAACAACCTGCAGATGCTCAAAGACCGCTTCGAGCAGGTGAAAGACCAGATTCCTGAAGACAAGAGAAAGGAAATGGAAAAGCTGAAGGACCTCAAGTTTGATAGCGACAGCATCTCTATCACAGCACCTATGGTGGGTGAAATCAAGATGCGCATCATCGACCGCGAGGAGCCTAAGACCATCAAGTTTGAAACAGAAAACAGCCCTGTTCCTTTCAACTTCTGGATTCAGCTGCTCCCTACCGGCGAGTTCTCATGCAAAATGAAACTCACCATCAAGGCAGAACTTAACATGTTTATCAAGGGTATGGTGAAGAAGCCATTGCAGGAAGGCATCGAAAAAATTGCTGATGCGCTTGCGATGATTCCTTACCAGGATTAATAAATAAAGAAATTATGGCACATAAACTTTGGGAAAAGAACTTCGAAGTAAACAAGGAAATTGAAAGATTCACCGTAGGAAGAGACCGCGAACTCGACCTCTATCTCGCCAAGTATGACGTGCTGGGCAGTATGGCACACATCACCATGCTCGAAAGCATCGGACTCCTGGAGAAAGATGAACTCACCCAGCTCCTTGCCGAACTGAAAAACATCTACGCCATCGCCGACAAGGGCGAATTCGTAATAGAAGACGGCGTGGAAGACGTTCATTCCCAGGTAGAACTGATGCTCACCCAAAAACTGGGCGACATGGGCAAGAAGATTCATTCGGGTAGATCACGCAACGACCAGGTTCTCGTAGACCTCAAACTCTTCACCCGTCATGAGTTGAAGGAGATTGTGGACGCCGTGAAGATTCTCTTCGACGAGCTGATTCAGAAGAGCAACCAGTATAAAGACGTGCTGATGCCGGGCTATACCCATCTGCAGGTGGCTATGCCTTCATCATTCGGTCTCTGGTTTGGCGCTTATGCTGAGGGACTTGCCGACGACATGCTCTTCCTTCAGGCTGCTTACCGCATGACCAACCGCAACCCGTTGGGTAGTGCTGCCGGCTATGGAAGTTCATTCCCTCTGAACCGCACCATGACCACCGAGCTTCTCGGTTTCGACAGCATGGACTATAATGTGGTTTATGCTCAGATGGGCAGAGGCAAGATGGAGCGCAACGTGGCTTTCGCCATGGCTACCGTGGCAGGAACATTGGCAAAGATGGCTTTCGACGCCTGTATGTTCAACTGTCAGAACTTCGGTTTCGTGAAATTGCCTAAGGAGTGTACCACCGGTTCGAGCATCATGCCACACAAGAAGAATCCAGACGTATTCGAGTTGATTCGCGCCAAGAGCAACAAGCTCCAGAGCCTTCCACAGCAGGTAATGCTCATCATGAACAACCTGCCAGTAGGCTATTTCCGCGATCTCCAGATTATCAAGGAAGTGTTCCTCCCTGCCTTCGACGAGTTGAAGGACTGTCTGCAGATGGCTGCCTACATCATCAACAAGATGGAGGTGAACGAGCATATTCTTGACGATCCTCGCTACGACCCTATGTTCTCAGTAGAAGAAGTGAACCAGCTTGCAGCCAACGGCATGCCATTCCGTGATGCTTACAAGAAGGTAGGACTGGAAATCGAGGCTGGCGAATTCAAGCCAAACAAGGATATTCATCATACTCACGAGGGCAGCATCGGCAATCTCTGCAACGACAAGATTCAGGCGCTGATGGAGCAGACCCTCTCTGAGTTCCACTTCGAGCGCATGGAGAATGCCGAGAAGAATCTTCTGAAATAAAGACAGAAAGGTTTCTGCATGAAGAATAGCATATATAATAAGGTATATATATATAATAAGGTGAAGAGCATGGTTGGAATAGCCATGCTCTTACTTTGTTCGTGCGATGCAGAAAACAGCATCAGCACCAAATATCCCTGCCAGTTCTACTTCAAGTCGCAATACCATCCGGGCACAAGTCTGGAAACAGCCCTCAACGGAACGGGCGTCTACACGATGGTTAGCGCCAAAAAGGTGAATGGAGCCTGGAATATCTATTCTACATTAAACGATGGGAAAAACCAGACGGAAACCATCATCCTCTCTACACAGAAGGAGAATTATGCCAACTATACTTATCTGGGAGCGGGCAACGACCCTAAAGATGCCAAAAAGAACGGCTTCATCATGGGATTATCCAACTTCAGCGGACATGTAGCCTGGGACCGCCAATGTCCAAACTGCCTGGAACAATATGGCGGAACCAACTATCCGCTGGAATGGACCGGAAACCGCCAATCGGTAATTTGCGACAAATGTAAACGCATCTACAGCCTGGAAAACGGAACTATCACAAGCGGCGGAAAGAGCAAAAGCGACAAGCCGCTGATGAAATATATAGTAGATTACCATGGTACAGGAAGCGATATACATGTAGGAAACTAAGCAGAAAGAGAGGACAAAGAAAAAAAATAGCACTTTCTCGTCTTAAAAAATGTAAATCGTTTGGAGATTTAAAGAAATAGCATTACCTTTGCACCCACATAACGCGGAAATAGCTCAGTTGGTAGAGCACAACCTTGCCAAGGTTGGGGTCGCGGGTCCGAGTCCCGTTTTCCGCTCAACTCTTAACGTTTACCATGCCGCAATGGTGGAATTGGTAGACACGAGGGACTTAAAATCCCTTGGCCAGTAATGGCTGTGCGGGTTCGAGTCCCGCTCGCGGCACCTTAAAGTTTTTCCTTATGAAAAAATTTGCTTACATCCTCATTTTATTCATTACGCTGGTCTTAACATCATGTGGTGTTAGCGGTGGGCACTTTAAGTTTGAAGGCAAATTTCTCAACATGAATCAAGGCGAATTTTATGTATACAGTCCTGACGGGGGCTTCGAAGGCGTTGATACTATCAAGGTAGAAGGTGGCCGTTTTACTTTCGAAACCGAATGTAAGGAAGATTTTACCATTATGCTTGTTTTCCCTAATTTCTCTGAGCAGCCTATCTTCGCTAAATCAGGCAAATCTGTAGAAATCAAGGCTGATGCTTCGCACCTTAAGGAAATGGAGGTAAGCGGAACCAAGGATAACGAACTGATGACAAAATTCCGCCAGAGCATCCTGAAAGATACGCCACCTGAGGCTAAAAAGCATGCTGAAGACTTCGTCAGAGAACATCCGAATTCTGTGGTCAGCATCTATCTGATCAGAAAATACTTCATCACTTCTACACAACCAGATTACCGCAAGGCGCTCTCACTCATTAATATCGTGGAGAAAGAACAGCCTAAAAACGGACAGTTGGCTAAGATGAAGCAGTTGGCAGAAACCATGAAAAATGTAGGTACCGGTACAAGCCTGCCTTCATTTACAGCATATGATATCAACGGGAAACTCGTTTCAAGCACAGAAATGAGTAGCGCTCCGGTTGCCGTACTCTACACCTGGGCTACCTATAATTACGATAGCCAGGACATGCAGCGCGAACTGAAGAGCCGCCAGAAGAAATCGAACGGCAAACTCAAGTTGATGGCTTTCTGTCTGGATGCCAGCAAGAGCGAATGCAAGAACAGCATCAAGCGCGACTCTATCGCATGCCCTATCATCTGCAACGGCGAAATGCTGGAAGACAAGACCTTGAAGAAGTTAGGATTGGGAAACCTTCCTGACAACATCATACTTCAAAATGGTAAAATCATCGCCCGAGGCATGAAAAAGCAAGAGCTTTACAATAAGCTCGACCAACTGCTAAAATAAATACTTTCGAGCTAGTCAATAACCCATAAAAAGCACGCCTATATGTTAGTAAAGACATATTGTGCAGCAGTTAACGGACTAGAAGTAACTACTGTAACCGTAGAAGTAAGCCTCAACAGAGGCGTCATGTACCACCTCACAGGCTTAGGCGACGAGGCGGTCAAGGAGAGTCGTAACCGAATTTCAGCTGCTCTCCAGTATAGCGGCTTCAAATTTCCGATAGCCGACATCACCATCAATCTGGCTCCAGCTGACCTCCGGAAAGAGGGCAGCAGTTTCGACTTGCCGCTTGCTATCGGACTTCTAGGCGCCAACAACAATATTCCCGAAGATCATCTGAAAGAGTACATGATGGTAGGCGAGCTGAGCCTTGACGGTACGCTCCAGCCTATCAAAGGTGCCCTACCGATAGCTATCAGAGCAAGAGCAGAGCACTTTAAGGGCCTGATTGTGCCGGAACAGAACGCCCGGGAAGCGGCTGTCGTAAACAATCTTGAGGTTTACGGCATGAAAACGCTTTTCGAAGTCATCCAATTCATGAGCGATAGAAGCAATCCTTCTCCTACCATTGTCGACACCCGCAAGGAATTTTACGATAATCAGGCACATTGTGAATACGATTATTCCGATGTCCGCGGTCAGGAGAACGTGAAAAGAGCACTCGAAGTGGCAGCTGCCGGCGGACACAACCTGATTATGGTAGGTCCTCCAGGATCCGGAAAATCGATGATGGCAAAACGTTTGCCGTCCATCCTCCCTCCTCTCACACTCTCTGAGAGTCTGGAAACAACACAGATTCACTCTATTGCAGGCAAATTGGGCAAAAATGTTTCGCTTATTTCCCAACGTCCGTTCCGGTCTCCGCACCATACCATCTCGCAAGTTGCTTTGGTAGGCGGTGGAACTTCGCCACAACCGGGAGAAATATCGCTCGCTCATAATGGCGTTCTATTCTGCGACGAACTTCCGGAGTTTAATAAAACCACCCTGGAAGTACTCCGTCAGCCATTGGAAGACCGGCACATCAACATCAGCAGGGCGAAATATTCTACAGATTATCCATGTTCATTCATGTTTGTGGCAAGTATGAACCCTTGTCCATGTGGATATTATGGTGATCCGACACATCGCTGCGTCTGCACACCAGGTCAGATTCAAAGATACATGAACAAGATTTCGGGTCCGTTACTCGACCGCATCGACATCCAATGTGAGATTAGTCCTGTCCCTTTTCAGGATATTTCGAAGGCAGCACCAGGTGAGCCAAGTGCCAAGATCAGAGAAAGAGTCATCAAGGCAAGAGAAGTTCAAGCCGAAAGATTCAAAGATTATAAAGGCATCCATTGCAACGCCCAGATGACCGAAAGAATGATTCATCAGTTTGCCGAACCCGACGAACAAGGTATCGAACTGCTCCGAATGGCAATGGAGAAGCTTTCGTTGTCAGCAAGAGCTTACAACAGAATCCTGAAAGTGGCACGAACCATTGCTGATTTGGCAGGAAGTGAACAGATTAAGCCTGACCATATAGCAGAAGCCGTGGGATACAGAACCCTCGACAGAGGCGATTGGGCAGAAAGAGGACATTTATAATTATAAAGAAGATATATGTAAAAGGATAAAAATCCGTTTTTTCCTATCATTCGCTCTAAAAAGTTGGATTTATAAAGAAAAAAGGGAGAAAAATAGAAGAATAGCCATTCTAGAACAATTACAAATCTGTTTTAGAATGGCTATTTTCTTTTGTTACTACAAAAATATTACCCCATAAACACAAAAACACTATAAAAATCGGACAAAGACGAATACTAAAATCATCCAATAAAGGGTAAATTTTGTTCTCTAGGGTGGAATATTTGATTTAAATTAGCTTTTAAATTTACGAAAATCACTAATTCTAATAAAAATTACCCCATATAGGATAAAAAAATGCATTACCTTTGCAAACGTAAAAAGAAAGCTAGCACAACGCTAGTTTAATTATTAACAACAAAACTATTAAGATTATGGATTGCATTTTTAAAATTACAAACGCAGTAAAGAAGATTGGTTTCGTAATTCTTCTTGCAGAGTTGGCCGTTATCGCCTATATGAACGTAATGTAAGAAATCTCTCTATAGATTAAAGATATATTAAGGAGGAAGTTTTCTACATACTAAGGTAATTAGATTGTAAAAGGTCAACAACATAAGTTGTCAGAACGAGTAAGTTCTTCGAAAAGTAAATGATAATAATTAGGTACAGTCCTATCAGGGAGGAGTCTGAAGGAAATGTACAAGATTTGAGGCTCTTGCAGAGATGCAAAGAGCCTTTTTTCGTATTCACCCCTACGCTATCCTTACCATAAAAAAACTAAAGAACCCAGCTTTTTACACCTTATTATATATATAAGTAAGAAAAAGCGACGATAATTCTTTCTTATCTCCAACATTTTTTGTAATTTTGCAGCCAAATAACAAAAATATATTAGCTAATATGGAACAAAAGAACTTTAAACGTACTACCGTGACTGCGGCTTTGCCTTATGCCAACGGTGGTGTGCACATCGGTCACTTGGCAGGTGTATACGTGCCAGCCGATATTTATGTTCGCTACCTCCGCCTCAAGAAGCAGGATGTTGTCTTCATCGGCGGTAGCGATGAGCATGGTGTACCTGTTACTATCCGTGCCAAGAAAGAGGGAATTACCGTACAGGAGGTAGTTGACCGCTATCATAACCTCATCAAGAAGAGTTTCGAGGATTTCGGTATCTCTTTTGATGTTTATAGCCGTACCACTTCACCAACTCACAATAAGTTTGCTTCTGATTTCTTCCGCACACTCTACGACAAGGGCGTATTGGAAGAAAAGGTAGAGGAGCAGTTCTGCGACGAGGTAACAGGCGAATTCCTTACCGACCGTAACATCGTAGGTACTTGCCCTCGCTGTGGTGCAGAGGGTGCTTATGGCGACCAATGCGAGAAATGTGGCGCAACTCTTTCTCCAGAGGAGCTTATCAACCCTACCAACAAGAACAACCCTGGTCATGGTCTCGTAAAGAAGCCTACCAAGAACTGGTATCTTCCATTGAACAAGTATCAGGACTGGTTGAAGAAGTGGATTCTGGAAGGTCACAAGGAGTGGCGTACCAATGTTTACGGCCAATGCAAGAGCTGGTTGGATATGGATCTTCAGCCACGTGCCATGACACGCGACTTGGATTGGGGTATTCCTGTTCCAGTAGAGGGTGCAGATGGAAAGGTGCTCTACGTTTGGTTCGATGCACCTATCGGCTACATCTCTAACACCAAGGAACTCTGCGATGCTCATCCTGAGAAGTGGGGAACATGGCAGAAGTGGTGGCAGGATCCTGAAACCCGTCTTGTTCACTTCATCGGTAAGGACAATATCGTGTTCCACTGCATCATCTTCCCTACTATGCTGAAGGCTCACGGCGACTATATCTTGCCAGATAACGTACCAGCCAACGAGTTCCTGAACCTGGAAGACGATAAGATTTCTACATCCCGCAACTGGGCTGTATGGTTGCACGAGTATCTCGTAGATTTGCCTGGCAAGCAGGATGTATTGCGCTATGTATTGACAGCCAATGCGCCTGAGACCAAGGATAACAACTTTACCTGGAAGGATTTCCAGGAGCGCAACAACTCTGAGTTGGTTGCCGTTTACGGTAATTTCGTAAACCGTGCCCTCCAGCTCACCAAGAAGTATTGGGGCGGCGTAGTTCCTGCCTGTGGTGAATTGCAGGAGGTAGACGAGAAGGCTATCGCTGAGTTCAAGGACGTGAAGGAGAAGGTAGAGCAGTATCTCAACGTATTCAAGTTCCGTGAGGCTCAGAAGGAGGCTATGAACCTGGCTCGTATCGGTAACAGATACATCACAGAGTGTGAGCCTTGGAAGGTTTGGAAGACCGATCCTAAGCGTGTGGAGACCATCCTGAACATCTCCCTGCAGTTGGTTGCCAACCTCGCCATCGCCTTCGAGCCATTCTTGCCATTCTCTTCTGAGAAGCTCCGCAAGATGATCAATATGCCTAACTTCGAGTGGACTCAGCTCGGCAGCACAGATTTGCTCAAGGCTGGTACCCAGCTCGGTGAGCCTGAATTGCTCTTCGAGAAGATTGAGGATGAGGTTATCGAAAGACAGCTCCAGAAGCTCGCTGATACCAAGAAGGCTAACGAGGAGGCTTCTTATCAGGCTGCACCTATCAAGCCAGAGGTTAGCTTCGATGATTTCGAGAAGCTCGATATCCGCGTAGGCCATATTCTGAACTGCGAGAAGGTGAAGAAGTCTAAGAAGCTCCTGAAGTTCACCATCGATGATGGTTCTGGCGTAGAGCGCACCATCTGCTCAGGTATTGCAGCCTACTACGAGCCAGAGCAGCTGATTGGCAAGGATGTATTGTTCGTAGCCAACTTTGCTCCTCGCAAGATGATGGGCATCGAGAGTCAGGGTATGATTCTGAGTGCAGTCAACTTCGACGGCTCTTTGAATGTAACTTCTCTCCTTGGCAAGGTTAAGCCAGGAAGCCAGGTTGGATAAAGAATCATAGAATCATCTGATTATCAGATAAGGTAAAAGCCTCAAATCCTTTGCGGATTTGAGGCTTTTCTTATTTTTATCCAAATATTCTTTTATAATGTAAAGCGATAACCTACGGTAAAGGTCAGAGCCTTGTTCTTGCAGTTATCCCAGTCGCCCTTACTAGCCTTCGTCAGGCTCACGTTGTATCGGGCATCCAGAATCACGTTCATATA
>JAJWOH010000271.1:0-1972 GCA_021635485.1 Segatella copri | reverse complement strand
CGTGAATTTAACATTAAATTGTATAATTAATCCATAGTTCTTGTTATAAGAAATTGTAAAACAATTAGACAAACCACACTTTCACTCTTGTATATTCAAATTATTATTTATACATTTGTATAAGTAATACAATAGGTATGGCAAGACTCACAAAAGCGGACAGCGTCTATCGGATGTCGCTTCACAAGAACGGAGGTTACATGTACGCGACGACTCATCCGTATACCGTGACCGGGGACGGCAAGAGGAAGTACTCCTGCCTGCATTGGGGCACTGTGACGGATGGTCTCAAGTTTATCCCGGGCAAGCAGTACCTGTACGCCTCTCCGGAGGAACGGGCCAAGCTGATCTTTCCCGAAGGGTGGGACCTCAGCGAAATAGACAAGCTTCAGAGCAATCGCAGGCAAGGCCGTCCTGCATACGAGGGTGCGGACGTCAATCGTTTCTATGGCGACGTCTGGCTCATGGAGCAGGTCGCGGACAAGGCGGGGCTCCGGACGGACCTGATGGCGACGTTCCATGAGAACGCGGAAATCGTGAATGATGTCCTCACCCTTGCCTATTACTCATTCGCGACCGGAAACAGCTGGAGCAGGGCGGCCAGATGGCAGAGGCTGGAGAAGGCTCCGTCCTCAAGGGAGCTTACCCCGATGACGATAACCCGCCTTACGCAGTCCATCTCCGAGACCGAAAGGATGAACCTGTTCAAGTACAGGGCAGACAGGCTTGGCAAGGACGAGCTGTGCGCCGTCGACTCCACGACCAGATCCGCATACGGCGGTTCGCTCGCCGACATCAAATGGGGCCGGAACAAGGAGCACGTCCCTCTGCCGCAGACTTCAGAAGTCGTCGTCTATTCGCTTGACAGCCATATGCCCGTGTATTACAGGACCTTTCCGGGCAACATCCCTGACTCCAGAAGCGTGGAGACCATCCTCACCGACATCAGCCACGCCGGTTTCCCGAGGGTTATCCTGGTGACGGACAGGGGCTACGAATCGGTTCAGAACCTCGAGAAGTACATCCTCCGCGGCCAGCCGATGATAATGTGCGTCAAGATGCGCCAGAAGATTGTCCTTGACAGGATTGCCGAGTTCGGGACCATCGGGGGAAAGCCGGAGGACATGCTTTTCGACACGGAGAGCAGGCTGTACTACAAGCAGTATGACCTGGAATACGACGTGAGGGGCAACGGCGACTCCGTCCACAAGGCCGACCGCATGAAACTCGACCTGTTCTTCGACCCCTTCCGCAGGGCCGCGGAGCAGACTGAACTCGAAGTCGCGGTCGAGATGCAGCGCAGAAGCCTCCAGTCCATACTCGATGCCGGCGGGAGCGTGGACGACGATGAGAGCATAAAGAAGAACTACAACTGGTACGAGGTCTCATATGACAAGAAGGACCGCAAGCTGCTTTCCTTCAGCCTCGATGAGAAGAAGATAGAGAACGTGAAGAAGACATCCGGCTTCTTCGGATACATCACCCTCGGCCTTGACTATACCGCCCTGCAGACCCTTGATGCGTATAGTCTCAGGGATGAACAGGAGAAGTACTTCTGCCAGATGAAGACCCAGATGGGCTTCGACCGTCAGCGCAACTGGTCGGAGGAAGGCAAGACGGGCAGGCTCCTCATCCTCTTCGTCGGCCTGATAATAAGCTCATACGTGCGGCATATCTGGAAGACGACAGGACTCAAGAAACAGTTCGCTTCAACCCAGGATATCCTTGACGAAATGCGGTCGATCCGCTGCATAGAGCATAATGGCCGGGCCAAGTTCATCACTCCGTTTGTCGGTGCCCAAAAAGATATCTGCAAGGCCTTCGGCTTTGCCATCCCTGAAGGTTGCGGAACTGAATACAAATCCAGAAAGGTCTCCCCGAAACGACGCGGACGCCCTGGACGCGGACGCCCTGCAAAGGCAAAGACCGTCAAACTTGATAGTTAATTATACAAAAATATGTTAAATTCACG
>JAJWOH010000114.1:0-10605 GCA_021635485.1 Segatella copri | reverse complement strand
AGCAGCTTTGGGAAACTACTATGGACCCATCTACACGCTTGCTCAAGCAGGTTACCATCGAGAACGCAGCCCAGGCTGATGAGATTTTCTCTATGTTGATGGGTGATGATGTAGAACCACGCCGCGAGTTCATCGAACAGAATGCTACTTACGCCAATATCGACGCTTAAAGTTAACACGAACATATTGGGGGTAGACTCAGCGAGAGTCTTCCCCCTTTTTTGGATAGCCTCATCCAATGAGCATCACCTTCCGACTTCGTTTCCGGGCATCGAATTTAAAAACCAACAATACCATCTTTATGAAGCATATATTTTTTACGATTGCGTTAGCTGCCTCCAGTACGTGGAACTGCCAGGCAACAACAGTAAGTAAAGAGTTGCAACCCAACAAGTTGTGGTACAACAAACCTGCATACGCCTTCGAAGAGTCACTGCCATTAGGCAATGGAAAACTGGGTGCGCTGGTTTATGGTGGAGCCAATAATGACTCTATCCAGCTCAACGACATCACCCTTTGGACGGGCGTGCCTGTGAATCCCAACGAAGGTGGCGAAGCCTACAAGTGGATTCCGAAAATCAGAGAGGCGCTGTTCAAGGAGGATTACAAGACCGCCGATTCCCTGCAACACTATGTGCAAGGCCATAACTCGGAGTTCTATCAGCCACTGGGCATGATCAATATCAAAGACTGCAACCAGGGCGAGTTTACGGATTATTACCGCGAACTGAGCCTCGACAACTCCCTGGCTACTGTTCATTACAGGCGCAACGGCATCCAATACACCAAAGAGTATTTTGCTTCTCATCCTGACAAGATGATTGCCATCAAGCTGAGTGCCTCCCAGAAGAGATCCATCAACAGCGACATCTCACTCACTTCCCTCATTCCCCATCAGGTAAAAGCATCCAGAGGACAGCTCACCATGACGGGACATGTTCTCGGCGATGAAGCCAACAGTACGCATTACTGTGCCATGCTTCAGGTGAAGAACACCGACGGAAAAGTGTGGGCAAGCGATTCTGTACTCCATCTGAAGGATGTGAGCGAGGCTATAATCTATCTCGTAAACGAAACAAGTTACAACGGATTCGACAAGCATCCTGTGAAGGAAGGAGCTCCATACATCGAGAACGTAACCGATGAAGTCTGGCACCTTGCCAACTTCACTTACGAAGAATTCAAACAGCGTCACATCGCCGACTATAAGAAACTCTTTGATAGAGTAAGTTTGAACCTGAAAGGAGCCAAGTTTGATGCCTCCCGCCCTACCGACAAACAGTTGCTCGCCTACAGTGACAACCACGAGAGCAACCCTTATCTGGAACAGCTCTATTTCCAGTATGGCAGATACCTGCTCATCAGCAGCAGTAGAACCAAGGGAGTGCCTGCCAACCTGCAGGGACTCTGGGCACCAGCCCTCCGTTCGCCATGGCGCGGCAACTATACCATCAACATCAACCTGGAAGAAAATTACTGGCCGGCAGAAGTTGCGAACCTCTCAGAACTAGTAGCCCCAGTAGACGGATTGGTAGAGGGTATGGCTGTGACAGGTCGCCACAATGCCCAGCACTTCTATGGTATCGATAAGGGATGGTGCGCTGGACACAACACTGATGCCTGGGCAATGACCAATCCTGTAGGAACCGGAAACGAAAGTCCGCAATGGAGCAACTGGGCTATGGGTGGAGCCTGGCTTGTAGAAACCCTTTGGGATCACTATGACTATACCCGCGATACCGAATATCTTCGCAATACAGCCTATCCGCTGATGAAGGGGGCTGCCGACTTCATGCTTGCGTGGCTCATCCCGAATCCACACAATCCAAACGAACTGATTACTGCTCCATGCACATCGCCAGAGGCAGATTACATCACCGATAAGGACTACCGTGGCAGCAGTTTCTATGGCGGAACCGCCGACCTCGCCATCATCCGCGAGCTCTTCAAGAATACCATCAAGGGAGCAAAAGCCCTGAGCATCGACAACGATTACCAGCAGCAGTTGCAATCAGCTCTCAATCGCCTGCGCCCTTACCACATCGGGAAGCGAGGCAATCTGATGGAGTGGTACCACGATTGGGAAGACCAGGATTGGCATCATCGCCACCAGTCACACCTGCTGGGGCTCTATCCTTTCCATCAGATTTCGGTAAACAAGACTCCGGAACTTGCTGCTGCCGCAACCAAGACCCTGGAAATCAAGGGCGATAATTCCACCGGTTGGAGTACAGGCTGGAGAATCAACCTCTGGGCTCGTCTGCATCGGGCCGACAAAGCTTATCAGATATACCGCAAGCTGCTCACCTACGTAAGCCCTGAAGTCTACAAGGACAGCAAACACCGCAGCGGTGGCACCTACCCTAACCTCTTTGATGCCCATCCACCTTTCCAGATAGATGGCAACTTCGGAGGCACAGCAGGCGTATGCGAGATGCTGATGCAATGCGATGGCGAGACTATGCATCTTCTTCCTGCTCTACCTAAAGAATGGCCTGCAGGCGAAATTAAGGGTATCAAAGCACGAGGAAACTACGAGATTAATCTCGTATGGAACAATGGAAAGGTCAGCAAAGCTTCCATCACCAGCAAGAATGCCGGAAACCTGACCGTCAAGTATAATGGTAAGCAGAAAGCATTAAATTTCAAGGCTGGCGAAACAAAACTCATAAAATAGACAAATAATCATCTATGAGATATTTTACAATTCTCATCTTTACAACTCTCTGGGTGCTGAATTCCTATGCACAGGAATTCGGTACCCATTGGGTATCATATCCATTCCCCAACGATTCTTCTGAGATATTATACAGGAAAATCTATCATCTTGATCAAAAGCCTTTAAAGGCTGAGATAAGCATGGCAAGTGGAGGAAATACCCGCCTATACATCAACGAAAGAAATGCTACGCCAAGCATTTTCAACGAAGGAGCCAGAGACAGCATCCTTCTGATGCAAACCATAGATATCTCCAGATATCTGAAAAAGGGCGAAAACATCATCGCGGTCTGGTATGCACCAGGAAGAATAAGAAATAAGAGCAAACAACTCTCGCTGGAACTTCATGGCTGGTATACAGACTCTGTTCCTTTTTATCATAAAGCAGACGAAACATGGTGGTGCAAACCACTGAAAGGGGGCAGTTACAACGAAAAAGAACACTTTGACAATAGAATATACACTACTGAGTGGAAATCAGCTGAATACCAATCTTCAGGATGGGTTCATCCGACAGGCGCCTTCAAAGATACGGTAAACTATATCTTTGTTGATCAGCTGCCATACCTCACCCAGAACAAACTTCAAATGGTATTAGAACCATACCAGGAGGAATTTGATCATCAGGGATGCCATATAGACTTCGGACGTCCGTTCCGTGGAACCATCAGGCTCACGATACGCAATGCCAGCAAAGGAACAACACTTCATATTAACGGAAACCAATATGTATGCAGTGGCGAAATGGACGAGCAAGCCTATTACCGCATCCATGCTGAGCATCAAAAAGATTTCGTGATAACTTGGGATAAAGGCTTCAGAAGAAGTAATATCACAAATATAGAAGGATTAGAGATTTCGGAATAAGCTCAACAGCGTTTCGAAATCTCTTTTTTATAAAACAAAAAAAGACTTCGGAACTATTATCTTCCAAAGTCTCTAACAGAACTTAATCTTCCAATTCGGCAAGCAATTGCTCTGCCACTTCGCAAAGCTCATCATACCATTCCTTGCCGAACTTATCTACCAACGGCCCCTCCAGGAACTTATAAACAGGAAGGTTCAACTCCTCACCCTTCTTGATGGCATCCTTGCAGATGCGCCACTTGTTATAGTTGATGCCATACACCTCGTTGCCGAAATCCTTGGCACGGATAGGGTACAAGGCACAGGAGATAGGCTTTTTGAGCTTCGACTTTCCTTCGCGATAAGCACGCTCCAAGGCACAGAGACAGCAATTCGGAATGGTATGTCCATCGCCAAGGTCCTTCAGGTCCTGGTAGCAGGTAAACACACAATCCTTACCATTCACGATACTTGTTACGAGATCGCCTTCAATATCGGTATAAGCCACCCCCTGCTTATCAATGATAGCCTGAGCAGAAGCCGAGAGATCATCCCAAACCACATCCAGCGCATCCTCTATCTCCATGATTTCATCCAGGGTAACAGGAGCTCCCGCATCGCCTTCGATGCAGCACTCACCCTTGCAGGCATCAAGGTCGCAACAGAATTTTTCGGTGATGATATCAGGTGAAACCAATACGTTGCCCACCTGCAGAATACGCAGTTCGTCTTTCTTCATAATGTTTTTGAGATGAATAATGTCTTTGATATATATTAAAAATGATAGCTACCCATGAGTGGATAGCTATATATAATAGGTGTACCTACCACTGGATAGGCGCAATTCCGTTCTGCTGCAGATATGCATTGCAGCGGGAGAAATGATGATTACCAAACCAGCCGCCTCTGTTGGCTGACAATGGCGAAGGATGCACACTCTGCAATATCAAGTGCTTGCTCGTATCGATGAGGTTAGCCTTGCTTCGGGCATAACCACCCCAAAGAATAAACACCAAGTGCTCCTTATCCTTGCTGAGTGCCTTGATGGCAGCATCGGTAAACTCCTCCCAGCCTTTGCGCTGATGGCTCGCTGCCTGATGGGCACGAACGGTAAGTGTGGCGTTGAGCAACAATACTCCCTGCTTTGCCCAGCGGGTCAAATCGCCCGTGGCGGGCATCGGAGTGCCGAGATCCATCTGAATCTCCTTAAATATATTAATCAATGATGGCGGGAAAGCGATTCCGTCCGGCACAGAGAAACTCAATCCCATCGCCTGACCCGGCTCATGGTAAGGATCCTGTCCGATAATCACTACCTTTACATCATCAAAAGGACAGAGATTGAAGGCATTGAAAATCAAGCGGCCAGGAGGATAACAGGGCGTACGCAGGTATTCCTCTTTCACGAAGTTCGTGAGGTTAACAAAATACTGCTTGTCAAACTCTTCTCCTATATGCTGTCTCCAACTTTCTTCTATCTTTACGTTCATACTTAATATAAATTCAAAAGTATCTTAAGATACTTACGCAAGTATCCTAAGATACTTGGCCAAGTATCTTAGGATACTTTTTTGAGGTATATAAAATCGTTTTTACTTGTTGTCAGAAATCAAGTTCTCACCAGTCATATCTGCAGGCTTCTCCAAGCCCATGATATGGAGGATAGAAGGAGCGACATCTGCCAAACGGCCATCCTTAACGGTAGCTGAGTTGTTGTCAGTTACGTAGATGAATGGAACTGGGTTCAAAGAGTGAGCGGTGTTTGGTGTACCGTCCTCGTTGATCGCGTGGTCTGCATTACCGTGGTCAGCGATGATGATAGCCTCATAATCGTTAGCCTTGGCAGCCTCGATAACGTCCTTTACACAGTTGTCAACAGCGTGAACAGCCTTAGCGATAGCGTTGTAGATACCAGTGTGACCTACCATATCACCATTAGCGAAGTTTACAACGATGAAGTCGTACTCCTGAGTGTTGATAGCACCAACCAACTTATCCTTTACCTCGTAAGCGCTCATCTCTGGCTTCAGGTCGTATGTAGCTACCTTTGGAGAAGGAACCAGGATACGGTCCTCACCCTCGTATGGAGTCTCACGACCACCATTGAAGAAGAATGTTACGTGAGCATACTTCTCTGTCTCTGCAGTGTGGAGCTGCTTCTTGCCCTGTGCGCTCAAGTACTCACCGAGGGTATTCATTACGTTCTCCTTAGGGAAGAGGATGTGAACGCCCTGGAAGCTTGCATCGTATGGAGTCATGCAGTAGTACTGCAAGTCCTTGATGGTGTGCATGCCTTCCTCTGGCATATCCTGCTGAGTCAATACCTGTGTCAACTCCTTGGCACGGTCGTTACGGTAGTTGATGAAGATAACAACATCACCCTCCTGGATAGTACCGTCAACCTTAGAGTTATTGATTGGCTTGATGAACTCGTCTGTTACTTCCTCATCATAGCTCTCCTGCATTGCCTTCACCATATCGTCAGCCTGCTTACCCTTACCCTCAACGAGCAAGTCGTATGCTTCCTTCACACGGTTCCAGCGCTTATCACGGTCCATAGCATAGAAACGACCTACGATGCTTGCGATGTGTGCACCGTTCTTGTCGCAGCAAGCCTGAACCTCCTCGATGAAGCCCTTACCGCTCTTAGGGTCTGTATCACGGCCATCCATGAAGCAGTGAACGTATGTCTCCTTCAAACCATATTCCTTACCAATCTCAATCAACTTGAAGAGGTGATCCAAAGAAGAGTGAACACCACCGGTAGAAGTCAAGCCCATCAAGTGGAGTTTCTTACCAGTCTTCTGAGCATAGCTGTAAGCGTTGATGATCTCCTGATTCTTCAAGATGTCACCGCTCTCGCAAGCCTTGTTGATCTTAACGAGGTCCTGATATACCACACGACCAGCACCGATGTTGAGGTGACCAACCTCAGAGTTACCCATCTGACCGTTAGGAAGACCTACGTCCTCGCCACAAGTCTGGAGAGTAGAATGTGCTGAAACTGCTGTCAAATAATCGAGATAAGGAGTTGGAGTCTTGAAGATAACATCACCCTTATCATGCTTACCGATTCCCCATCCGTCGAGAATCATTAAAAGAGCTTTTTTTGCCATAATTACATAAAATAATTTAAATTCGAATTTCAGTGTGCAAAGTTACAACAAAATAGGTGAAGGACAAAATAAATTAAGATAAAAAAACTTCCACCTTTCTAAAAAGATGAGAGTTGTTAACAAGATCAACAGGTTCGCAGGATATATCCCTTCTTGATGACAGCTTCGATACTTACCTTTTCATCCAGGTTCAATGCCCGGCGAAGATAGGTAATCTGTACGTTCAGGGCAAGGGAATTGGAGTATGAGTCATCACCCCATACTTCATTCAGTATGTAATCCCGCTCTACAAGCTGGTTCTGGTTCTCGGCAAGAAGCTTCAGAATTTCAGCTTGACGAGATGTGATGACTACTCTGAAATTACCACATAGCAGTTCATTCTGCGCATAGTAGAAAGCAATGGAACCGATAAAAACAGCAGATTCTTCACCTTTATCGTCTTCTTTCGGTTGCTTCAACTCATAAATCATATTCTTCAGGAACTCATGGCGAATGCCATCAATGCGTTTCTGGAAGACTATGGTCTTAACCAGATAATACAGACATCCTATCAAGATGAAAAAGAGAAAGATGCTTCCTATCAATTGCCACATCATGGCTTTGAGCGTTCGAGTAATAGGAATGGGCACCTGAAAAGAAATACCTTGGCGAAACATTGGGTTCGTCTGATACTTTACCGTCACCACACGTGACCATCTGCCTTCGACATCATATTTTGCATTCAGGAAGACAGTCTTGTAATCCAGATGGCGAAAAAAGGATATCTTCCCATATCCCTTATCATCCAGTAATTTTTGATAAGAAGCCAACGAGGGATGCTTACCTATATTAGCCAGATATCTGCTGATGATGAGATAAGCATCATCACCCGTAAGATCAGGATCATTCAAACGGACAAGAAAGCGGTGATTGTTCCAAAAAGAAAGCGTAGTACGGCTACATCCCTTCTTCATATCATATTCAGATTCTATCTTAAGCATAACCGTATCTCTTCTACCTTTCGTAGATGAATTCTCCTGCAACTTTTTTCTATTCTTCAAATCTTGCGCTAACACTTCATCACAATCCTTCTTGAATTGCTCTACCTGCTTGTCTAAGCTATATTGACATTGAAGATGGAGCCAATATGCCTGCGTGCAGAACAACAATACGATTGCTACCCCACATACCATCCACACTATTTTCAGCTTACTGTTACTGTTCATACATTCCTGATCTTTTGAATTTGACGGCAAAGTTACTGAAAAATCCGTAAACAAAGGCAAGAGTAATAAAATAATAATAGGCGAAAAGAAGCAAAAGTAATAACTCAGTAACAGAAATCATCGATTTCATCGAATAATCCCAGTACCTTTGCATCACAAAACGAATGAAACAGATAAAATAATGAATAAATAGACGAAGATTATGAAAAAGGTATTATTGATGGCATGGCTTGCACTGTATGCTTGCATGCTCCGAGCTCAAACAGTAAACCTGTTCGATGAATCAAGCATTGGCATGGGAGATTCCATTGATCATGTAAAGTATCAGGTAGTATATGATGCCGAGTATATTTACGAAAAGAAATATACCAAGACCGACACCATCATTGGCCGCATCGAAGAGAAAATGCTCTTGCAGATTGGCAACAAGTATTCCGCATTCTACAGTTATCCGATATTCCAAAGAGACTCTACCATCTCTGCGAATATGGCAAAAGGAATACCTGTCAATTTTTCCGGTAATGGCGGACAGATTAATTGGAAAATATATAAGAACTATCCAGAACCGGGCAAAACTGCCTATCTCGATTTCTTTGCTGCCGACAGATATGTGTGCATAGAGCCGATGGAACCGACAGACTGGCAACTCACAGACAGCATCGATTCCATCTGCGGTTACGAGTGCCACCAGGCAATTGCCAAGTTTAAGGGTAGAACATGGATAGCTTGGTACACGGAAGACATCCCTATTGACAATGGTCCCTGGAAACTGAGCGGACTGCCGGGATTGATACTCAAGGCTCACGACTCCGAGAACGATTATGGATTTACGGCTGTAGGACTCACTACAGACAAAGGCTCCACACCTATCTATTATAAAGGTAAGACATTCGAGCCTATCGACCGCAAATCATTGACCTCCATTTACAAGAAATACTATGCCGACCCTATCGGCTATCTGCTTCAAGATGCCAAGTATGCTGCAATTGTAAAGATCAAGGATGAAAAAGGAAATATCCTGAAGCATTCCAAGCGTGCTGAGCCATACAATCCGATTGAAAGATAATTAGCAGTTTACTTTTTTGCCAGACAAGCGCCTTAAAGACATCAGCAAGATAAGTGTCTAAGGTAAAATAGAAAAGAGAGAAAAAAGATGAAGAAAATAATAGTTCTTTTCACTATTCTGTTCGTGGCGTGCCATGCGTTTGCCCAAGAGAAGATTAGCGGTTATGTGGAAGATTCACTTACACACAACCGCCTGGCCAACGTATCAGTTACTCTGCTGCGCAATGGAAAGCCCTTGAAGTTTACACGCAGCAAGGAAGACGGAACTTTCCTGATTCCCATAGCACAAAAGCAAGCAGGCGATATGCTGCAAGCTACCTATATGGGCTATAAAAAGCAAAAAACGGCGGTTTCATCGGAAAAAGAAACCGTTATCAGTATGGCTTCAACAGCTTTTGTCTTAAAGGAAGTACAGGTGAAAGGCTCTCGTATCACAGGGCGGGATACCATTTCTTTCGATCTCACTCGCTTTGCCAATGAACGAGACAACAGTCTGAAGGATGTATTGAAAAAGCTGCCGGGCGTGGATATAGAGAAGAATGGCCGTATCAACTACAATGGTAAGCCCATCAACCGATTCACCGTGGAAGGTCTAGACCTGACCGATGGCAAATATAACCAACTAGAGGAGAACATCAAGGCGAAAGATGTGAAAAAGGCCGAAGTCATCGAGCATGACCAGCCTATCAAGGCGCTCCAGAACAAGACCTTTACGGATAATGTAGCGATGAACATCGCCCTGAAAGACAGTGCCCGCGACAAACTGATGCCCACTCTCAAGCCTTACATGCTCGTAGGGCATCCGTCCCACATAGGCGGAAGCATCAATATCATGCAAATTGGCAAGAAGAAACAGATGATGTATGATGCAGAATACGACAGAACAGGTAAAAATCTCGGCTATGCACTTAACCAACTCGCATCTTACAGCAATCGTCTGGCTCCTGCCTCCCTTCCATCATGGATATCAGTACCATCGCTTGACGCTCCTATCGACGAAGAACGCCTGCGCTTCAACACCTCGCAAAAATACTCCATCAACCATATCAAGAAGAACAAGGACGATGCAGAGACTCGCATAGAAGCCAACTATCTTCGTACGGTAACCCGACAAGAACGAGAGAACCAGAGTATCTACGATCTCGGCGGCGACGCTCCCACAGTTACCACGGAGCACAACTACAAGACGATGATTAGCGATGCCTTCAACCTGCAATGGGAGAACAAGGTAAACAAGGCTGAGCATTATGGCAACGAGAGCATCAGCCTCAGCGCAGCACAAAACGATGGTTTGTCAAACATCAACGACACGCTTACCCAACGTGTCCGCATCCCAAAGCTCGACCTATCGGCAAGTATCTACCGCCTCTTCGTCTTCAAGAAAAGTCAACTCTCTTGGCGTAGCACTGCCGACTATCACCATGGTGTGGCGGACCTCTACGTTAACGAAGAGCGGAATCGCATCCGCACCAACCTTTGGAATACAGCCCACGCCTTACAGTGGATGAGGAATCGCTTCCACTGGATACAGGAATATAGAATGAGTATCGACCTCAACAACATCTATGCAAAATATCAGAAAAGAAGCGATGAAATCGGAAAAAACAGTCTTAACATCACAGGGAAGTTCACCCCTTACTGGCAATACAAGACCG
>JAJWOH010000113.1:0-10665 GCA_021635485.1 Segatella copri | reverse complement strand
AATATGTTTGTTCTACCAAAAGAAATTGGAGATTTAGGAGAGATACAAGTATTTATTGATGAGCAAAGAAGGAAATAAATAACCTTTTCCTTGCTACAACCAAATAAAAAGCGTAACTTTGCCGAAATATCATAAAAATAAGCAATTATGAAGGAAGAAGAAATCAAAGAATTGTTCGAGCAATTCGAAGCTATTGCCAACGAATACGAAGGCGTAGAGTGTTGGAGTGCAAGAGAACTTGCACAAGTGTTGGGTTATAGCCAATGGCGTAATTTCGAAGGAATTATCGAAAAAGCAAAAGCATCATGTACCAATGCAGGGCAAGAGGTATCATACCATTTTGCTGATGTCAGCAAAATGGTCACCCTTGGTTCTGGATCTCAGCGTGAAGTCAAAGACTACATGCTGACTCGTTATGCTTGCTATCTCATTGCCCAAAACGGTGACCCACGCAAGCCACAAATCTCTTTTGCCCAAAACTACTTTGCCGTACAAACTCGCCGAGCAGAATTGGTGCAAAAGCGTTTGCTGGAATACGAACGTGTACAAGCACGTGCAAAACTTGCAGAAACAGAGAAGCGTCTCTCTGGTGTGCTGTATGAAAGAGGGGTGGACAGCAAAGGCTTTGCCATCATTCGCTCACTAGGTGACAAGGCGTTGTTTAATCTCGACACGGCTCTTCTCAAACGTAAATTGGGTGCTCCTAACAGCCGACCTCTCGCCGATTTCCTTCCAACACTAAATATTAAAGCTAAAGATTTTGCTGCAGAAATGACTTCTGTCAACGTTCAGCAAAAGGATTTACATGGTCAGCAATCTATCTGTCAAGAGCATGTCGATAATAATAAGGCTGTTCGTAATATGATGCTCCAACGTGGCATTGTGCCAGAAAATCTTCCTGCAGGTGAAGACGTCAAGAAAGTAGAACGCAGATTAAAATCTGACGAAAAGACATTGACCAAAAAGAATAGCAAAAAGAAATAATATCCATCACAATTCTATAACTAGAGAAGATGTAAGGATTTCACTCGTCATCTATGATTTTTAGTTAATTTTCCACGATTTCTTTGTATCTTTCATTTATAATGTGTAACTTTGCACCGGAAATTTAAACGTTTAAAGATAAAATGGCATTAAAATGTGGTATTGTAGGCCTCCCAAACGTGGGTAAGTCTACACTGTTCAACTGTCTGTCTAGTGCAAAGGCACAGGCAGCTAACTTCCCTTTCTGTACTATCGAACCAAACTTGGGCGTCATCACCGTACCAGATGAGCGACTCAACAAGTTGGCAGAGATTGTTCACCCAGGACGCATCGTCCCAGCTACTTGCGAAATCGTGGATATCGCAGGTCTCGTAAAGGGTGCCAGCAAGGGCGAAGGTCTTGGTAATAAATTCTTGGGAAATATCCGTGAGTGCGATGCTATCATCCACGTAATCCGCTGTTTCGACGATGACAACATCGTGCGCGAGGGTGGCGCTAAGGTTGATCCTTTGGAGGATAAGAGCGTCATCGATACAGAGTTGCAGCTCAAGGACCTGGAAACTATCGAATCTCAGCTCACCAAGCAGAAGAAGACTGCTGCAGCAGGCAACAAGGATGCTAAGACGATGGTTACCGTTCTGGAGGCTTACAAGGCTGTTCTGGAGCAGGGAAAGAATGCTCGTGGCGTTACTTTCGAAACCAAGGAAGAGCAGAAGGTGGCTCACGACCTCTTCCTCCTCACTACCAAGCCTGTGCTCTACGTAGCCAATGTTGACGAGGCTTCTGCCAAGACCGGCAACGAGTATAGCAAGAAGGTAGAGGAAATCGCCAAGGAAGAAGGTGCTGAGTGCATGGTCATCGCTGCCAAGACAGAGGAAGACATCGCATCGCTCGAAACCTACGAGGACAAACTGATGTTCCTCGAAGAACTCGGACTGGAAGAGAGCGGCGTAAACCGACTCATCAAGAAGGCATACGCCCTGCTGAACCTCGAAACATTCATCACCGCAGGTGAGATGGAGGTAAAGGCATGGACCTATCACAAGGGCTGGAAGGCTCCTCAGTGTGCCGGCGTCATCCACACCGACTTCGAGAAGGGATTCATCCGTGCAGAGGTTATCAAGTATGATGACTATATCAAGTATGGCTCTGAGGCTGCAGTACGTGAGGCTGGTAAGCTCGGCATCGAGGGCAAGGAGTACGTCGTACAGGATGGTGACATCATGCACTTCCGGTTCAATGTATAATCCTATTCTTCTACGGTTATGATAGCAAATCTGCTTAACTATATCATATGGGACCCAGATCCTATTCTGGCTCATCTGGGTCCTATGACCATCCGCTACTACTCCACCTGCTGGATGATTGGTCTGCTGCTGGGCTATCTGCTCATGAGCAAGCTTTACAAGCAGCAGGGGCTCTCAGATGAGAAGTTCTCCCCACTGTTTCTCTACATTTTCTTAGGTGTACTGATAGGTGGCCGTTTGGGACATTGCATCTTCTATCAGCCGGAATATTTCCTCACCCAGTGGGATCACTTCATCGAGATGCTGATACCTGTTCATCACATGCCAGACGGCAGTTGGAAGTTTACGGGTTATGAGGGACTGGCGAGCCACGGAGGCGTATTCGGCATGTTCGTCGGCATCTGGCTCTATTGCCGCAACATGAAGGTGAGCGGCTGGGTAGTGCTCGATAATATGGGTATCTGCTCAGGCATTACAGCCACCTTTATCCGTTTGGGCAATCTGATGAATTCAGAGATTATCGGCAAGGTAACCGATGTGCCTTGGGCGTTTATCTTCGTTCGCGAAGACCAGTATCCACGCCATCCGGGTCAGCTCTACGAGGCTTTGGCATACTTCTGCTTCTTCCTCATCATCCTCTTCATCTATAAGAAGAGAGGACCTAAGAGCGTAGGCACCGGTTTCTATTTCGGTCTTTGCCTTACTCTCATCTTCACCTTCCGTTTCTTCATCGAATATACCAAGGAGATTCAGGTAGCATTCGAGGCAGGCTTGCCTATGGATATGGGACAGATATTGAGCATTCCGCTCATCATCGCCGGTGTATGGAGCATCGCTTCCAGCACAAAGAGAGCGAAAGAAAAGAACGTAGAGGCAAAATAATATTAGACGACTTATTTTCAGATTATAAAAATCCCTCCTCGTGCAACAGCATCTGCTGCCACGGGGAGGGATTTATATTTTTATCTTCCCAGTAGAATCTTCTTGATGTCATTGAGCTTGTTCAATGCCTCTACCGGAGTGAGATTGTTCACATCCAGCCCGAGTATTTCATCACGTATCTGCGTCAGTACAGGATCATCGAGCTGGAAGAAACTGAGCTGCACACCATCCTTAGGTTCATCGATGTGCTGTACGTTCGGTTTACCGGCACCGCCAACCCCGGCATTGTCATCCTCCAACTGTTTGAGAATCACATTGGCACGGTTCACGATGCTGCGAGGCATACCGGCAATCTCTGCCACATGGATACCGAAAGAGTGCTCACTGCCTCCCGGTTCCAGTTTACGCAGGAAGATTACCTTTCCGTCCACCTCTCTCACACTTACATTGAAGTTCTTGATGCGAGGGAAGTTCTTCTCCATCTCGTTGAGCTCATGATAGTGGGTAGCAAAGAGCGTACGTGCCTGCGCCTTCTTATGTTCGTGCAGATATTCCACGATAGCCCAGGCAATGGAAATACCATCGTAGGTAGAAGTACCTCTTCCCAGCTCATCAAAGAGCACCAGCGAGCGCGGAGAAACGTTGTTCAGAATGTTTGCTGCCTCGGTCATCTCTACCATGAAGGTCGATTCACCGAGCGATATATTGTCGCTTGCACCTACACGTGTAAAGATTTTATCCACCAGTCCCACTCGGGCGCTCTCTGCGGGCACAAAACAGCCTACCTGTGCCAGCAGCACGATAAGGGCGGTCTGGCGCAGCAGAGCCGATTTACCAGCCATGTTAGGACCGGTAATCATCATGATCTGCTGTTTCTCGGTATCGAGCAGCACATCGTTAGGTACATAGCGTTCGCCCAGCGGCAGTTGGGTTTCAATCACCGGATGCCTGCCCTGCTTGATGTCGAGCACCTCAGAATCATCGACGATAGGGCGCACGTAGCGGTTCTCGTCAGATGTCTTTGCAAATGACAAAAGACAGTCCATACGGGCGATAAGGTTGGCATTGATCTGTATCTGCGGAATATACTCCTGCATGGCAGCTATCAGTTCGTTGAAGAGCTGTGCTTCCAATACCAGAATCTTCTCATCAGCACCGAGAATCTTTTCCTCATATTCCTTCAGTTCCTGGGTGATATAACGCTCTGCCTGAGCCAGCGTCTGCTTGCGTATCCACTCCTCAGGCACCTTATCCTTAAAGGTATTTCTCACCTCCAGATAGTATCCGAAAACATTATTGTAACCTACCTTCAGACTCGAAATTCCTGTCTTTTCTATCTCCCTTTCCTGTATCTTGAGCAGATAATCCTTGCCGTGGCGGCTGATGGCACGAAGGTCGTCAAGTTCGGCATTGAATCCGTCGGCTATCACGTCACCCTTATTGACCAGCTGTGGCGGATCGGGCTGTATTTCCCTGGCGATGCGGTCTTTCAGGGTCTCGCATACGTTCAGCTGCTCGCCTACCCGCTTCAGAGCCTCGTTCGTAGCATGCTGACATGCCACCTTGATAGGCTTGATGGCTTCGAGTGCATTCTTCAGCTGAACCACTTCGCGAGGCGAAACTCTACCCACGGCTACTTTGGAAATGATACGCTCCAGGTCGCTGATGCGATGCAGCTGGTCATCGAGAAGCTGACGGAATTCCGGTTCCTTGAAGAAATATTCCACGATGTCGAGGCGCTCGTTGATTGGTTTAACGTCCTTCAACGGGAAGACCAGCCAGCGTCTGAGCATACGTCCGCCCATCGCCGTTACCGTACGGTCGATGACATTCAGGAGAGAAGAACCGTCTTCCTGCATAGGGGCAACCAGCTCCAGACTGCGGATGGTAAACCTATCCATACGCACGAACTTATCTTCTTCGATACGTGAAAGGGCGGTGATATGATTAATCTGTGTATGCTGGGTAATCTCGAGATACTGCATGATGGCACCACTGGCTATCACGCCGTTCTTGAGATGCTCTACGCCGAAACCTTTCAGAGATTTTGTCTTGAAATGTCCCAGGAGCTTCTGCAGGGCTGTCTGTTCGGTGAAAACCCAGTCATCCAGTTCGAAGGTACAGTATTTGCTGCCGAAATATTTCTCGAAGTCGTTCTTTCGGGCGCGGTCGTAGAGCACCTCTTTCGGCATGAAGTTGCCCATCAGTTTTTCTACATAGTCGTAGGTTCCCTCGCCGGTAAGAAACTCTCCGGTCGAGATATCCAGAAAGCTCACACCGCAGGCGGTCTTGCCGAAGTGTACGGCTGCCAGGAAGTTGTTCTCCTTGTAGTTCAGTACGTTATCTCCCATCGCCACACCCGGTGTAACGAGTTCAGTAATACCTCGCTTCACCATCTTGTCCATCTGGCTCAGTCCCTTCTTACCTTTTATTTCGAGTCGTTTTTTCTTCGGGTCTTCCAGCTGGTCGCATACCGCTACGCGCTTACCCGCCCTGATGAGTTTAGGCAGATAGGTATCCAGAGCATGATGAGGGAATCCTGCCATCTCGGTCGTGCCCGTAGAACCGCCATTGTTACGTCGTGTCAGCGTAATGCCGAGTATACGGGATGCCTCCACCGCATCTTCGCAGTAAGTTTCGTAGAAGTCACCGCAACGGAAGAGCAGCAGCGCTTCGGGATGTTTCGATTTCATCTCGAAAAACTGTCTCATCATCGGTGTAAGACCTTTATTATCGTTTGCCATTATCTTTTTTCTCCTTATATTATTTCTTTAAATTTACATAGTTTCTATCTACAATACTCCTCCTTAAACCACAGCCGGTATATCGGGTCAACAAAGACAAAAGCATCGTTTTGCTTTTCGATAATATCTTTGTTCTGGAGCGTTTTCCTGTTCTTGACAATCGTATTCGGATTACCAAGATTATAGATTTGTTTCACGGCTTGCGAAGAGAAATGCTGTTCGCCATTGGCTATAGCCTTAAGCATCTCTATCTGGGTGGAACTGAGATTCTCCGTATCATTCTGAAACATCGGGGTATTGATGTTGAGTACCTGTTTCAATCCCAGATGATATATATCTTCCGTCACTTCCGAAACCGTGAAACTCCAGATAAAATAGCACAACTGCTGGAGATACCAGGAATGGCACGCCACGGCATCACAGATCCGCTCGGCCATCTCTGCAGAGATTGACTTTCCTGTCTTCTCGAAAGATGACAGAATGAATGGAATCCAATGCTCCTTAGCTATCTTCTGCATGAAAATCACTTGGCCGAAGCGATAAAAAGGACTATTGGAATTGTTGAAGATATTGAGCATCATGTTTCGCTTGCTGCCGTAGAGGCAGTAAGAGGTAAGCTGCTGTTGCTGCCATACCGAACGCATCTTTCCCTCCATATCCTTATACTCAGGAAGATTAGCCAACTGCTGGAACTCGTCTATGCAGACGATAATCCTGATGCCCTTTTCCTTTGCCAGCAACTCAGGCAGTTGGAGAATCGCCATCTTATCACGCTCCTGTGGCACAAACTTCAGGTCAAAAGCCATGAAGTCGGTCACCTGGTCGCTTACTACAACCTGCGGTATCACGCCTGTCAGGAATTTCTTTGCATCCTCTATCCACCGTTCCATTTTAGAGGAAGCACAAGCTATAACCTGACTGGCAAAAGTGCGATAAAATTCAGATTCAGAGCCGATGCTGAAGGCATCGATATAACAGATTCTTACGTTATTATCCTCACCAGCCAATTCGCTCATCGCCCTTTTCACTAGCGATGATTTACCCCATCGGCGTGGTGAAATCAGCATCACGTTGATATGGGAGGACAGTAATTGCTTGAGCAAAGCCCTGTCTTCCTGTCTGTCGATAAAATTCTCATTGGTGGCTAATGTACCAAATTGAAATGGTGATAGATATTTTGCCATATTCCTAGTAATTTGGTACAAAGTTACGAAATATTACCCTAAGGTAAGTTACCCTAAGGTAATATTTAGAGTTTTTTAAATGAATATATGCTGCATTACCATAATAAAGCCGTACTTTTGTACTCATGAAAAAGAAACAATTATACATAGGGGTTCTGTCGGTTGCTTGCTGCGCGCTCGTAGCAATAGGCATCACCTTGCACCTGCTCTACCCCAAGAAACAGATAAAGAACCTGGTGAAAACTCCACCGGTTCTCCATCTCAAACCACAGCCTGCTGATACGCTGAAGAAGAAAACTGTGAAGAAGATGGATTTCAATATTTCCGGAACTTTAAGAGATAAGGAAGGAAAGGGAGTGGCTGGCGTCATCGTGAGCGATGGATTCAACTGTGTGAAAACCGATGCACAGGGCAGATATAAGATGAAGCGAGACAGCCTGGCAAAATTCATATACTATTCTGTTCCAGCTGATTGCGAGGTCCCTACCCATTCTAAGACCGATCGCACGGCTTTCTTCTACCAAAAGGTATCCAAGGGGAAGAAAACCTATAACTTCACCCTCACCCGACTGCCGGGCGGCAAGGAGATTCACTATAAGATGATTGTCATCGGCGACCCGCAGGTTACCAATGCCTACAGCCCTTACTATACTTCTCCGGATGATAATCCCATCAAGAAGAGCGATGTAGAAAGATTCACTACCCAGACGATGGCGGACATCAGGCAGACCATCAGTTCGCTGCCAGCCGGAACACCGGTCTACGGGCTCAGCATGGGCGATGATGTGCAGTATTATGGCGGTTACAACGCCAAACTGGAGCGTCAGATACGCCAGGCATTGGGCTCTTCAGAGATGCGTCTTTTCTCCGTCATCGGCAATCACGACCAGGATGGCAAGGCGCTCTACTGCAGGAAATGGGAAGAGAATTTCGGTCCTACCGATTTTTCCTTCAACCGTGGCGATGTGCATTATGTCTGCATCAACAACTGCTTCTTCCATCGCGGCATGTCTTATTATTCTCCTGGAGAATTACGTGAGCGCCAGGTGAAGTGGCTGAAGCAGGATCTCGCCCTTACGCCTAAGGATATGAAGGTGGTACTCTGTTATCATATCCCATTCACCTTTGGTAATGCGCCTTTCAGCAAGGCGAAGCCGCTGACCAATGCCCATGAAGAGGGACACTATTCTTCTTCTCGTCTCTCGCTCCTGCTTTCTTTGCTGAAACAGTTTAAGGGCGGTTACGAACTCTTCTGCGGACATACTCATTTTGCCTGCAACCACGAAATCAACTATGAGGGAGAGGATGTGATGGAGCATTGTCATGCTGCCGCCTGTGGCAATATCTGGCAGTCGAACATCAACATCTGCGGTACCCCGAACGGATATTATGTATACAGTTTTGTGGGTACCAGCATCAGCAACTGCTATTACAAGGGAACTTTCTGGGATAAGAGCAAGCAGATGACCTTGTTCCGTGCGCAGACCGATTTCAACGGCGAGAAATACTCTAAGGATTGGCAGTTGGCAAACAACAGGAATATCCTGGTAGCCAATGTCTTCAATGCTACCAGTCATTGGCGAGTTGTAGCCGTAGAGGATGGCAAAGAATATCTGATGGGGCGCCTCAGCGGAAAGGGGCAGGATGCCTTTGCCGCAGGCTATCATCATAAGTATAGCGAGAGTGTATCCTATCGTTTCGTGAGCAAGGGGAATGGTTATCTCATCATGAACCACCTTTATTATTATACTCCTAGGAATCCGAATGCCAGAATCATCATCAAGGCATCCGATCCATACGGAAATACCTATACGGCATCAAGCGACGAGGTAACGACAGAGCCTTTCGCCAACTATGCCCATTATTACGAAAAAGAGTATAAGGAATATAAGAATAAGAAAGACAAGATGTTGCGGGATTCTATATCTGGCAGACAGAAAGATTCACTTGCTGCAAGGAAGAAAGATTCTGCAGCAGTACAAAAATAAAAAGAGAGGGTGCGTCATAAGTTGATGATGCACCCTCTTTTTAAATATTATTTGTTCAGTTTCCAGGTAACACCATCTTTGGTGTCCTTTACCTCGAAGCCGGCTTCAGCCAGGGCATCGCGAATCTGGTCGCTGGTAGCCCAATCCTTATCAGCCTTAGCCTTGGCACGCAGGTTGAGAACCATATCCACTACCTTGCCATAAGCCTCTTCACGAGCATCATTGTTGGCTCCCTTCTCACTCTTCAGACCGAGCAGGTCGAAGGTGAAGAGATGCATGGTGTCTGAAAGCTCCTTCAGGTCTTCAGCAGAGATGTTTGCCTTATGGTCGAGGGCTGTGTTGATTACGTGGCAAGCCTCGAAGAGATAGCTGATAACGAGCTGAGTCTGGAAGTCATCGTTCATCGCATCGTAGCAGCGCTGGCGCAACTCGCTTACAAACTTCTTCACCTGCTCATCGCTCTGCTTAGCCACAGGCACACGCTCCAGGTCGTTCAAACCATTCATCAGGCGCTCCAATCCCTTCTGGCTGGCCTTCAATGCATCGTTAGAGAAATCTACGGTGCTGCGGTAGTGGGCAGAGAGGATGAAGAAACGGATGGTCATTGGCGAATAAGCCTGCTCCAAACTGTCGTGATTGCCAGTGAAGAACTGCTCCAAAGTGATGAAGTTGCCAAGACTCTTACCCATCTTCTGACCGTTGATGGTAATCATATTGTTGTGCATCCAGTAACGAACCATCTGGTCGCCCTGAGAAGCCACAGCCTGAGCAATCTCGCACTCGTGATGAGGGAAAATCAAATCCATGCCGCCACCGTGAATATCGAAGTGGCTGCCCAAGTACTTGCGGCCCATCGCAGTACACTCGCAGTGCCAGCCTGGGAAACCATCGCTCCAAGGACTAGGCCAGCGCATGATATGCTCAGGTGAAGCCTTCTTCCAGAGGGCGAAGTCAGCCTGGTTCTTCTTCTCGCCGATACCAGCCAGCTCGCGGCTCTCGTTGATTACGTTCTCCAGGTTACGTCCGGAGAGGATACCGTACTTATGATCCTTGTTATACTTCTCGATGTCGAAGTAGATAGAGCCGTTACTCTCGTAGGCATAACCATTGTCTAGAATTTCCTGAACCAGTTTCTCCTGTTCAATGATATGGCCTGTGGCATGAGGCTCAATGCTAGGAGGGAGTACGTTCAGCGCCTCCATGGCATCGTGGTAGCGGTTGGTGTAGTACTGCGCAATTTCCATTGGCTCCAACTGCTCCAGGCGAGCCTTCTTCTCAATCTTGTCATCGCCTTCATCTGCATCGTGCTCCAGGTGGCCCACGTCAGTAATGTTTCTAACGTAGCGAACCTTATAGCCCAGGTGCTTGAGATAGCGGAAGAGTATATCGAATGTGATGGCTGGTCGTGCATGACCGAGATGCGGATCGCCATACACGGTAGGGCCACAAACATACATGCCCACGTTAGGAGCGTGGAGCGGAGTGAATCTCTCTTTCGTACGTGTGAGAGTGTTATAGATCAATAATTTCTGTTCCATCTTGTATGAACCTTTCTTTTATATTATTTATATTTTGAGTGCAAAGTTAACTCATTTTTCTGATATATCCGACAAATCATTCGCAAAATGTTATTAAA
>JAJWOH010000270.1:0-1990 GCA_021635485.1 Segatella copri | reverse complement strand
ATTTAATGTACAAAACAATTTTCAACAAGCGCAACAGCTTGAAGTTCAACCGATTCTCTAACAAGAATTACTCACTCTTCGCAGTTTTGGGAAGAGAGGTTCTTGTTGGTGCTCTCAGCGTTGCTACCCTGAGCCATGCCAAGGCTGCAGGCGTAAGCACAGAGGGAGCCAAGGTTGATTCTACCCTCTACAAGGGCGGAAAGGCTTACGAGCTAGATGCGGTGAGCGTTACCGGATCTCGTGCGCCGATGACTGTAGAGCAGTCACCTAAGATTGTGTCTGTCATTACCCGCGACGATATTCATCGTGCGGCTGCGCAGACTATCAACGATGTATTGAAATTAGCTACCGGCGTGGATGTCCGTCAGCGTGGTGGCTTTGGTGTTCAGACGGATATCTCCATCAATGGTGGAACCTTCGACCAGATTACCATTCTCTTGAATGGCGTCAACATTTCCAATCCACAGACTGGTCACAATGCTTCTGATTTTCCTGTAGCTCTTGCCGACATCGACCACATCGAAGTGCTCGAGGGGGCAGCATCGCGCTTATTCGGAACTTCAGCCTTCAATGGTGCCATCAACATCGTAACCAAGAAGGCTAAGAGTGAGTGGGTATCTGCAAATGTAGAAGGCGGAAGCTTTGGAAGTTTCGGAGCACAGGGACGTATTCAGACGGCTTTTGAAACGGGCAAGTGGACTCAGGCTTATTCTGTAAGCGGAGGCTACAAGCGCTCGGATGGCGGCACGGAGAACAGCGACTTCGAGAAGGGGCAGGGCTACGGCAATCTCTCTTTCTCTTACGACCAGCGTTTCGACATCATCGCCCAGTTGGGTATTGCTAGCCAGAGCTATGGTGCCAATACTTTCTACAGCGCCAAATATAACAATCAATATGAGAAGACAGACCACGGTCTGGCTTCGCTCAATCTGAGTCTGCACAACCAGGAGAAAACCTGGGAGATTGCACCTCAATTCTATTATAACAAATTCAAGGATCACTATCAGTTGATTCGTGGAACTCAGATAGGCGAGAACTATCACGACCTAGATGTTTATGGTGGTGGACTGAATGCCAACGTGGCTTGGGCTTTGGGTAAGACCGCAGTGGGTTTCGACATCAGCAAGGAGTGCATCTACTCTACTGCATTGGGCGAGGAACTCGCAGAGAAAGACTATAAGGATATCTCGGGTTCTGACCGTCAATATACCCGAAAGGGAGAGCGCACCAATACAAACATCATGTTGGAGCACAACTTCATCTTCGGCGGTTTCACCTTGTCTGCTGGTGTCTTGGCAAACAAGAATACAGGTCTTGACAACGACTTCCGCTTCTATCCTGGTGTGGATATGAGTTATCGTCCTAACGACAACTGGAAGTTCTACGCTTCCTGGAACAAGGCTTTGAGAATGCCAACCTACACCGACTTATACATAAGTAATTCGGTACAGCAGGGCGACCTCACCCTGAGCCCAGAGAAGAACTCAACCTTCAAGATAGGAACCCAGTATCGCCAGGCTGGTTTTGCCGCAACCGTGAGCGGATTCTATGCTCACGGCACCAACATGATAGACTGGGTTCAGACTTCTGAAACGGAATTGGCTGACCATAAGTATCACGTGATGAACATCGGAAAGCTCAACAATATGGGCTACAATGTCGATGCAACCATCTATATGAGAGAGTTGGTACCAAACAGTTTCATCACCCGCATCAAGTTGGGTTATGCTTACATCTATCAGGATCATAAGACCGAGACCAACATTCTGAAATCACTCTATGCATTGGAGTATCTGAAGCACAAGGCTGTATTCGGTTTGGATCATCAGATATGGAGCAAGCTTTCAGCATCGTGGAGCGTAAGATGGCAGCAGAGAATGAATGGCTATCATCCATACACCAAGGTGGATTGCAAACTGATGTGGGACGAGAAGAAATACAATATCTTCGTGAAAGCCGACAACATCACTTGCCACCGCTACTACGACCT
>JAJWOH010000112.1:0-10802 GCA_021635485.1 Segatella copri | reverse complement strand
AGATACTGATATTCCTTCAAATTCTTGGTCATATCAGTTCTGTACTCCGAGAACTTGTCATCAGCACAAGAAGACAAAGCCAAGAGAGCCATCAAGCCTAAACCTAAATTAATATTTTTCAATTTCATAATAATCAAATTATTAGAATGACACTTATCTATCAAGAATATTACTTCCTGATATACTGAGGACTGAATTGAACAATACCATTGGTGTTACCACGAGTCTGGGCAACAAACTGATCGGATGTTTCCAAAACAATGCCTGAACCGAAATCAACCTTGTAATTGAGAGTCAGGATGTCACGATCCTTGTTACCCCAAGCCAACTTTGCTCCCTTTTCTACAAACTTACCTGTACCAGAAGCAGTCATGCCCTCTGTATCAGAAGAAACGGTACAATTACCATTATCATCGAACGTAAGTTTCAAGTTGCAAGTGACCTTTGAGCCGTCAGCTTTACTTACAGAGGCTACGAAATTACATTCCTTCAAACTCTTGGTTGTAATTCGACTCACTTCATCCTTTTCAATAGTTGCACCTTCACGCTTTACCTCATGAGTTTGTCCATTCACTGTAATCTTGTCAGTTCCTCTACGGAAATAAAAGCCATCCCATGGATTCATAAACTTAACGCAATAAAGGATATAATCCTTAGGAACAATAAACCAAGCTGAAGCATCAGTACGAACAGGAGTTGTACCTGCAACGGCAGGAGAACCCGAAAGAATAGAATCGGCTCCCACCATATCCTTGATGCGAACTGGGATTACATATGTATTCTTTGCACAATCTGGGTCAGCAAAAAAAGCATCCTCCAACTTAACCTGAAGACGTCCCTGCAATTTCCCATTATACGCAACCGTCTTGGTAGGAATTGTATAATAATTGCTAGGCATTGGCTTTACAGGAGTGACTCCATCCTCAAAATACAGATTGTCACACAATGAATTATCAACATCTACATTCAATGTGATGTTTTTTCCATTATATGCTCCACCCATTGTAGATACGATATACAATACATGATTGTTATCATCCGTATTATCGCGATTCTCATCATTGCCTAAAACTACAGAACGTTCGATATACTGATAAGGATAATATACAGTAGTACCGCCCTCATAATCAGGAAATTCTTGGTTGCCATTCTCACAAGAGTTAAAGCCTAAAGCCAAGATTCCCAATGCAGTCATGGACAAATATTTGCTTATCTTCATTGTTTTCATCATTTTAAATATTAGTCGTTATTTTTTTACTTCCCAGCCCTTATTCTGCTGCAAGTTGCTCCACTTCAATATTTCGCTCTGTGGTATAGGACCGTAATACATGTAATCTTTATAGCTGCGATCCTCAACCTTCATTTCTTTGTATGATGGAACACCAGCCTCTGAAGTGATTTCTACACCACGCGCAGCCTCATTTAGAGGAGCTTTCCAACGGCGAAGGTCATTAAAGCGCTTATTTTCAAAACAAAGTTCCAAACGACGCTCGTTTCGAATCAACTCACGCATTTTCTCTTTGCTACCAGCGCACTCATCCAAGTATGGATCCTCGCCAAACTCGCCAATTCCGGCACGCTCACGGATTGCCTTGATTACATCGTAAGCTGAGTAGTTGTGAGTTCCCTTACCCTTTGGTCCCCAAGCCTCGTTGGCAGCCTCAGCGTAATCGAGGAATATCTCAGTATAGCGAATATACACAGGATAATGATACTGAGCATTCTTTGCATTAGGGTCAGGATTACAATCCTCACGCAACAGCTTTTTCATGTAATAGCCTGTACGAGTAGAATTGGAAATCTTATTCAAACCATCATTGTTATTAGCCGTCGTAATGTCTGTATGAATGGTCTTTCCCTTATAAGTACTACCATCATGAATGATATAAAGGTCAAGACGAGGATCTCGATTGCTGTAAGGATTCGACTTATCATACTCTGAACGATCATCGGTGATAGGATAACCATTTACAGCAGGGAATGCATCGACCAGATTCTGAGTTGGGTTGATTCTACCCTTACCATAAAGAGACGGAGGGAAATTATCAGACTCTTGGTTCAGACCAAGATCCCAGTCATCAGCACCATTGGTACGACTGCCACGCCAAAGAATTTCAGCAGGACAAGCACCTGAGCCAAGCGCATCGATTTCCCTGGTTTGCATAAACCAATTATTACCTGTAGCAGACAATCCATTCACACCATTGATACGGTCAAGAACGGTAGCTGCATCGTCAGCAGCCTTAGCATAATCCACGTTTGTACCTTCAGAGAAAGCAGGACTAGCTGCAAGCAAAGATACCTGTGAGCGAATAGCCTCAGCGATACGACCGCTGATACGACCACGCATAATGGAACCAAACACACGGTTGTAGTCTCCTGCGGTCTTTACTCCGATTTCCTTATACTTGGCAGGAACATCGTTATCATTAGTCAAATCATTGTAATCAAGAGGGAGAAGCTTGGCAGCCTCGTCCAAATCGCTATAGATTTGATCCAAGCACTCTTGGAATGTATTACGTGGCTTGTTGAAATCATCAGTAGAAGTCTCTGGTTCTGTCAAATTAGGAACGCCAAGCAGTTTGCCATCGGCTGTCCATCCACCATGATTCATCAAAAGATAATACAAGTTGAGAGCTCTCAAAGCATAAGCTTCACCTTTACGGCTATCACAATACATCTTACGGGCATTCTCGTCCTTTGCCCAGTTTACCTTATCTACCTCCTGAAGGAAGATATTGAGATATTGGATACTAGCACGACCATTTGTCCATTTAGACATAGGATCGCTATTAGCAGTCCAAGAACCTGTAGCCATCTTGAGAAAGCTATTTGTCAAGTCATTGCTTACAGCGTCATCTGTAGCAATATCAGTAACACTCTTGGTATTGTAAGGAAGCATCGCATAACCATATCCCAATAGTCCCTGAGCGTATGTTGGCTCATTGTAAATCTCATCCAAGCCACGGTTGTTTTCCTCTGCAGGCTCGAAGAGATCTGAGCAAGAAACCAAGGTAAGCGACATTGCTGCTAATATAAATATATTTTTTACTTTCATTTCTTTCTACATTTTAAAATGATTAGAATGTTGCCTTTACACCTATATTATAATAGCGTGTCTGAGGCGCAGACCCAACGTTCATCTCTAAGACTTCGCGCTCTCCTGAAATGGTAAGCAAGTTAGCTCCGCTTACGTATGCCGACAACCCCTTAAGCCATGTCTTTTGGAACAAAGTACTAGGCAAGTCGTAAGTTATCTGGACCTTAGCCAAGCGGAAAGCATCCGTCTTGTACATCCAGAAGTCTGATGTCTGGAAGTTGTTGTTACCATCAAGAGATGTCAAACGAGGATAGGTTGCAGTCTCTTTGGTTTCCTCTGTCCATCGGTTACGAACTACAGCAGAATATTTGCTATCGCCCTTTACCCACCAATAAGAATTATTCTTGACTCCCCAAGCACCGAAGTTACCGGTACCAAGAGCGAAGAAGGTAAAGTTCTTCCACTTAGCTGTAAGATTGACACCAAGCGTGAATGGTGCTCCATACCAACCACCCTTACCCAAGAAGACTTGGTCGTATTGGTCAATTTTATTATCACCATTTACATCCACATACTTGATGTCACCAGGTTTAACTGTTCCACCAAAATAGCTTTGGTCTGGAGAAGTTTTGATTTCCTCCTCGCTTTGGAAGAGACCTGCGCTCTTGTAACCCCAAATGCCATCAAGTGCCTTTCCTTGTCTGTTCTGATACTGCTCTACGTTGTTCTCATCTCGTTTGGTAGCCTTGGTTGTATAGTAAGTACCTGTCACACCAAGTGAGAGATCCACATCACCTACCTTCTTATTGAAGTTGGCTGCGAAATCAAATCCTACTCTACGATTATTGTTGTAATTCAGTACAGGCATAAACGAAGCCGCTGGATAACCAGTATTCAAATGAGATGGATAGAATGTTGGCGAAGAGATGAGATAACCCTCCATCGAATTGATGAAGAAACTTGCATCCAATGTCACCAATTTCTGCCACAGGGATGTCTTGAAATTCAGAGACAACTCTTTGCGCTTGATAAAATCAAGGTCTTTGTTCTCACCTCTTTTTGAATAGGTGTATTTATCGCTAGATCCATCATACCATCCATAGCCGTAATCAGAACTCCAAATACTCTGATAGAGATAGTAGCGATTGTCACCATTTGCTATATCAATATCCTCATTGATAATACTACCTGATACACTAATCATCATGTCATCTACCACCTTGGAATTCTTCAAGAAAGACTCATTCTTGAGTCTCCAACCCAAAGAAAGTGATGGTGAGAGAGCCTCACGATGACCTGGAGCCAACTGGGCAGAGTGAATGGCAGCTAATCCAAAATCTGCGTAATACTTCTGGGCATAATTGTAAGAAGCATCGAATGCAAGATTGGCACTAGAGTTCTTATGATACTGTCCAGACTTCGACTGCTGGAAGCCAGAAGCTATCAACATTGCCGACAGATTGTGAACCTTGTTGAAAGTATTGTTGTAGTTGAACTGACCAGAGAAAAACATGGTCTGGTTATCTGTACTTCCGCTGATGTTCTGGTTGCCAGACTTTTTATCCTCACCTTCCTTCTTCAATGCGACAATCATATCCTTGCCATCAACGTTAGCCCATGTTGGGATATAAACAGCATAGCTATTATCGAAAGAAGTATTATAAGAGGTGGCATAGTCAACTGCGAAATGAGTCTCGAAAGACAAGCCCTTCAACACCTTGTGCAAGTTGATATTGACACCCGTATCAAACTGGAATTGACGACTAGTAAATTTACTACTTCCTGCAGAATAGATATCAGCAAAAACATTGGAGGAGTTTGCCTGAGTACCAGCAAGGAAGTATTTGCCATCAACCAACTTCGCAACGCTCATCAAGTCCCAAGCAGCCTTAGCATTAGGGGCTATCATATCTGTGGAGATAAGAGGAGCTGCATTCTGTGGAAAATTAGGACGCCAAGTAGAAGCAGCTTCCCAGTAATTACCCTTTGCAGAATGAGAATCATAGAAGGTTGCACTGGAGTTGACCCAAGCCTTAATATCATCAGTAATGTCTATATCCACATTACCACGAACGCTGAAGCGCTGGGTATTATTATTCTTAGCCTCACCAAACTTGAAATAATCGCCCTGGCGATAATAGTTGATATTGCTATAGAAATGAGCTCGCTTACCACCACCGCTGATTTCTGCAGTAGCCTCATAACGGCTGTTCATCTTTCTGAGATAATCAGAAGAATAGAAATCGAGATTAGGATAACGATAAGGGTTCAAACCTGCTCCATGATTATAGATGTCCTCAGCAGAATAAAGCTCAGACAGACCATCATTACGACGAGCCTCGTTATAGAGAGTCATATACTCTGCACTGCTAAGATACTCAGGATAAGACTTTGCTACATTCAAACCTGCATTAGCCTGCACCTCGACCTTCAAGCCGTCATTATGACCACGCTTGGTGGTTATGACTACAGCACCCTTGGCAGCCTTGCTACCATAGAGCACCACAGCCTGCGCACCCTTGAGGAAAGAAATCTGTGCAATCTCACTTGGTTGAACGTTATTAGCTTCACGAGGCACACCATCTACCAAGACGAGATAACCAGCGTTGTCGGCATCCATACCCCAGAGAGAATTGCCATTCCAACCACCTACATAACCTTGCATATTGTCGAGGCTATAAGTATGGTAATTCTTCTTCATCAAGTTCTCTACATCGACTACAGACACACCGCCCAAGATGTCATCCTTGGCTACCTTTCGGTAAGCCACCTGAACCATCTCCTTGTCGGCACTGGCTGTATCGGATTCGCTTGTCTGTGCAGTCTTGGCATTGGCACCAAGAGGAGCCAAAGCCACGAGACTTGCTACAAAAAGCTTATAATTATATGATTTGAATCTTGAATTCATACTATCATTATTCATTTAGTATTACTAATTTATAATTTTAAACCTTACCAGCCAGGATTTTGATTAAACTCTGGATAGAGCTGAGTCTCCTTGATTGGCAATGGGAACCAATAGTGCTTGGTAGTGAAATTACGAGTCAATATCAACTCTCTGCGATAATTGGCAACCTCAGCGTCCTTAGGATCATGATTCTTATAGAAGTCTGCACTTTCCACACGGTCAAACTCCTGTGAGAATTTTTGATTATATGGTGCCTCTGTCAGAAGCAACCAACGCTGCAAGTCACAAAAACGGAATCCTTCGAAAGAAAGTTCTACCTCACGCTCACGACGGACCTCGTCCATGAACTTATGGTTGTCTGCAACAAATTCTGGAGCAACATGACCAGCACCACAACGGTCGCGAAGTGTATTAATTGCATCTTCTGCGGTCTTACCAAAGTTTGAAGACTTGCCAGTAGCACCACCGAATGCAGCACAAGCCTCTGCATACATCAAGTATATGTCTGCAAGACGCATATATGGCAAATAGCAGTGGAAAGCTGCACCCCAGTCGTAATCTTTATCCACTTCATTACAAGTATGAGGCACCAACTTCTGAATGAAATAACCCGTACGGCTTGCATTTTCTATAGGGCGCATATTACCACCCGTATATAATTGGCAATACTGTAAATCTGCATACTGACCAGGTGATCCGTTCAAATACTTAAAACCATCAAAGACGATATCGTGGTAGAAACGGGGATCACGATTTTTGAAAGGATGCTTAGGGTCGAAACCAGACTTTGGATTGAGTACATACTGACCATTCTCAACCAAATAGATTGGTTCTCCGTTAGCCATTCCATAAGCCTCTACAAGGTTGGCCGTAGGTTGGTGAATGACATTATCATGAGCAACTACTTTCTGTACCTTAGGGCCAAAGACCTTAGAGGTGTTCCAGTTAGAGCCATTAAAATCAGGAGATGGACCACGGAAGATAGCTTCAACCGTTCCAGGCATTTTCCAGTTCTGCTTCTTGGTATAGAATATATCAGAAAAACAGCTATTGGCATCATCAGATTTCTCATGATTGTAGATGTCTTTGTACTTAAACTCTGCCAATGCATATTGTGTCTGACCAGCTTCTACAAGAGAGAGCAGTTCACCAAAAGCCTCAGCTGCCTTCTTAGCATATTCCTGATCATAATCATAAGTCTTGCCATTCTTGCTGGCACCAGTCTGCGCACCATTCTTCATCAAAGGACTAGCAGCCCAAAGATAGGTTTTACCAAGATAACCAAGAGCCATGATCTTATTGATGCGAAGATCATTCTTACCTTGTGTGGCAGCACCTGCAGAAGTCTTATCCCAATTAATAGGCAACAAATCGGCAGCCTTGCGGAAATCTGCTGCCGCTTTATCAGCGCATTCCTGATAAGAAAGGCGTGGCAAATTCAGCTCGGCATTGGCATCGAGATAAGTATCCACATAAGGCATACCACCAAAATACTGCATCATTTCCTCATGCCACCATGCACGGAAGAAATAGAGCTGACCCTCTATCAGTTTTTTCTCTTCAGCACTTCCAGTCACAAACTTGTCGATATTCTGTAAACCGAGATTACATTTTCTGATGCAATACCACGCATGGTTCCAAATACCGTGGTCGAACTTATTAGTGGAAGTAGAAGCACCATCACGCTTTAACCAGTTACCAGTAGATTCCCATGCACGGAAGTTACCTAAATCAACCTGATGGGTCATTCTATTATCAGCCTCAGGATTGAAGATTTCATCATCACCCCAGTTCCATGAAGGACAATAGTTACATTTCTCTTTATCAGGGATACAGTTGTATATTTCCTCAACGAAACCTTGGAAATTACGGAAATTGGCAAAGGCATCGTCTGCAGAAACTGTTGAGTCTGGCTCCTTGTCCAAGTAGTCTTGACAAGAACTCAGCGAAGTACCGAGAGCCAGCGAGACGCATCCCGTCAACAATAATGTCTTTATCTTATTTTTCATCTGAATATTTTTTTTAATAATTACAATGAGAATTTAACACCTAAGTTGAAGCGGCGAACCGTAGGGTATGCTCCCAACCAGCCACCACCACCGAGGTTTGCCTCACGGTCATCAGGCATACGAGTCCAGAGCCAGAGGTTATTACCATTCAAGTAAATCTTGAGGTAGTTTACGCCTAATGCCTTAATCCAACCCTTGGTCCAGGTATAAGCAATCTCGACATTCTTCAAACGAATGTAAGAGCCATCATACATATATTGTGTACCATCGGAGTAACTTGAAGCAGTGGCACCCCAACGAGGGAGGACACATTCTGCATTGGTTTGATTCTTATTCCACCAAGTACCAATATCATAAACATTATCAAGCTTATTACCAAAACTTCCCAATCCTACGTCACGGGTCACATTAGTTACTCCATAGAACTGAGCGAAAGCAGAGAACCCCTTCCATTCGAAACCAATAGTAGCATTATAGGTGTTCTGCGGACTACTGCTATAACCTACAGGAGCCGAGTCCTTGCTATCAACAACACCATCACCATTGAAATCAACAATGTAATAGTCACCAACCAAACGATGATTGTCATTGGAGTCGTGCGCCGGAGAACCTATCAAATCATCAATATTATTGATAAAGCCCTTATCTATATAAGAGTGATACTGATTCATGGCAAATCCTGCCTCCTTTTGATAATTTGGAGTAAGGATGGCATCATCCTTCAAAATTACCTTATTCTTGGCATGGGTCATATTGAAATTACCCCAGAGTCGCAAGCCATTAGCAAACACCTTATTAAGTTTCAATTCCCACTCGTAACCACTAGTACGAACCTTACCTTTATTAATAGTAGGTGCTGTCGTTCCGAAATAAGAAGGAACGGAACGGTTGGAGCCGAAAATCAAGATGTCATTACGACGATCACAGAAGAAATCCAAAGAACCAGTAATCAAGCCTCCCAAGAAACCATAATCAATACCGAAGTTGGTTTTCTTAACTGTTTCCCATTTCACATTATCATTTCCAAGAGTGTTCTGTCGATACCATGTATAGATGCTCTCTGTATGGTCGAGATCCATCGTAGTCTTGCCGCCATACGCCCACTGACTCATATACAACCAGCGACGAGTAGAATCAAATGGGTCTGGACCTAGGTTGTCATCACCAATCTCACCGTAGGAAGCACGGAACTTCAACATATCGATGATGTGCTTGTCACGAAGAGACTTCATGAAGTTTTCCTCAGTAATGGTCCATCCGATAGCACCTGAATTGAAGAAGGCAAAACGATTGTCCTTGCTGAACTTTTCTGATCCGTTATAGGCGCCATTATACTCGATGTTATAACGACCTGCATAGCTATAGGTAGCACGGAATGCCCAGTCCTCACGGTAAGTTGGCATCACACTACCACGTGCATTCTCCTGACGTGAGAACAAGCCCATGGCAGACACATCATGCTGTCCAAACTTGCGAGCCCAGTTGAGCTGCAACTGATAGTAGAGGTTGCGAACAGTCTGGTTATTATCTACAGAACCACCTTCCGTTGACCAGTTCACACCTTGCTGCCAATCAAACTTATTCTGTCCCTCAAGTTCTTTACCATAAGTAACCTGACCTGTTTCAGGATCAATATACTTAGTCTGGGCTTCATTATTCAAGTCATTGATACCTCGTCCTGTCTCAACAAAAACATTATCCCAAGAGATAGTACCACGGAAATTCAAGCCTTTGGTTATGAAATCCAATTTCTGCTCAAGGGTAAAGTCTGTATTGATACGAGTGGTTGTAGCCTGTGCTGTACCACCGATAGCAAGATTCTGTGCAGAGTTACTTACATTGGAAGCAGATGGATAGAATCCCCATGTGCCGTCAGAATATTGTGGCAAGAACACATCTGGGGCGATGCTATAAGCACCAGCCCACTGCTGACCAATCTGCCACTCACTATTGCTCATGTTACTCCAAGGAGCTTTTCTTACGCCATTGCTACCAGCCACATTTACCTTCAAAGTAGTGCTACTTGTGATGGCAAAGTCCAAGTTACTACGAACATTGATACGATTGTATCCATAGCCAGAGTTGTAGTTACGACCATTGTCATACTCACGGAAGAGGTCACCCTCATGCACGAAATCAGCAGAAGCGAAGTACTTAACGAATTTTGTACCACCACTCACGTTCACGTTCGCATTATAGGACATAGCAGACTTTTTGAAAAGTGCATCCTGCCAATCCACATTGGCATAACGTTCACGCTGCTCCTGCGTAGTCTGGTTTCGATAGTTGTCTATAAAAGACTGAGGACGAAGATATGAAACACCTTCAGGATAAATGCCCAGTTCACGTTCTACCACTTGGTTGCGAAGCATCAACGCATCATAAGAGTCGTACTTATTAGGCAACTTAGAAGGAGCTTTCAACGTAGCATTGAAACCAATGTCAATCTTAGCCTTGCCTTCCTGACCACGCTTGGTGGTAACCAAGATGACACCATTGGCTCCCTTCACACCATAGACTGCAGTAGCAGAAGCATCCTTCAGTACAGAGATGCTCTCCACAGAAGAGATGTCCACGCTGCTCAGAGGACGTTCAATACCATCAACGAGAACGAGAGGGTCGGAATTGTTCCATGAACTAGAACCACGGATGATAATCTGAGGTTCCTCCTCACCAGGCATACCATTGCCTTGGATTGTAACAACTCCTGGGAGGTTACCTGTCAAGGCTGAACCGACGTCGCTGACACCAGCTGCACGCTCCAAAACCTCACCAGTAGTCTGGGTGATGGAACCTACGACAGAAGCCTTCTTCTGCTGACCATAACCAACGACTACAACTTCGC
>JAJWOH010000269.1:0-2011 GCA_021635485.1 Segatella copri | reverse complement strand
CCCAATTAGGTGTAAAACTCTGCTCGATGGCGGGCGGCGGCGTACAAAAAATCTATATGGTGTTTTTAAGAGAACCGTCCCGGCGGGACAGGTCAGGCAGTGACCTGTTCCACCTCCGGGATGGGTTTGAGATTAAAATGAATTTCGATAGAAATGTGTCTTGTTTTATCTTCGTCAATGCGCTCATGCACGACGATTTCTTTGATTAAGCGGTTGAGGGTGGCTGCGTCCAGCTCTGTGATGTTGGCGTATTCCTGAATGGCTTCCACCCATTGTTTTGCGTCATTGGCAAGCTGGACTTCATCGGACAGCCGCTTTCTGCCCTCGGACACTTTTGCTTTAAGCTCCGTCTGCTCGGTCTGTGTCTTTTCCAGCATGGTGTTGAAATTCTGCTCACTGATACGCCCTGCAATCATATCCTCATAAAGCCGCATGACCATTTTGTCCAGAACCTCAATCCGTTCCTCGTCCCTTGTAAGGGAGCGTTCCATTGCTTCCCGCTGTTCCCGCTGCTCGGCTTCACAGGTATTGGTCAGGCGGTCGGCAACCGCTTCCCCGTCCATCAGGGCAGCTCTGGCACATTCCCGGATTTTCCGCAGCACATGGCTGTAAAGGGTGTCATAGTCAATCCGGTGCTGGGTGCAGTGGTTCTTTCCAAAGGCATTGTAGGTCTTGCAGGAATAAATCTGCTGGGGATGTTTTGCGTTTGTGTAGCGTATCGTCAGCGACTTCCCACACTCGCCGCATTTTATCAGTCCGGCAAACAGGCTGATTTCATTGGTCTGCCCCGGACGCTGGCGGGATTTCAGCTTGTTCTGCACAATGTCAAAGCTCATGCGGTCAATCAGCGGTTCATGCTGTCCCTCCACCACAATCCAGTCCTCCGGCTTCTTTTCCCCAATCGTGCCGATTTTGAAACGGTAGTCCTTTTTCTGGGAAGCAATCGCCCCGGTGTAGACGGGATTCATCAAAAGGTCTTTGATAACGGAGAAGTCCCACATATACCGCCCGTTTTCCGGGTCTTTCTTTTCCCATTTGGTGCGGGTATTGCGAAGCCCCCGTTCCCGGTTCCACCATGTGGGGCAGGGGATTTTTTCTTCCTCCAGCCGTCTGCGGATATAGTTCGGACCATGACCGTTTAGGGCATATCCGAAAATCAGCCGCACAATCGGGGCGGTTTCCTCGTCAATGAGCAGATGGTTTTTGTCCTCCGGGTCTTTCCGATACCCAAACGGGGCAAGACACCCGGTAAACTGTCCTTTCTGCGCTTTCAGAAGATAAGAGGAATGGACTTTCTTGGAAATATCCTTGCTGTACATCTCGTTCAGGATATTCTTGAACGGGGCGATGTCGTTGTTATCCCGCAGGGTGTCGATACCGTCATTCATGGCGATATAGCGGACACCGTTTCTTGGGAAAAAGTCCTCAATCAAATGCCCGGTTTGCAGATAGTTACGCCCCAGTCGGCTGAGGTCTTTCGTGATGACAAGGTTGATTTGCCTGCGCTCAATGGCTCTCAACATTCTCTGTAAATCAGGACGCTCCATATTAAGACCTGTGAAGCCATCGTCCTGATAGACTGCCACAACCTCCCATCCCTGCTTTTCGCAGTATTTTTCCAGCATATCCCGCTGGTTTGCGATACTGGCACTTTCGCCTTGCAGGTCATCGTCCTTTGACAGCCTGCAATAGACCGCCGCACGATAGCCCCCGGCAAGTGCCTTACCGATTGTTCTGTATTCCATTTCGTTCATCATAGCCATTTACCCACACAATCCAGACGGTATCTGGCTCTTTTGAACCTCATCTTCATTATACTTCATATCTTTCTTTTTGGCAAGATATTCTTTCGTATTTGTCTTGCCGTATTTCTGGGAAATCAGGCTGACGAACACATCGGTGGCGTCCAGTTCCCCGTCAAATACAGTGGTCACATGAATCTCTGTTTTGTTTTTTGCCATAGGCAGTTATCCTCCATACATGAAAATAGCCAGACAGAGGGTGTCGGCAA
>JAJWOH010000111.1:0-10822 GCA_021635485.1 Segatella copri | reverse complement strand
GTTTCTCAATATTTTGTTGTACCTTTGCAACGTATTAAAAAATAAGCGATTATGGGACGAGCTAAAAGAATACCTTACGGAGTGTCTGACTTCATCGACATCATTGAGAGAAATCAATATTATGTCGATAAGACCATGTATATACCTAAGTTAGAGGATGAGCCTGATGCCTTGTTCTTTATTCGCCCTCGCCGTTTTGGCAAGAGTTTGTTTATCAGTATGCTGAGGGCTTATTATGACATCAAACGTAAAGATAAGTTTGATAAGTTGTTTGGCAACCTTTGGATAGGTTCGCATCCTACAGAAAATCAGGGAAAGTATCAAGTCTTGTTTCTTGATTTCTCCAAGATAGGAGGTTCGATAGATCAATTGGAAGAAAACTTCAATGCCTATTGCAATGAATGTATTGATAGCTTTATCGAAACTTATCAGGAGTATTATCCCGAACGAGTAGTGGAAAGTGTGTTGAAGGCAAAAACTGCTGCCAGAAAGTTGAATGCCATTGGGATTGCTGCAGAGAAAAAGAATCTTCCACTTTATCTTATAGTAGATGAGTATGACAACTTTACCAATGTTGTGCTCAATGAGCAGGGGGAGGAAGTGTATACGGCTCTTACTCATGCCAGTGGTTTTTATCGGGAGATTTTCAAGGTGTTTAAGGGAATGTTCTCTAAAATCTTTATGACAGGCGTAAGTCCTGTTACACTGGATGATTTGACCAGTGGATTCAACATAGGATGGCATATCTCTACCAAGCCTGCCTTTAATCAAATGCTTGGTTTCTCTACCGAAGATGTAAGAGAACTCTTCACTTATTATAAGGAGAATGGGGAGATTCGTCCTGATAGTGATGTGGAGGCTATCATAGAAGAGATGAAACCATGGTATGACAACTATTGTTTCTCGGAAAGTGCCTTGAAAACTCAGAGTAAAGTTTTCAACAGCGATATGGTATTCTATTACTTACGCAATTATCGTGAGACTGGTGAATCTCCTAAGCTGATGGTGGATCCTAATACCAAGACAGATTATGGCAAGATGAAGAAATTGCTGCAGCTTGATAAGCTGGATGGCGACCGTAAGGGTGTTCTGCGTACCATCATCGAGAATGGAGAAATAATAGGTAATATTGAGGAAAGTTTCCCTGCAAAATTGTTGGTTAAGCCACAGATGTTTATCAGTCTTCTGTTCTATTATGGAATGTTAACAATAAAGGGAACACGCGGAGACCAGCTGGTGCTTGGCATTCCAAATAATAATGTTCGCAAGCAATACTATACCTATCTGCTGGAGCAATATGACGAAGTCTGTGCGGTAGACGAAATGAGTCTTAAGTCTTTGTTTACCGATATGGCTTTTGATGGTCAATGGAAACCTGCGCTGGAGTTTATGGCACAGGCTTATGCCAAGGTCTCTTCCGTTAGAGATAGCATAGAGGGTGAACGTAATCTGCAAGGTTTCTTTATGGCATATTTGAATCTGAACAGTTACTATTATACGATGCCCGAATTGGAATTGAATCATGGATATTGTGACTTTTTCCTGTTGCCAGACTTGACTCATTACGATACCAAGCACAGTTATATTATCGAACTGAAGATGCTGTCAAAGAAAGATTTTGGAGCTATGGCTGATAATGGCAGACAAACCAAGGCGGAAGAGCAATGGGAGCAAGCTGTGGAACAAATAAACCGATATGCCGATGCTCCAAGAGTAGAAGCCTTACGTCAAGGTACCAAACTCCATAAGATAATTATGCAGTTTGAGGGGTATCAGTTGAGGAAGATAGATGAAATTGATTAAAGAAGATAAGCATTTTGTCTCTTAAACTCTGGGTTTTGGTTAATTTTACATCTTTTTTTCCTCATTCTCATTATTTTGTTGTACCTTTGCAGCTAAAATAATAATAAATTGCAAGAAAATGGGAAAGATTATATTGACGGGCGACCGTCCTACAGGTAAACTTCACCTGGGTCATTACATCGGCTCTCTGCAGCGCCGAGTACAACTTCAGAACGCTGGCGACTTCGACAGAATGTTCGTTTTCATGGCAGATGTTCAGGCTTTGACTGATAATGCCGACAATCCTGAGAAGATTCGCCAGAACATTACAGAGGTGGCTCTCGACTATCTCTCTGCGGGCCTCGACCCACAGAAGTGTACACTCTATATCCAGAGTATGATTCCAGAGTTGGCTGAGTTGACTACCTATCTGATGAACCTCATCAGCGTATCTCGTGTTCAGCGTAACCCAACTGTGAAGACTGAGATCAAGATGCGTAACTTCGAGGCAAACATTCCGCTCGGTTTCTTCTGCTATCCTGTGAGTCAGGCTGCCGACATCACCGCTTTCAAGGCTACAACCGTGCCTGCCGGTGAGGACCAGGAGCCTATGCTGGAGGTAACCCGCGAGCTGGTTCGCCGTTTTAACCAGACTTATGCACCTGTATTGGTAGAGCCGGAGATTCTGCTTCCAGAGATTGCCTGCTGCCGTCGTCTTCCAGGAACTGATGGTAAGGAGAAGATGAGTAAGAGTCTCGGCAACTGCATCTACATGAGCGATGATGAGAAGACCGTTTGGAAGAAGGTGAAGAAGATGTCTAACGGTGAGCCACGCATGAGCATGGAAGAGCCGGGACATCTGGAGGGCAATGCCGTGTTCACCTATCTCGAGGCATTCTCTACTCCTGAGGACTTCGCTGAATTCTGGCCTGAGTTCAAGACTTTGGATGAGTTGAAGGAGCAATATGTGAAGGGTGGTATCGGTGACGGCACCTGCAAGAAGTTCCTGAACAGCGTCATCAACAAGATGCTCGACCCAATCCGTGCCCGCCGTCATGAGTTTGAGCAGGATATTCCTGAGGTATTCAATATCCTGAAGAAGGGTAGCGAGGATGCCCGCGAGTTTGCAGCCCAGACCATGGATGAGGTTCGCAAGGCTATGCGTATCGACTATTTCAGCGATGCTGCCTATATTGAGGAGCAGGCGGCGAAATATAAGATTTAATGTTGAATGTTGAGTGTTGAATGTTGAGTTAGGCATGCGCCCTATAATTCAACACTCAACATTCAACATTCAACACTTAATTATGAATTCGCGAATATTACAATTAGCGGTGCCGTCGATAATATCCAATATCACGGTACCGCTTTTGGGTTTGGTTGATGTCGCTATCGTCGGGCATATCGGCGATGCGGCTTACATCGGAGCCATTGCCGTGGGGTCGATGCTATTCAATGTCATCTACTGGCTTTTCGGATTTCTGAGAATGGGAACCAGCGGAATGACTTCGCAGGCTTTGGGAAGGAGAGATCTGGCTGAGGTGCTGAGGCTCCTGGTGCGCTCTCTCAGTATCGGTGTGGGGATAGGAGTGCTGTTCTTCGTTCTTCAGAAATGGCTGATAGCCTGCGGACTCTGGGCGATGTCGCCGGAAGCGGATGTCGTAGAACTGGCACGGAGATACTGTTATGTCTGTATCTGGGGAGCCCCGGCTGTACTCGGACTCTACGGATTTACGGGCTGGTTTATCGGTATGCAGAACACGCGTATACCGATGATGGTATCGCTGACGCAGAATGTGGTGAACATCGTAGCCTCCCTGCTGCTGGTTTTTGTCTGCGGGATGACGGTAGAAGGTGTGGCGCTCGGAACAGTTATCGCCCAATGGTGGGGATTCCTGATGGCATGTCTGTTCTATCGCATCTGTTATCGCCGGTTAGGCAAGTATGACTATCGCCGGCATCTCTTTGCTGCCGAACCGCTGAAGCAGTTTTTCTCGCTCAATAAGGATATCTTTCTCCGCACCCTCTGTCTGGTGGCGGTAAACCTCTTTTTTACGGCGGCAGGTTCCAGGGAGAGTACCATCGTGCTGGCTGTGAATACGCTGCTGATGACGCTCTTTACCATCTTCTCTTATTTTATGGATGGTTTTGCTTATGCGGCAGAGGCGTTGAGCGGCAAGTATTATGGAGCCCGAAACATGGGGGCATTCCGCGAGGTGGTTAGAAGAACGATGGGTTTTGGAGCAGTCGTGGCAGTAGGTTTCACCTTATTATATATAGTGGGTGGCGAGAATTTCCTCTCTTTGCTCACGAGCGATAAGCAGGTGATAGCTGCATCGGGCGAGTATTTCTGGTGGGCTGTGCTGATTCCGCTGTCTGGCATGTCGGCATTCGTCTTCGATGGCATCTTTGTAGGCATCACCCAGTCTAAGTCGATGCTCTGTTCCACCGCCGTAGCCTCGGTTTCGTTCTTCTGTCTGTTCTTCGGCTTGCATCCTTTTTTGGGCAATCATGCCCTGTGGTTGGCCTTCATTCTCTACCTCTTGTTAAGGGGAATCGTACTGTTCGTCATTTACCGTAAAAAACTGCGGTAAATGACGAATAGTGTTTTTATAGAATATTTTAGTAGAAATAATGCACATCTTTCATAAAAATTGCACACTGAATTATAGTGTGCGCATTTTTGTGAAAAACTACATTAATATAGTTTAAATCTTAGGCTTATATTCTTTTTCTTAGCCGAAAATTAGTAATTTCGCAGAGCAAAACTTAAAAAGGAGAAGAGTAAATGACAGCAGAAGAATATTATCAGCAAGGTAACGCCTGGCGCAAGCAGGGTGACTTTAAGCGTGCCCTCGACTGCTATATGGAGGCCATTGCCCTCGATCCGGAGAGCCCTGCCGTAGCAGCCAAGGAGATGCTGGATGATATCATGAGCTTCTATTGCAAAGACTACTACAATCCATAACAACCGACATGTGGACAGCAGGAGCTTTGTTTACTCCAAGAGTAAAGATAATTAGAAAGAAATTAGAATATGAGTAAGATTAAAGGGGCTATTGTAGTCGACACCGGGCGTTGCAAGGGATGCTCGCTCTGTGTGGAGGCTTGTCCTCAGCATGTCATCGCATTGGCTGAGAAAAAGGTTAATGTGCATGGTTACCGTTATGTAGAGGCGGCTGTACCTGAAGCATGCGTTGGTTGCACCTCGTGCGCCATCGTCTGTCCGGACGGCTGCATCACTGTTTATCGTAAGAAGGAGGACTAAACAATGGCAAATCAGGAAGTTACATTAATGAAAGGCAATGAGGCGATAGCCCATGCCTGTATCAGATGTGGTGCGGATGGCTTCTTCGGCTATCCTATCACACCTCAAAGTGAGATTATAGAGACGCTGGCTCTGCTCAAGCCATGGGAAACATCGGGTATGGTGGTTCTGCAGGCTGAGAGTGAGGTGGCGGCTATCAACATGGTTTATGGTGGCGCCGGTGCCGGTAAGCGTGTCATTACCACTTCTTCAAGTCCGGGTGTGGCTTTGATGCAAGAGGGTATCTCTTACATGGCAGGTGCTGAGATTCCGGGCGTTATCGTCAATGTGCAGCGTGGCGGTCCGGGTCTGGGTACCATCCAGCCATCCCAGAGTGATTATTTCCAGGCTACCCGCGGTGGTGGTAATGGTGACTATAATGTGATTGTGCTGGCTCCTGCTTCTGTTCAGGAGATGGCTGATTTCGTAGATCTCGCCTTTACGCTTGCCTTTAAGTATCGCAATCCTGCGATGATTCTGAGCGATGGTGTCATCGGTCAGATGATGGAGAAGGTGGTTCTGCCTCCTGTCAAGCCTCGACGTACCGAGGAGGAGATTGCCAGGGAGTGCCCTTGGGCTACCATCGGCCGTCCGAAGAGTCGTCCAGTCAACATCATGACCTCTCTGGAACTCAAGCCTGAGGTGATGGAGGAGCGCAATATTGCTCTTCAGGAGAAATACAGAAAAATCCGTGAAACCGAGGTTCGTTATGAAACCGAGCAGATGGATGACGCCGACTATGTTATCGTAGCTTTCGGTAGTGCGGCACGTATTGTCGAGAAGAGCATCGAGAGTGCGCGTGAGCAGGGCATCAAGGTAGGATTGTTCCGTCCTATCACCCTCTGGCCTTTCCCTGAAAAGGAGATTCATGAACTCGCCAAGACCAAGAAGGGCATTCTGGTTGTAGAAATCAATGCCGGTCAGATGGTTCAGGATGTGCGACTGGCTGTGAATGGTCAGACTCCTGTGGAGCACTTTGGTCGTCTGGGCGGTATCGTACCGGAGCCGGAGGAAATCGTTGAAGCATTAAAGAAGTTAATAAAATGAATGATATAATTTCACCAGAGAATCTGGTATATAAGAAGCCTACGCTGATGAACGATACCCCGATGCATTATTGCCCGGGGTGTTCGCATGGCGTAGTTCATAAGCTCGTTGCCGAGGTTATTGAGGAGATGGGCATGGAGGATAAGACGGTAGGCGTATGTCCGGTGGGCTGCGCTGTCTTTGCTTATCGCTATTTGGATATTGACTGGCAGGAGGCTGCTCATGGTCGTGCACCTGCTGTAGCTACGGGTATCAAGCGCTTGTGGCCTGATCGTCTTGTCTTCACTTATCAGGGCGATGGTGATCTGGCTTGCATCGGTACCTGCGAAACTATCCACGCCCTGAACCGTGGTGAGCATATCGCCATCATCTTCATCAATAATGCCATCTATGGTATGACCGGCGGACAGATGGCTCCAACCACCCTGTTGGGTCAGAAGACTGCTACCTGTCCTTATGGTAGAGAGGCTGATCTTCATGGTTATCCACTCAATATTACCGAGTTGGCAAGCCATCTGCAGGGTACTTGTTATGTAACCCGCCAGAGTGTGGAGACCGTGGCAAGCATCAAGAAGGCAAAGAAGGCTATCCGCAAGGCGTTCGAGGCAAGCATGCAGGGCAAGGGCTCCAGCCTGGTAGAGATTGTTTCTACCTGCAACAGCGGTTGGAAACTCTCACCTGTTGAGGCTAACAAGTGGATGGAAGAGAATATGTTTAAGCAGTATCCTAAGGGTGACCTGAAGGATACAACGAACATGTAATGTTGAATGTTGAATGTTGAATGTTGAATTTGGCATTTGCAAAAGTTTAGAACAATGAAGACAGAAATCATTATATCCGGTTTTGGCGGTCAGGGCGTTCTCTCGATGGGAAAGATTCTGGCTTATTCAGGACTGATGGAGGATAAGGAGGTAACCTGGATGCCTGCTTACGGACCAGAGCAGCGTGGCGGTACAGCCAACGTGACGGTCATCGTGAGCGACAGCCGCATCTCTTCGCCTATCCTGAGCCATTATGATGTAGCCATCGTGCTCAACCAGCCATCGCTCGACAAGTTTGAGCCGAAGATTAAGCCCGGCGGCATCCTGATTTATGACGGCTATGGTGTGATGAATCCTCCACAGCGCAAGGACATCACCATTTATCGCATCGATGCGATGGACAAGGCTGCCGAGATGAAAAACTCCAAGGTGTTCAATATGATTGTTTTGGGCGGTCTGCTGAAGGTTTGTCCAGTAGTGAGCACCGATGGTTTGAACAAGGCGCTTTACAAGTCATTGCCAGAGCGCCATCATGGTTTGATTCCGCTGAACATGCAGGCAGTGGAAGAGGGAATGAAGATTATCGAAAAGGTAGACCGATAATAAACTGATTTTTAATCAATATGAATTATGCAATTTGCATTATGCAATTTGCATAATTCAAAATAAATAATTATCTTTGCAGCCGAAAGTAACATTTTAAAATGGTGAGCTATATGGAGAATCCTTTTATCATAACGGGTTATATCAAGCCCGAATATTTCTGCGACAGAGAAAAGGAAGCGGAAAGAATCATCAATAAGGTAACGGGTGGCGAGAATATGGTGGTAATGGCTGCAAGACGAGTAGGCAAGAGTAAACTGATAGACTTTTGCATGGATTCTTCTGTCATCAAAGACCATTTCATCTGTATATCCATCGATATCCTCCGAACTTCCAGCATCCATGAATTTGCGTTCGAGTTGGGAAAGGCTGTATTTGAATTGGCTGCCCGTCGTGGAACCAAGATGATGAGAATGGTGGTTAACACTCTGAAGTCTATCAATGGCTGCTTCGGTTACGATCCGATTTCCAATACCCCAACGTTTAATCTTTCGTTGGGTGATATTTCTAATCCGCTCTATACATTGGATGAGATATTTGCCTGTTTGGAGCAGGCAGATAAGAAATGCATCGTTGCCATCGACGAGTTTCAGCAGATAGGTTATTATCCAGAGAAAAATATGGAAGCCATTCTCAGGACTTATATTCAGAAGTGCAGCAATGCCAATTTCATCTTTTCGGGCAGCGAGCGTCATCTAATCTCCAAGATGTTTTCTGAGAAAGCGCATCCTTTTTACAATAGTGCTGATATGATGAACCTGGAGGTGATTCCGCTTGATAAATACAAGGAGTTTGCTATCCGCTTGTTTGGTAAGTTTGATAAGAAGATTAAGGAGAAGGCTATAGAGCAGGTGTATCAGGCTTTTGGTGGCAATACCTATTATATGCAGAAGGTGATGCACGAGGCTTTTAATCAGACTGTGCCACAGGCTGAGGCTGATTGTGAGATGATAGAGGGCATTATCCATGCTTTGGTATTGGATAATGATCATAAGTTTAGCGAGATACTTTCCCGTCTCACTCTTCCGCAGAAGGAACTACTATATGCTGTTGCTAAGGAGGGAATGGCTAGTCAGATTACTTCTTCTGGTTTTGTGAAGAAGCATCGTCTCCGTTCGGCAAGTAGCGTGCAGAGTGCCGTGAAGAAACTGCTGGAATATCATCTGGTTTCTACTTCTCAAAGTGCGTATTATATTGATGATCAGCTTATGAACTTATGGTTGAAGGAATAAATTGAATGTTTTTGAAGTGAAATCGAGATAGGACAATAGAGCCTTTTGGTATTTTTGATACTGAAAGGCTTTTTCGTATCTTAAACTAAAGAAAGTCGCTCTTTTCTTTGGCATTTCCAATTCTTTTCGTTAATTTTGTGGCGTTAATTTAAAAGAAAGGAATAAGATGGAAACGATTAATATTCAGTTTCAAGTACCTTCTACAGGTCAATATACGCTTGACGAATTTGTCGCCAAGCTCAAAGACTATGCTGAAAAATTAGCCAGTTCTATCTCCAAGTCAGGAAACAGTTACCAGGAAACTTATATGAGCCAGGCAGAGCAGGAAGCCTATGTGGCAGAAAGTCTTAACCGTGCTCTTGATGAAATGGAAGCTCATAAGAAGAATGGGACTAAGCCGATGGATGCTCGTGATTTGTTGAGAAGACTTCTCTAATATCACGATGAGTTTATCAGCTTTTTGCTTGATAAACGTGAAAATGGATAATATGCAGAAAAGGAATCTGGAAAAAAATATGGCAGCAACTGTTTTTAATCAAGCACAATTTGATGCGCCACCTTTTTAAATGAAATGCCTTGTTGCCCCTGATTTGCGACAAACTTTAACGCTGTTGCCGCTGATTTGCGACAAAAAAGTAGTATCTTTGCCCCTGATTTGAAACAAATGCATATGTTTAGACGAAATATCATCAGTAAATTGGAGGCTTGGAAGCAAGACAAAAAGCATAAGCCTCTTATCTTGAGAGGAGCTTACGTTGATCAATCTTCCGTTTTATCTGATAGGTAATTTGCGGAGCGTATTGGATGCTGTTGTAGAAGAATAAAGAAGGATGTAATGCATCATGCAAAATAAATAATAAGGTGGACAATGCTTTTTAAAAATAGCAATGTCCACCTTAATTATATATAGTTCTAATCTGCTTTATTCCGCCAATCGGATGCTCATCGGGCTTACGGTGATGAGGCGCTTTTTGTATAGATCGCCCACGGCACGCTTGTAAACCTTCTTGCTCACGTGGAAACGCTCGTAGATGTCGTCGGCCTCGCTCTTGTCGCCAAGGTTACACTCGCCGTCGTTGTCCAGAAGATACTGGTAGAGGGTCTCGGCGAAGTCGGCTGTCTGCTGGATGCCGGTCTTCTGCAGGGTGACATCTATCTTTCCGTCAGGACGGACTCTTCCGATGTAGCCCTTCATCTTGTCACCGGTATGGATGTACTGGAAAATCTGGTCCTGATAGAGGAGCCCCGGATACTGGTTGTCGATGATAACCTTGAAGCCGAGATCGGTCTTCTGCCAGATGAGGAGATCCACCTCGTCACCATGCTTGTAGTGAGGATGGTCTTCGTTGAGATAACGCTCAATCTTGGCAGAGGCAACGATGCGATAGCTCTCCTCGTCGATGTGGATATGCACGATGTAGGAGTTGCCGAGCACCATACGTTTCTTCTGCTCGCGGAATGGGCAGAAGATGTCCTTCATCAGCCCCCAGCCCAAAAAGGCTCCGTATTCGTTGACCCATTTCACTTCGAGATAGGCGAAATCGCCCACCTTTGCCAAAGGGGTTTCGGTGGTAGCTATGAGGCGCTCTTCCTGGTCGAGATAGATGAAGACATCCAGCTCGTCGCCGATGCCTGCGTCTTCAGGTACGTAGCGGGAAGGAAGGAGAATTTCTCCCTCATCACCACCATCGAGATACAGACCGAAATCTACTTTCTTTACGATGCGAAGGCGATTGTAATCGCCGAGTTTTATCTTTTTTGCCATATCATATTATTTTCGAGAATATAAAATGCTTTTGCCCTTACAGGGCGACAGGTTTTTGCGTCCGTAATTACCCAGGGTGTTGCCCTGGGCTAGGAGCTTCTGCCCTTTACCTTTCCCTTCGGCCGGTGACCGTTGGTTCTGGGCGTTTAGATGCAATCTATGGATGAGTCTGGTTCTTCTGCAGAAACTTCTTTATTGTTATCTGCAGTTTCTTCCTGGCTATCAGCAGCTCCTGCTTCCACCGTCTTCTCAATCATTCCATCCTTGAGATGGATGGTGCGGTCGGTGATGGCAGCAAGGCCCTCATCATGAGTTACGATGACGA
>JAJWOH010000110.1:0-10835 GCA_021635485.1 Segatella copri | reverse complement strand
GGATAAAACCTCGACTGGGATTCTTATTTTAAATCTCTCTCTTATTTTTCACATCTATAAAAAGATGATTACTTCAAACCACGGTTGATAAGGGTTGTGTTGAGAAGCATCACGTACTTACGATACTGATTGTTGTTCAAGATAACGTGCATGTACTTGAGATCCTTCAAAACTGCCTTGTCAATCATTGCAGCACGATCCTCACCAGTTGCTGTTGCAGCGTTCATCATATCTGCGGTGAAGTTCTTGTGTACATCAGCTACAGCCTCAACCTGGTCGATGTTCAAGCTCAAAGCATCTGCCAAGCTAGACATCTTAATGTTCATGTTGTAAGCTGCTGTTGCATTTGTCTCTTCTTCTGCTGCGAAAGTAGCTGTTGCCATAGCGAACATTGCTACTGCTAATACCATAATCTTCTTCATAATCTTTTTACCTTTCTTTACTTTGTGAGCCTTACACATCCGTAGACGGCGGCTCTGTTAAACATTATCCTATAGTCTTTTTCTTTAAGACGCTGCAAAGATACGAACTTTTCTCTGTGCACGCAAACATTTCTTGGGATATTTTCAGTTTTTCGTCTATTTCTTGACTTAAATCAACAAGAATATGATAGAATAGGCATCAGAACGTTAGAGATATTACATTTTTACTATCATTTTGTAATATCATCGAAAAAAAAGCCCGTTTTCTTCGTTTATACCAATTATTATTTGTACCTTTGCAGAAGATTCAACCTATAAAACAAGCATAATGGTACAGGAAAATCATATAGACAAGGCACTCGCCTTTATGGAAAGTCTCGAAAAACTGGGCAACCAGCTCAAGGCGGCTGAGGAACATCAGAAACAGCTCATCGCCCGAATGCTGGATCTCAAGAAAGAGAATCTGACCGACGGCGAGGAATATGCTGAACTCTCGCAGAAGAGCAAAAGTCTGCAGGACATCATCGACAAATGGCGCCCTATCTATCTGGAGCGCATGGAGATGGTAAAGAGCGTAAGCATTCAGAAAAGAAAAAGAAATAATAAAAAATAAATATAGAAATGGAAACAAACAACAAGAACAAGTTTATTGTAGTTTCATACGCACTGTATGATGTAACTAAGGGTGATAACGGCGAGGAGATGCTCATCGAGCGCACAACCGACGAGCGTCCGTTCATCTTCATCAGCGGTATGGGTGTTACCCTGCCAGCTTTCGAAGAGAAGGTGGTAAACCTGGCTAAAGGTGAAGAGTTCGACTTCCAGCTGGACCCAGAGCAGGCTTACGGACAGCACTATGATGAGCGCGTACTGGAGCTCGACAAGCAGATTTTTACCGTCAACGGCCAGTTTGATGCACAGCACGTACAGGTTGGTGCTATCATCCCATTGCAGAACGAGGATGGCAACCACTTCAATGCTGTAGTGAAGAACATCAGCGACACAAAGGTAACCTGCGACCTGAACCACCCATTGGCTGGCTTGAAGCTCAACTTCTGCGGTCAGATTCTCGAGAGCCGCGAGGCTACTGCTGAGGAGATTGCCAAGATGGCTCAGATGATCAGCGGCGAAGGTGGCGGCTGCTCAGGTGGCTGCGACAACTGCGGCGGCGACTGCAAGGATGGCAACTGTGAAGGTGGTTGCGAAGGCGGCTGCAACAAGTAATAAACACCTTTATAATATATAAGGTAATGAGGAATACATTTGGCAATCTTTTCACTCTCACTACGTTTGGAGAGAGTCATGGAACAGCTGTAGGAGGCGTTATTGACGGATTTCCTGCAGGCATAAAAATCGACATGGACTTTATCCAGAGCGAGCTGAACCGCCGACGCCCCGGACAGAGCCACATCACTACGGCCAGAAAGGAAGCTGACAAGGTGGAGTTTCTGAGTGGTGTGTTTGAAGGCAAATCAACAGGAACCCCTATCGGTTTTGAGGTGCGCAACCTGAATCAGCATTCTCAGGACTATGAGAACATGCGCTGCCTCTTCCGTCCTTCTCACGCCGATTTCACCTATCATGAGAAGTATGGCGTACGCGATCATCGTGGCGGCGGCCGTTCTTCAGCCCGCATCACCATTGCCCGATGCGTAGGCGGAGCCTTAGCTAAACTTGCCTTGCGACAGTTGGGCATCAGCATCACGGCTTATACATCACAGGTGGGCAGCATCGCACTGGAGAAAGATTATCATCTGTATGACCTCAACACCATAGAAGATAATCCGGTGCGCTGTCCTGACCAGCAGAAGGCGAAGGAGATGGAAGATCTCATCGCCCAGGTTAAGGCTGACGGCGATACGATTGGCGGAATCATCACTTGCGTCATCAAGGGTTGCCCGGTAGGATTGGGCGAGCCTGAGTTTGACAAGCTTCATGCCCAACTGGGTGCTGCCATGCTTGGCATTAATGCCGTGAAGGGTTTTGAATATGGCGAGGGATTTGCCGGAGTTACTGCCCGCGGAAGTGAGCAGAATGATGTCTTCATCCCTAAGGCTGATGCTACAGAGACGTCAGAAGATGCTGCTGTGAATCAGGATGTTGCTGCCCGTATTACAACAAAGAGCAATCATAGCGGAGGAATACAGGGCGGTTTGAGCAATGGCCAGGATATCTATTTCCGTGTTGCATTTAAGCCGGTTGCTACTCTGCTGATGGAGCAGAATACGGTAGATTTGGAAGGAAATGCCACCACGCTGACTGCCCGCGGCCGTCATGATCCTTGCGTTTTGCCAAGAGCCGTGCCAGTGGTTGAAGCCATGGCAGCCATGGTGATTCTGGATAACTATCTCTTGAATAAAACAATAAAACTTTAATTAGTGATTAATTAGTAGTGATTAGTGATAAACAAACTAATCACTACTAACTAATAACTAACTGAACTTTCGCATGTGGTTTAAGTACGGGCTGAAAGCCCAAAAGCTCCTAGCCCAGGGCATCGCCCTGGGTATAATAGCAATCAGCAAGGCGCCCTGTAAGGGCAAAAGCCTTATGTTTTGCCTGGAGTTTTAAAGCTTTTGCCCTTACAGGGCGACAGGTTTGCGTCCGTAATTACCCAGGGCGATGCCCTGGGCTAGGAGCTTCTGCCCTTTCAGGGCGTGTGGAACTTACGTGAGAAACTTGAATAACTATTAACTATTTCTAAAGCTTACTGTCCTTTAATAGTTTTGGGCAATATTCATTAAAAAAGCATTTATCGCAGAGCGGTTTCGTACTCTTGCAAATATATCTTCCATGCAGCAGAATCCAATGATGCGCATTCGGAATATCCTCTGCGGGAATGTGTTTCATCAGATAATCTTCTACTTTTCGGGGCGTATCTGCAGTACGAGGAACCAAACCCATGCGATGGCTCACACGATAAACATGCGTATCCACAGCCATCGTAGCATGACCGAACCATACGGCACGAATCACATTCGCCGTCTTGCGCCCCACTCCAGCCAGTTTCTCTAAATCATCAGCAGCCTCAGGCACCTCACCTCCGAACATCTCAACCAGCTGGCAAGACATTTCAGCAAGATGCTTCGCCTTGGCATTCGGATAACTCACCGAACTGATTAACTCATAAATATCTTCCTCGCTCGCCTGTGCCATGTGCTGCGCATCAGGATAACGGGCAAAGAGCGAGGGCGTTACCATGTTGATGCGCTTGTCGGTGCATTGCGCAGAAAGCAAGGTAGCCACCAGAAGCTGAAATGCGCTACCGAACTGCAACTCGGTAGTTACATTCGGCAGCGCACTTCTGAAATGATTCAATATAAAATCGTATCTTTCCTTACGAAGCATTTCTCTTACTTTTTAGCAGGAGCAGCTTCCTCTTTCTTCAGCTTACCCTTGTAAGCCTTGTTCAAGCCGGAAATCACCTCGTTTGTAATATCGTAAGCCTTGTCAGCATAGAGCAGGTTATCGCCGCTCTTAGAGAAGATGATGCTGTACTTCTTATCCTTGTTGTAGCGGGCAAGATAGTTAGCGATGCTGTCGTGGAGCGCCTTGTTGTACTTCTCCTGCTCGGCAGCAAACTCGTTGCTCAAGCGCTGCTGCAAGCCCTGCAGGTCATTGTTCTGCTTCTGCAGTCCAGCCTGAATAGCCTCAGCCTGCTCGCGGGTGTAAGCATTCTGCTGAATCTTCTGCTGGAAGTTGGCAGCTGCAGCCTGAAGCTGCTGACCCTTCTGCGCAATAGTAGCCTGAATGTTCTGACCCTTCTTCTCCAAGATAGAAGAATACTCCTTAGCAAAGGTATACTGAGTCATGATAGAGTCTACCTCTACATAAGCAATTTTCAATTCAGCAGGAGCCTTGCTCTCTGACTTAGCCTCTACCTGAGGCTGAGATTTGTTGCATGATGCCAATGACAGGGCAGCAACTGCTGCGATTGCCACTGAACCCAAAATGTTCTTTCTCATTTTTTCTATCATATTTTATTATTACTATTTTCTAATACGCCTTGTTGGCTTCTCTCGCCTCACGGTCCTGATCCACCACACAATGAATGCCCTGCTTGCGCAAGCCCGGATTGTCGTGCACATGCTGGGAAGAGAACTTGCCGTTCTTCTTAAAAATCAACTTTACGCAAAATAATGCCATGCAAATAGCAATTATTAACACGCTTAATAACATTAATTTTATCATTTTTATTACCTTTGCAGTGCCTTAGTGCACTTTTGGGTGCAAAGGTACTATTTTTTTGGGAATAACCAAAACAAAATAGCAGAAATAAATGTTTTATCAAAACAAAATAATAGAAAATAAATGAATAAAAGTGAATTGAAGCCTGCTCTCGTGTTCGAGCAGTTCGCAAAAATCAACGAAATACCTCGTCCTTCCAAGCACGAGGAGAACATGATTGAGTTTTTGAAATCTTTCGGTGAGGCTCATCAGCTCGAAACGCTGGTAGATGAAACCGGTAATGTGCTCATCCGTAAAGCTGCCACTCCAGGCTACGAGCATGCTGAAACCATTATCCTGCAGAGCCACATGGACATGGTTTGCGATAAACTGGTAGATGTTGATTTTGATTTCCACAAAGACGCCATCCAGACTTACGTAGACGGAGAATGGCTTAAGGCAAAAGGCACAACCCTCGGTGCTGACGACGGTATAGGCTGCGCCATCGAGCTGGCTATCCTGGCAAGCAACGATATTGAGCATGGTCCTATCGAGTGCGTCTTTACACGTGATGAAGAAACCGGACTGACCGGTGCTCACGGCATGAAGGCGGGCTTTATGACCGGAAAGATGCTCATCAATCTTGACTCAGAGGATGAGGGCGAAATCTTCGTATCCTGCGCCGGTGGTCAGACAACCCATGCCACTTTCCACTTCTCTCGCGAAGAGGCTCCTGCAGGATATTTCTTCATGGAAGCTTCGCTGAAGGGTCTCAACGGTGGTCACTCGGGCGATGACATCAACAAGAAGCGCGCCAATGCCATCAAGATTCTTGCCCGCTTCCTCTTCCTCGAAAATGAAAAACTGGATGGAAGTCTGCGCCTCGTAAGCTTCAACAGCGGCAAGATGCACAATGCGATTCCTCGCGACGGAAAGATTGTTTTCGCCGTCAAGAATGCAGACAAGGAGCAGGTTCGTGCCGACTGGAACATCTTTGCATCTGAAGTAGAGGATGAATTCCACGTAACCGAACAGGCTATGCAGTTCAACATGAACAGCACCGATGCTGCACCTGTTATCGAGAAAGCCGTAGCCGACAAGTTCGTAATGGCTCTCCAGGCTGTAGACAACGGTCCGCTTACTACCTGTCAGGATGAGGCGATTGCCTGGATGGTAGAAACCTCAAGCAATGTGGCAAGCGTGATGACCGATGAAAGCAGCATCAACATCGTAGCTTCTCAGCGAAGTAACGTGATGAGCAATCTGGCGAACATGACCAACACCGTAAAGGCAGCCTTCCTTCTGGCTGGCGCAGAGGTAACTGTAGGCGACAAGTATCCGGCTTGGAAGATGCGCGCCAACAGCGAGCTTACCGACCTGGCTGTGAAGGCTTATGAAAAGCTCTTCGGCAAGAAGCCATTGGTAAAGGGAATTCATGCCGGTTTGGAGTGCGGTCTCTTCTCTGAGCGTTATCCTGAGCTCGATATGGTAAGTTTCGGTCCTACCCTTCGCAATGTTCACACCCCAGACGAGGCTCTTCTCATTCCTACTGTAGAAATGGTTTGGAACCACTTGCTGGAGATTCTCCGCAGCGTGGCTAAATAAGCAGGTGGGCTGAAAAAAAGCAGCACGCTAAATATAAAGAAGATGCCTATGATGAAGAAAATGAAAATGATGTTTGTCATGGCTTTAGGACTTGTGCTGATGTTCACCTCGTGTGGCGATCAGCACAAGGCTCAATCTCTGGTCAAGGATTTTCTTGATGAGAACCTCGTAGATCAGGACTGCAGCTATGAGCGGTTCTCCCGCCTCACTCCTACCGCCATGATCAGTTTCGACCAAATGAAGGTGATGCGACAAAATGTCAGCAAACTGCCTTACGTTAAAAATAATATTGATTATAATGATAATGCTTATCCCGACACCTTATTATATTTAAGGGCTACGTACAAGCTGACTGACCACCAGGGTAAGAAGCAGGAAGTAACCCAAACCTTTTATCTTGATAAAGGTTTGACAAGAGTAATCGGGTTTAAGGAAAACTAAAAGACAGTTAAGAATAGCCTTAAAGCAAGGCAGCAAGAATAAACAGAAAGAGTTGACTAGCATTTTAACTAGCCAACTCTTTTTTCATATAATCTCTTATTTCTTTTCTAGCCAGAGTCAGACGATTCTCAGCTGCCTTATATCCAAGATTCAGACTTTGGGCAATCTCGCTCACCTGCATTCCTTCGAAGAGGTTCAGGCGGTAAACCTTGCTTCTCTTCTCCGTAAGCCGGGCAATACCACGCTCGAGAATCTCGTTGATCTGCTGGGCAGAGAAGACCGATTCGCCATCAACATCATATCTTCCCATCCAGTCGCTAGCACCAAGGAAGTGTTCATACTCCTCAATCTTATGCTTGCGCCGGTAATAATCGATAATCAGATTCTTGGCAATGGTGTATACAAAACAAGGTAAGGTAACAGGCGTAATCATCTTATCGCCTCGAAGTAATCGCACAAAAATATTCTGCACGATGTCTTCAGCCTCGTCTGCCGGAAGCGAACGGGACATGACATACAACTTCAGCTCGTTGTAGTGTTCAGAGTAATAATCAGCTATGATGCTGTAGTTTAAATTTGTTTGTTCCATGATGGCGATTGTTTTAATCATGTTTTTCGTTTATCGATATTGCAAAGGTAATAAAAAAAAGGAAAGCCACCAAAAGAAAGACAAAAAAAATGTGCTAAATGTTCGTTTTGAAACATTTAGCACATATGATAGAAACAATTTGTAACATGAAATGTTACGCCTCGCAAAGTTTTATTTCTGAAACCAAGCCTTTATCCAGCTTTTATTTTTCCTTTTTACAGGTTGGATTACTTAATCATGTCAACGCTTCTCTTGAGGAATGCGTCGAGCGAAGCACCCTTCAACATGCCGTTCTGAAGCAGGGCGAGGTCGATGAGCTGGTGAACAATGTTGTTGTTCTTAGCATAGCCCGAGATGATTTCGTTGCGCTTAGCCTTCTCGTCGCTGATGGCCTTCTCAGTGTTGTGAACATCATCCTTCTCCTGCTGGGTAATCTCCTCTGGCTTCTTCTTGTTCTGCTCCTGATGGAGTACGGCAAGGCGAGCTTCCTGACCCTTGATTTCTGCTAGGATTGGCTTCAATGTTTCGGCTGTATTGGCCTCAGCATCTTCCAATACCTTCTTTACCAGAGCATGGTCTGAGTTCAGTACGATATTGTAGCTGTCTGGCATCTGACCGTAGAAGTTCATGCCTGCCTGGAACTGGCTCATCGCCTTCATACGGCGCATGTACTCGTTCTGAGTGATGAGCACTGGCTGGTTCTGTTCGCCCAAAGCCTGAATCTCAACGAAGAATTCTGTCTTGTCGAGCTGAGGCATCTGAGAGCGGAAAACTTCTGTCAAGTTGTCAGACTGCTCTTTGCTCAAATCGGTCTTCTTAGCATCTTCCTTCACGATGAGGCGGTCGATGATGTCGGCGTCAACACGTGTAAAGCGGCTCTTCTCCAACTTCTGCTCCAGCATGTTTACCATCGGCGTATCGAGCTGACCTTCCATCAGGAGTACAGAATATCCCTTCTGCTTGGCAGCCTCGATATAAGAATACTGCTCCTCCTTGTTGTTGGCGTAGAGATAAACCAGGTTGCCGTCCTTATCGGTCTGGTTGTCCTTAATCAGCGTCTTGTACTCCTCGAAAGTAAAGTACTTGCCCTCAACATCTTTCAGAAGTGCGAAGTCCTTTGCGCGCTCGTAGAAATCTTCCTGAGAGAGCATTCCGTAGTTGATGAAGATCTTGAGATCATCCCATTTCTCTTCAAACTCCTTGCGGTTCTCCTTGAAGATAGAGTTCAAGCGGTCGGCTACCTTCTTGGTGATGTAGGTAGAAATCTTCTTCACGTTGCTGTCGCTCTGCAAATAGCTTCGGCTTACGTTCAGCGGAATATCCGGAGAATCGATTACACCATGAAGCAAGGTGAGGAATTCCGGTACAATACCTTCTACCTGATCGGTTACGAACACCTGGTTGCAATAGAGCTGAATCTTATTGCGCTGCATGTCGATGCTGCTCTTGATGCGTGGGAAGTAGAGAATACCCGTGAGGTTGAATGGGAAGTCTACGTTCAGATGAATCCAGAACAATGGGTCGTCCTGCATTGGATAAAGGGTATGATAGAACTTCTTGTAGTCCTCATCCTTCAGTGTGCTAGGTGCCTTGGTCCAGAGAGGCTCCACATTATTAATAATGTTATCCTCATCAGTCTCCACATTCTTGCCGTCCTTCCACTCGGTCTTCTTGCCGAAAGCTACTGGCACTGCCATAAACTTGCAGTACTTGTTCAGAAGTTCCTCAATCTTGCTCTTCTGCAGGAATTCCTTGCAATCATCAGCAATGTGGAGGATGATGTCTGAACCACGCTCAGCCTTGTCAGCGTCTTCGATTTCGAAAGCAGGTGAACCATCGCAGCTCCACTTTACAGCCTTGCTTCCCTCTTTGTAGCTCTTGGTAATGATTTCTACCTTGCTGGCTACCATGAAAGAAGAATAGAAGCCGAGACCGAAGTGGCCGATGATGGCGTTGGCATTCTCCTTATACTTATCAAGGAAGTCGGTTACGCCTGAGAATGCAATCTGGTTGATATATTTATCGATTTCCTCCTCAGTCATACCGATTCCGCGGTCGCTGATAGTCAGGGTTCCAGCCTTCTCATCGAGAGAGATTCGAACGGTTGTGTCGCCAATCTCGCCCTTGAAATCGCCCTGAGCTGCTAGAGTCTTCAACTTCTGTGTAGCATCTACGGCGTTTGAAACCATCTCACGGAGGAAGATGTCGTGATCTGAATATAAGAATTTCTTGATGACAGGGAAAATGTTCTCTGTCGTTACACCAATATTACCTTTCTGTGCCATAATATAAAATGTTTTTATTCGTATTTACTTTATTATTGTTTGGCAAGGGGGCTTACAAATAGCGTGCCAAAATAAAGGGAAAGAACAGAAAGGCCCAAAATACAACACGCCCAGCAAGGGCAAAAGCTTTGTTAATAGCTCGGTATTTTAAAGCTTTTGCCCTTACAGGGCGCCTTGCTGACTGCTATTATACCCAGGGCGTTGCCCTGGGCTAGGAGCTTTTGCCCTTACAGGGCGTGTGGGGCAAAACTTGTGTAACTTGAGTTATGACTAAATATCTCTTGGGAATCCCTTTGCCAAACCACCTTCGCTCGTTTCCTTGTAAAGCGAAGGAAGATCATGTCCCGTCTGTCGCATTACTTCAACTACACGGTCGAAAGATACGGTATGATGGCCATCTGAGAAGGAAGCGTAGAGGTCTGCATCCAAAGCTCGGGCGGCAGCAAAGGCATTTCGCTCGATGCAAGGAATCTGAACCAGTCCGCAAACCGGGTCGCAGGTCATTCCGAGATGATGCTCCAATCCCATTTCGGCAGCATATTCTACCTGAGCCGGACTGCCTCCGAAAAGCTGACAGGCTGCAGCCGAAGCCATGGCGCAGGCAACACCTACCTCGCCCTGGCAACCTACATCAGCACCACTGATAGAAGCATTCTGCTTTACGATGTTGCCTACCAATCCGGCTGTAGCCAAGGCCCTCAAGATGCGCTGTTCACTCATATCATGAGAAGTAAACATGTGGTAGAGTACGGCTGGCAATACACCGCAGGCGCCACAGGTAGGAGCAGTAACAATAGTGCCACCTGAAGCATTCTCTTCGCTCACAGCCAGCGCATAAGCATAAACCAAGCCGCGGCTCTGCAGGGAAGCACGGTAACCCTTCGCCTTTATATAATAGGTGGCAGCCTTACGCTGCAGCTTCAGCGGACCAGGCAAAACACCTTCATGGTCCAAACCATTTCTGATGCTCTGCTTCATCGTTTGCCAAACCATATCGAGATAATCCCAGATATCATCCGATTCGCATTTCTCAACATACTCCCAGAATGAGCGTCCGTTATCATAGCACCATTGCTTGATGTCGGCGAGCTTATTCAAGTCATAAACATCCTTGGCGCCCAGCTCTTCGTTGCCGGCAGTACCATCTGATATGGCTCCACCACCAATACTGTAAACGGTCCATTCATCAATAATATCGTCGTTCAGATCCTTGCCCACAAATTTCATTCCGTTGGGATGATAAGGCAGGAAAGTCTGTGGCTGCCAGATAATATTCACAGTTTTATGAGGTCTGAGCACTTCTTCTATTGCCACATCAGTCATGTG
>JAJWOH010000009.1:0-54151 GCA_021635485.1 Segatella copri | reverse complement strand
AGCTGATGCAGACGTCTCGATAAGCTTACAGATACGTCTCCGTTAGCCTACGCAGCCATATTCGTAACCCGATGCTGCCATATCCGTAACCCGACGCAGCCATATTCGTAACCCTACGCAGCCGTATTTATAACCCGATGCAGCCATATTTATAACCCGATGCAGCCGTATTTATAACCCGATGCAGCCGTATTTATAACCCGATGCAGCCGTATTCGTGAATAAGTTTTATGTAATCATCTATCATCCATCACGATTTGTATCTTCAAATCTCTTAATATACTAATATACAAGCGTTTAAACAGCGTGATAGATACTTCGAAAACGGAAATATCCATCACGCTATCCATCACGATTTGGGGTTATCCCTCACGATATTCTCACTACACATTACCAGATACTGCATATCATTGTTGAAACATCAGTCTTAGGTGCATCAGTATCATCAATAATGTCGGGACGCATCTGTTACTGCGTCGGGACGTACAAGATACTGCGTCGGGACGTACAAGATGCTACGTCGGGACGCAATTTCGGGAACACCAAAAACGCCTGAGCATCGCTATTTTTATGGCAATATATGGCAGATTATGGCAATTCTTTTTCGGAAAAACATAAAAGTATTATCATAAAAAGTCAAACAAAAAAAAGAGGGTGCACCATGAACAGATGGTACACCCTCCTAAAACAACTAACAATTTCACTAAACTTATAACTTACCAATCTTCTTCATTCTGTCTACCTGCGTCTTTACTACATCCAATGTTGATTTATCAGTAGAAAAAACGGAGTTCAGACCTTGCGCTTCCTGAGCAGGATCACCAGTGTAGTCATCACCTACCTGCCACTGCTCATGCTTAGGATTGGCAAAACCGCCCCATCCCCAGAAGTTGCAACCGGCAAAGTAACCGCCAGATGCAGCATTGTCGCCAACAAGACTGAACACATACTTATAATATCCATCACGTGCTTCTGTTGTAGAAGAAGTTGAGAAAGAGAAACCATCACGAGGATAGCCGAACTCCTCCATCACCAATGGCTTCCTGATACGTCCGCATACCTCAAGATGTTCATCAATATACTCCTTGGTGTTCTTGCAGGAGATTCCCAAATCTTCCTGCAAATGGTCTTTTCTCGCCCAACTCCAGTTGTATGGCCAAAGATGAATGTTGCAATAATCTACATTCTTGTCGGCACAGATCCGTTCCCAACAGTTCAGTTCACCTTCACATCCCCATTTACCTTCGCTACCGATAGAAATCAGATGATTCTTATCGAGCGAACGGATCAGCTTGCTCGCTTCACCCAGCCACTTTTCGAAAGCAGGCAACTGCTCTTTGCTGAAAGCACGAGGCTCATTACCTATCTGCCATGACATGATAGCCGGGTCATCCTTATACTTCTTCTTTGTATATCTGTTGGTTCTCGTAAGTATGAATTTCACATAATCATAGAATAGCTGATGCGCCTTTTCGCAGGATGCATATTTGGCGACGAAGTTCATGAAGGCAGGATATCCATCTTCGTTAGGACGGGGAGCCTGGCCCAAACCAGCCTGCTCCAGGTAATAGCCATAACCGCCACTCCATTCCCAGGAATTGTTCAGATAGAGCACGGCCAGCATCTTGCGTTTGCCCATCTCCATCAGCAGATAGTCGAGACCGGCAAGAATCGTATCGTTATAAACGCCCGGAGCTTCCTGCAGCGTCGGCTCAACCTTGGTCTTCACTCCTCGCTTTCCATCAGAGCCCACCAGGATGCGGAGGTTGTCAATGCCCATCTCCTTCATTTTATCGAGTTCCTTGCAGAGACGCTCACGGTTACCGCCCTGTCCTTCTGAACCGAGGATGGCACCATACCAGAAATTGGTACCTACATAATAATAAGGTTTACCGTCGCGAACGAAATGTCCGTCCTTCACCTGCACAAAGTTTGACTTCGCAGAGATATTGCATGTAGCCAATGCCATCATCAATAAAACAAATATCTTCTTCATTTATTTATTAAGTTTACAGTTTAAAGATTCATTTTCGGTTGCAAAGATACTAAATAAGGGCAAGAAAGCATGATACTTTTTTGCCCTTTCTACATATAAATCTAAACTATGCTTATTTATTATTGCTTTTTCTCTATTTTTCTAAGGTTTCGGATAGATTTTCAGGTAATCTTCCATCCCTTCGGCTGCTCCCTGCATCACACCTTTAAATATATAGGAGTCGGAAACTACCTGCTTCTTTCTGTCGAAGATGGTCATGTGTGGAAGAGGCTGCACATTGATATCCCAGACGTATGGGATAAGTCCTGCCTTCATCATTTCGGCAGTCACCGCACCATACCATGCTATCATACTCTCATTATGCTTCTCCTGATTACCACCGAAGAGAGAGGCATCCTTACGGTTGGCACCATATTCGCCGATGACTACCGGATAGCCCTGATCTACAAACTTCTGTTTCATCTTCATCACCTGATTGGTGATATGCTGGTAGGCATCCACGTTCTTGTTATTATACCAGATGGTGTTTACGGTTCGTCCCTGGTCATCGGCAGGCGCATGTCCTTTCCAATAAAGAGCCACCTTGCCCCAATCGGCATCTTTGTCCATCAGGGTAAATATATAAGGATCGTAGAAATGAACCTCTGCCATCAGACGGTTCTTCACCTTATCCTTCAGACGGGTGATGTCGTAAGAATCCTTGGCAGCCAAATCAATCTCGGTCTTTGGAGTCTGTACGATGAGTACACGGCTGGAATTATTACCACCGGTAGCACGGACGGCATCGATAAACACCTGTTCGTATGCCAGGAGACGGTCGGCAAACTCCTTACTATCAGGAGCCAGCATGTCGCCTTGAACCTGCGGACTGGCGCCTCCCACTCCCGGTTCGTTGAGGGCAGCAAAGAGAACCCGCTGGTCATACGTCTTGAATTCCTTTGCTATATTCGCCCACAGCTTGCGGAACATCTCCTTATGATCTGCCACATTCGCCCCACTGGTAAAGGCATCATGCTCCATCCATCCGCCATCCCAGTGTTCGTTGATGATGACACAGAGACCGGCATTGAGACCATAGTTTACGATTTCCCTGATTCGTTTCATCCAGACAGAATCTATGGTCATATTCTCCTTATCCGTAAGATGTCCAGCCACCCAGGAAGTAGGGATGCGAAGACTGTTGAATCCCTGCTGTTTCAAGCTCCGGATATAACTCTCAGTAGTCTTATCATTCTGCCATGAAGTTTCCGACTTCAGTCCAGCCTGATTGGTAAAGACATCGTTCCAGTCGCACGCCTCCATCGTATTACCCAGGTTGACTCCTGGAGCCATATAGTGAGCCAGTTCGGTAGCCGTGAGTTTCATTTTCGAGATACGGCCATCCACTGGTTTAACCTGTGCGCCAGCCCAAGCGAAATGAGCGGCAGCCAATATAATCATAACTATCTTCTTCATATATCAATCTAACGTATTATCGGGTTTTGAAGTTATCATGTTGCAAAGATAGCGAAAAAACAGTAGCGTGAATGTATACTTTTGATAAAAGGATAGGTATATTATGTTAGGATGTACGATATTTGCACAAAAAAAGGACGCACATCAGAGAAAGATTCCCCTGACATGCGCCCACACCTACTTTATATTAAACCTAAAGACTTAATATCTCGTTTTTTACCATGGGTATTTACCCTGGCTCGCACCCTTCATGATGGCATCGAAGATATACTGTTTCTTCACTACGCCATTGGTGCAATCAATCACGTCACCAGTCTCCCAGTAGAATGGAACACAACCATTGTCCTTGGCTACCTTGGTAACATATTCATCGAAGTAAGCCACAGACTTATCGTGCAATTCCTGATCCTCTCCTTCTCCTAAAGTACGGAAGATAGCAGCATACTCACCGATGATAACAGGGATACCCTTGTCTACGAACTTAGCCTTAATCTTAGCCATCTGAGCGTCAACCCATGCCTCGGCATAATTGTCAGGAGTATTACGGTTGCTGCCAGCAAGTTTATTATCCTTGCCCCAGTAATAGTACATCTTAGACCATGCATCATTTCCATCCTTATCCAGCAAGCAGAACAGATATGGCTCATAGAAGTGAACCTCTACCATCAGACGGTCTGGCACCTTGTCTGTAGGGAATGTTGCCACCTCAGTCTCATCAGGGTTGTCCATATAGTTGCAGGTATTTGAGATATCAGCACCGAGTCCCTGAACAATGATGGTACGAGAAGCATTATTACCACCAGTAGCACGAACAGCATCAATCATGGTCTGCTCATATCTAACCACACGCTCCACAGCATATTTATCTTTCCACATATCAGACTTACCAGAAGTTTCGTTCATACCTGGCTCATTGCAGGCTGCAAAGAGGAGGTGCTCATCAAAGTCCTTCATGTAAGAAGCCACTTGAGTCCAGATAGCCTTCTGTCTTGCAATGATAGATGGCTCCAACAAATCATCAAAGATATGGTCTTCAAGCCAACCGCCATCTTTTTCGGTATCTCCATCCTTATCATAATGACAATTGAGGATAACATACATATCATTCTGAACACACCAGCTGATGACTTTCTTTACACGATGAAGCCAATTGGTATCAATGGTGTATGCTGGATCTGTAGAACGGTGAGTAAAGTGGGCAGCCCAAGCGCAAGGAATACGGACGGTATTGAAACCAGCATTCTTCAAACTCTTGATATACTCCTCAGAAACCTTACCATTTCTCCAAGAGCCCTCACCTCCAGGTGCCTCCATCAGGTTACCCAGATTAATACCGGCATACATCATGCTTGCCAGTTCCTTGGCATTGTGAGCCATTTCTCCTTCAGGAACAACAAGAGGTTCACCAGCCTGAGTGATAGAAATCTCCTTCATATTGGTACCCTGTGTCACCTTGATGAGAAGGCTGCGTGGACTTTCGCTCTTGTTTGTTGTCACTGCGAAAGAATAGTTATATACATTTCCCTCTGCACTACCCTCTGTCAAGGTAAGCCAAGAGACATCCACTTTCTTACCGGCGTCATCCTTGTCTCTGACCACAACGAGCGGTTTACTGGATGCCGTCACCGAGAATGTTTCTGTAGCAGCTTCGTTGCTGAGGGCAAACTCAGTGCCCTCAACATGGAAGATTTCAGTAACATCATTATCGTCATCACTACATGCCGCCATCACGAAACAGAAACATAAGGCAAGCATGGTTGCAAATATCAATTTTACTTTCTTCATAATCGTATATTTTTACGTAGTACGTTATTTTTACCACTGTGGTACAGGGAAAAGACTGTGAACAGTAAACTTAGCGCGCATAGACTTATTAAAGCCCAGCTCTCGCATCAAATCACCATCCTTGACACCAAATGCACAATTATCCTTTGTAGCAGCATAGCAATTAAACAATTCCAAACGATACTTAGGATTTTCATTGGCGTCAACCACCTTAGACTTATCGTAAGAAACAGCCTTACCGTCAAGATAGAACTCATCCAAAGTACTGTGTGTGCCTGGGAAGAAACCATAAAGGTCAGCAATCTCAACGAATGTCATGATAGTACCACCTTCAAAGCCCGAACCTTCATAAGTCATATCGAACTGATTGTTCTCGAGAGAGTATTGTCCCTTGTCACTCTTAACAACTTTCAAAGTAGAACCATCATTATATCCAAACAACTGAGCTTCACCTTCACCCCAGCCACGAACGGCATTGAATGTAGGAGTGTAGACGCCAGTACCATCACTAGTTGTAGAAACTACAGTGAATGTTACCTCCAAGGTTTTATTGAAGGCAAGAGCAGGCTCACCTGCTTCACCAGGACCTCCACTAGCACGGAATGGGGAATTCTGAGCAGTACCTGAACCCCAGATATTGAACAACTCTATACGATAGTTGCCGTTATCTTCGATATCACCATAATGGAACTTGTTGGCATCAAACTTCAAATCCTGTCCATCAGCCTTGATAGCATCAATGCGAACCAATGCTTTAGGGTATTTTGCAGCAAAGCCTTCCAGATCAAGGACGTAAACCTTACCATTGGTGCGGGCTTCAGTTGTTTCAAGTTTTACAGTATATTGACCAACAGCCTTTGAGCCACCAGAAACGACAGTTGAAGCGCCATCCCAGTTGCCACCATCACCCCAAGCAGTCAACTTGGCAACATAGCCATTCTTGACATCTGAGGTTACATAGTTATAAATCATCAACTGACCATCACTAGAACGGATTACACCCAACTGAAGCGCCTCGTCAGAAAGAGACATCACCTTGATCTTGGTTTCATCAGTACGGGTGATACCACCGATATACTCAACTGCATTCAGAGGGTCAATGGTCATTGTGATTGTCTTATTCTTCTCATCAACGGTAAATGTACCTTCAGAATCCTTATAAGAACCATCAGCCTGAACCTGATGAACCTTTATCTTATCATTGCCATCTTCATCCTTATAGAATGTCATTGTACCATTACAATGGCTAGGATCAGTGATAGCCCAAGACTTAATACTTGCATAGTCTGCATCCCAACCGGTAGTTTCACCTACAACAGGCTGGTTATTGGTATAAGAAGCCCAACTTGCATCCTTGCCATAGAAGAATACAGGACCAACAAACTTATAATGAGATTCATCTGGTTTCAAGTCAAACTCCCAAGTATTATACAACTTCTCCTTAACAAACTTCACGTTCTTAGCCACAGATACAGGGCGGATAGCCAATGCCTGATAAACAGGAGTAGAAGTACGACGATCTGAATTACGGTCGAAGCTGTAGCCCAAAGCAAACTGTTTGTCAGCAGGATTGATAGAACCAGAGAGATAGAGACCATTGATACCCTGACCGGAAACAGTCTGCTGAGTACGAGAACCTGCCGCTGGCAAGAAGATGGAATTACCGTTAGGACCTGTAAGCTTGTAACCAGCTACACCAGCCTGTTCTACCCATTCTTTCTTACACTCATTAAACAACTCCTCAAACTCTTCCACAGTTGGCATTGTCAACCAAGAGCCATAAGCCTTATTGGCAACATCACAATCAGTCTTATAGATGTCAGCAGAAGCATAATCCTCCATTAATACGCTGGTCTTGAAGCCAGTCATATCACCAAAGCCGAAGAGACCACCAAACTCTGTTTCACTGGTAGCACCAACATTATACCTAGCCCACTTGGTAGAGAGCCCAAGGTCTACAAGATCATTATCTGGATCAAAGTTAGACTCAGGAGTTGTAAACTCTCTTTCCTCACCATAGACAACACCATTACCCAAGTCAAGGTAAGCTGTATAGTGATAAGTAGTATTAGGCAACAAGCCTTCAGTCTTCACCACGTAGTTGTCGTTGATACCATCAGCCTGAATGCGCACACCCTTGCGGATTTTCTCAGTCTTAGTATCAGGAGACAGGATAATACCGCTTACGGCATCAGCTGGAGCCTTCTCCAAAGAAGCCTGGAAAGTAACAGTGGTAGCTGTCAGATCTTTTACTTCACCAGTGATAGCCTTGGAATCGGTTAAGACAGCACTGGAGACAGTACCCGTATAAGTAACGTGCCCCTGCAAGGTAACGAAAGCCTGATAGTAAACCACCTGACCAGGAGTGCCAGAGATAGAAGCACTGAACTCAGAGGTGCTTTCGCCGGTTACCTTCTCAGAAAGATTGTCCTCGGCATCACCATACATGAATCCTACAGTGTAAGATCCGGACGACTGACTTTCGAGTCCCTTCACCGTACCATGGAAGATAGCGGAAGAGGCTGTAACGTCAGCAGACCCCGTAACAACGGAATTTTCATCCAGCAATGGGGTTGTGCTAGGAGAATAGTCATCGTCAGAGCATCCTGCGAAGAAGATGCTCATGACAAATGCCATTATTCCAAATAATATTTTATTCTTCATAATTGAATTCTATTAAAGTTATTGAATCGTACATGAAACAATCTCCACACCTACAGCTGAGGCATCACCATCCAATGTGCCATAACCATCCAACTGTATAGAAAGGTCGAGGCAAGTACCAGTAAAGGTAACTGTAGAACCTGACGTATTAGTCAAAGAGACAGTTGTCTCACCATTAGTATTCAGTTCAACTGCATCAGATTGTTCAAAGCGCTTTGGCTCCCAAATACCACCTATATCCTTATTATCAGTAATAAGAGCACACTTTGGAGTAGCAGACCACGTAATACCACTATTAATCTTGAAGACAACTGTGATAGTCTGCTTCTTCTTCAATTTAATTTTGCCAATCTCATCCTTGAAGATACCAGAACCAGAAGCTCCGTAATGCCAGAAACCTAAACGGAGACAACCATTCTCGGTCCAAAGTTTGTCAGGAATCTTGGTTGCATCAATACCCACGATAGTAGGACCTGTCTGTCCACCACCAATAGCCTTATGGTTGAGGCAAGCTACGAGATAAGTATTGACATTACCGTCAGCATCTTTTGCTTCAGGAACACCAATCATCAACTGACCAGCAGCATCCTCGCCCAAGACTGTAAACTCACGAGTTCTCAACTTGATAGTACGCTTATCGCTAGAAGCTGCAATGATATTGATATACTTATTGAATACCAACTTGTTGCCATCCTTGATTTCCATTCTTCCTTCGAGTTCCTGACCTTCGCAGTCTGTGCAAGAGAACTTGTAGAAATCCTGACCCGTAATCTTCTCAATAGAAAGCTGGAAGTTATCCACTACAGCATCTGCAGGCTTAGGAGCCCATGTTTCGTTATACTTATCACCAATTACAGACTTCCAACGAGCAGCATTCTGAACAGCCATCTCCTGCTTGCTAGGTACACCATTAGCATTCGATGTTTCGTAAGTAAATGGAGAATTGTTCCACCACAAGATATCGTAAGGCTTCTCAGAATCGAGAATGAATGTAGCCTTATTACCAACATAAGAAACATCATTATGTTCGATAGTGAACAAATCTGTTGCCAAGTTAGGATACTCTGGAAGTTTAGGAGATACAACATCCAAAAGTTTGTCGGCAGCAGGAATACATTTACCCTTAGTATCCAAAACTTCCTGAGAAACGAAGTTCCAGATGATATACCAGTTACCTTCAGAGTTGGTACGACGAGTAGCCAACTGAAGCATATAAGGAGTCAGTTCAACTATAGAGATATCCTGGGTATAGTTAGAACAAACTTCATCAAAGGCAACATTGTGCATAGCATAACAATCAGAGAACGAAATCTTAGGCATCGTCTTCTCCTCTAAATTCATGTTAAACTTACCAATGAGATTAGATCCGGTACTAGCTCCCTTTGTTCCTGCCTCACCACGATACATGGTAGCCACGCAACCATTCTTGGCATCCATACTGAACTCCATATATGAATCCATATAAGGGTCAGTCTCAGGAATCAACCAGCTCTGGAATCCAGGATCCCAGTTAGGCTTAAAGTTCTCAAAGAGAATATCCTTGTAAACATTGCCGAGCTTGTCATCCTCTGTAAATCCCTTACCATCACCATCAGGGTCATAAGGTAAAGCATACATCACAGGACCAGAACACTGACCGATGCCAAAACTTGCATAGCAAGGAATCCATTTTTTCTTGACACCAGCAGCCAAAGTCTCCGCATCAGGGAACTGACCACCCTTATAATCCTGATCAGCCAGATAGAACCACTTGTTATCGTTCAAGAGCGAGAAGTCGTTCTGAGGAAGATTAAACTTGTATGGTTCACCATAAACCACACCACCATTGGTCTCAACACCAAAAGTAACCTCGTAGTCACCAGCGAAAGGCAACTCCAACTTCTGAACCGGTTTCTGAGAACGACCAGAAGGAGTAACCCAAAGAGCCGTACAATCAGGAATATTGGATGTCAAGGTCACAACATTGCCATTAATGGTCACGGTATAAGCCTTGCCCTCCACCAATTCTTCAGGAGAGTAAGCCTTGCCGCCCATGCTCAAGTCGTCAGGCGAACAAGCCGCCATCAACAAAGTAGCAAATATGGCAAGTACCATATATATATGATTGAATAATTTCATATTTTCCGATTTTTAAATGATTAAAATCAACTATACTTATTACCATCCTGGGTTCTGTGTCAAGACATTACCAGAAAGTGTAATCTGAGTATTAGGAATCTGCATCAAGCCCTTCTTGGTCGTAAAGTTAGACTCCACGAACTTGGTCTTTGCAGCTGCTCCACCATTCTGGACAGAAGCACCATTCTGAGCCTCAGCAATTGTCTTAGCAGCAAAAGCTCCATCCTTTTCGTAGCGCATCAAATCCCAATAGCGAAGGCCTTCGAAAGCAAACTCGATAGCACGCTCCTTACGGATATTCTCAATACTATACTCCTCTGGGAGTTCACCAGCACGGGCACGAACCTGATTCAAACCAGAGTTAGAACCCGTCAACTCAGACTGCATCAAAAGTACATCTGCATAACGCATAATGGTATAATCCTGATAGTAGGTGATATTCTGATGCTGTTCACCGAGTTTGAAACCTACCTCCTGGCGAGTACCATCTGCAAAACACATAGGTGCATACTTGCGGGTATAGTAACCAGTGTATTCGTAAGTATCATTCAAGTCAGGAGAGAATCCTGCTTCCTTGCAGCTCCATGCACAAGCAGAGAAACGAGTGTCGTTCTTAAACTGCTCTACGAAAGAAGGAGTAACAGAGCAGGCACCCCATCCACTGGCGATGCAAATATCAGCAGCACTGCGGTTACGAGGACCCAGATAAACAGAGAAGGTATTACCATCACCATTTCCGTTATAGTCGTGGGTAGAATTGAACTTCATGTTGAGCACTATCTCCTTAGAGAGACTACCCTGACCAGCTTTCCAGGTCTTGCCATCATACCATTTTCCGGCATAAGTTGTACTCCATGCATACTCTCCGTTAGAAGAAGCATCCTTGGTACAAGCAGGCATCCAGAGATCCTTGTAGTTGGCCTCCAACTCATATCCTCCATTTACAACCACATCATTGATTGCTACAACAGCATCAGACTTAGAGCAAGCAGGATGCTCCTCACCATAGTAACCTGTATAATAGAGGTACGCGCGAGCCATCATAGCCTCGGCAGCATACTTGGTAATACGACCATCATTGCTATCACGATTGTCGAGCGGATAAGCATCAGCAGGAATATTGGCAATGGCATACTTGAAGTCATCAAAGATAGCCTGATAAACATCCTTAACTGGTGTACGAGGAATATTTTCCTCAGATGATGTCAACAGCAAAGGCACATCACCAAACAAGCGAGCCATATCAAAATACAGGATGGCACGGATGGCGCGAGCCTCACCGAGAATGCGACCCTTCACCTTATCATTACCACCCCAATTGATGGTATTCTCTGCAGCAATCAACTGATTACAGCGAAAGATAGCTGCATAATAGTTCTTCCAATCTGTATTGAACAAGTCGTTATACGAAGGAGCAATGCTAATATCAAACTGGTCTATCACATTGTTATTCTTGGCATCAGAGAGTCCCAAACCTGTAAAAGCCTGATCAGAAGCAAACTCAGCCATCAGATACATGCCGACACCCGCATCTGTATAGGTGCGTTGCCATCCATCATAACAGCCCACGAGATCAATCTCTGCTGTCTCAGCATTACTGTAAGCAGTTTCTGAGTTGAGGTCGGTCTTGGACTCTGTATCTAAGAAATCATCGCACGAAGTAAGTGTCAAAGCTGACAAAATCAACGCACTCATGAATATATGTTTTCTTTTCATATCACTTTCAATTTTAGAGTTAGAATGCAACATTTACACCTACAATGAAAGTACGTGGGTGTGGATAGTAACCCATATCAACTCCTGATACCCAAGAGTCGCTACTGTTACCATCTGTACCATTGTATGAACCGATTTCCGGATCCATACCATCATACTTGGTCAAAGTAAAAAGATTCTGTACCTGGAAATAGAGGCGCAACTTAGAGAGGCCCTTCCAAGAGATAAGTTTCTTGAAATCATAACCCAAGGTAAGGTTCTGCAAACGGATGTAGTCACCATCCTGCAAATAGAGGTCTGAGAACAACCAGTTACCTACGTCTCCGTATGTAACACGAGGCATCTCATTGGTTGTACCCTCACCTGTCCATCTGCCTAAAATGCGATGACTGTAATTGCCCTGTGAACCACTAGGATCACGATAAGACTGTGCAATCTGGAAACCGGCAGCGCCAGTGAAGTTTGCACTCAAATCAAAGCCCTTATAACCAAGGGTAAAATTGAAACCGAAAGTATACTTAGGAAGACCATTACCCAGATCAACCTTATCATTAGCATTGATAGCACCATCATGGTTAACATCAACATACTTTACATCACCAGGCTGTACATTTGACTGGAGCACACCATTACCGGCAGCAATCCAATTATTGATATCCTGCTGGCTCTGGAAGATGCCTGCTGTCTTGTAACCCCAGAAGTAACCGATTGCATGACCATTCTCTGCACGATAGAATTCCTCAGCATTCTGATAAATCTGGTTGGTAGCACCATGGATGATACCATCCAATGTAGGAATATTACCTACTTCATTGTGGTTGTAAGCGAAGTTGGCACCTACACTATAAACAAAGTCCTTGCCAATCTGATCATTCCAGGAAAGACCAAGTTCGACACCCTTATTCTTTACATCACCACCATTGATGACTGGACCTTGAGTACCGGCTGTTGCCAATACTGGAGCCTGTACCAACCAATCCTTGGTGTTCTTGATATAAGTATCGAATGTCAGAGAAAGACGCTGACGGAGGAAACGTGCATCGATACCGAGATTGTACTGTTCAGAAGTCTCCCACTTCACTTTCTCATTTGCCAAGCGGCTAGTGTATGCACCCATTACCCAGGCATCTGTACCACCGGTAGCACCAAAGTTGTAGTTGGTTTTGGATGTTGTAACAGGAGCCAAATACTGGAAGCAGTTGACATTGGCATTACCTACCTGACCCCAAGAGAGACGGAGTTTCAAGAAATCCAACCAAGAAGCAGTAGACTTCATGAACTTTTCCTCTGTCAATGTCCAACCTGCAGAAACAGATGGGAAGTAACCCCAACGGTTTCCTCTTGCAAACTTAGAAGAACCATCGGCACGCATGGTTGCATTAACCATATAACGGTCTTTCCATGACCAGCCAAAACGAGCGAAGAAAGACTGTCCACGAGTAGGGTTATATGGAGCACCGCTGATGGTACGGTCGCTTGAACTCTGGTCGGTGTTCTTGACATAAGCATGATCCCAATCATTGAAACCAGCTGTCAAGCCATAACCGGTACTACCAGAAGAGCTACCATCATACTTAGAAGTCTCGCTACCAATCAAGGCATTAATATGATGTTCCTTGATATTGAAATCATAAGTCAGGGTATTAGTCCAAACCAGAGAGATACCACTACCATCACTCTGACTAACCTTAGTGATACCATTACCACTCTGTGGAGTAAACTTATAAACAGGAGAATAAGAACGATAGTCTGAACCACCGTAATTAACAGCAAAGACTGTCTTAAACTTCAAGTTCTTGATAGGCTCAATCTGAACATATACATTTGCATCAACAGAAGTAGACTTGCTCTGATTGTAACGGTTCATCATCATGGTACCATAAGGGTTACCATCATTCACATTCCAGTCAGAACTCTCTGTAGAATTAAAGTTACCATTGGCATCATAAACAGGAACCAAAGGGGAGGTTGTAAAAGCACCACGAAGGTTATTGTTATAAATATTACCTGTGTTCATACCACGGCTATCCTTATAAACAAAGCCTACATGCTCACCTACAGTAACCAAACCATTGAACATTTTATGCTCTGAATTGGCACGAAGGTTATACCTTTTATAATAAGAAACGTCAGAACCGCCAATGAGACCGTCCTGTCCTGTATAACCACCAGAAATAGAATAAGTAGAAGTCTTGCTACCACCGGTAAAGGCCAAACTGTGGCTTGTGGTCAATGCACCATTATCTACAGCCTGGTCAATCCAGTCTGTATTATTGATAACACCCTCTGCATTACGAATACCCCTCAAAGACATCCAATCAACAGGAGACATACCTGAGTTGAGGCGAGCCTCATCCATAATTGTCATATACTCAGAGGCATTGAGCATACTTATCTGGCGCCCCAGAGTCTGCCAACCTACATATCCATCGTATGTAATCTTGGAAGAACCTTCCTTACCGCTCTTGGTTGTAACGAGGACAACACCATTGGCAGCCTGTGCACCATAGATAGCAGCAGAAGCAGCATCCTTCAACACGTCGATGCTCTCGATGTCGGCAGGGTTCAGGGTTGTAATATCACCACCCACACCATCAATCAAGTAAAGAGGCTGAGAGTTTCCTACGGTACCCAAACCACGAATGGTAACACTCATGGCTGCACCTGGCTGACCAGAAGTAGAAACGATGTTAACACCAGGTGTCTGTCCCTGCATGGCAGAAAGAGGGTTGGTGGTGTTAAGCTTGGCGATGTCATCACCCTTCAACTGAACGGTAGCACCCGTCACCAGCTTTTTCTTCTGAACACCGTAACCTACTACGACAACTTCATCAAGTGACTGCTTGTCTTCATTTAAGGTTACGTTGATTGTCGAACCTGTAACTTTAATCTTTTGGGTGATAAAGCCCAGATACGAAACTTCGAGTGTTTGTCCATTCTTTGCTTCAATGGTAAAGTTACCATCCAGGTCTGTAACGGCACCCGTCTTTGTACCCTGCACCATGACACTTGCACCAATCAATGGTTCATTGTCACTGCCAGAGATGACAGTACCCTTAACCGTCTGAGCATTGAGGACACCCGCTCCGATTCCTAACATTGCCTGGAACACCAACATGATGGCTACCAGAGCAACTTTGCAGAGCATGTGGCTCTGCGAGAATTTCTGAGATGTTTTTCTCATAATTACTTTAGGTTTAAATTAATAATTGTTGCTTCTAGGTGTAATATAGGGCCTATGTAACATAGGTCGAATATTGCCTTTATATAAATAAGGTATAAGCCTCGGTTATGAGGATTGCCTCGATTTATCGTTGTTTACATTTACTTTTCGGGGGCAAAGATAGATAAAAAACAGACACAATGGGGTATGTTTTGGTTAATCAATTACGTATAAAATGTTGCGCAACCTACATTTTTTAACGAAAAAGCACCAAAATGTAGCATAAAATACATTTTGGTGCAAAAATAGTTTAATTAATATGATATTTTATCAACCCCGGCATCGGAGCTTTCAATATCTGGGAAATCTTGAGATGAAACTCATCCTCCATCACATTTCTCAAAGGTGATTCAAAGTAATGAGCTATGCTTCCAACAAAACCAAGCATCGGGATTTCTTCTTCCAAGGATGAATGCCATGCCTTCATGCCTGGCTCCAACTGGCTTATATCCTCGGTGCTCGCCTTGACATATTTAATATAAGGTGTGAGATTCTTTGCGTAGAACTGATTAAAACTCTCCAGTATCATACGATAAAGAGCCATCGCTTCATTCAGTTCGTCAGTCCCGTTCTCGTGTTTCTCACCTTCTGCTATCTGTTCTGAGATAAAAGGACAGATGGAAGCCAGAAAGCGATTGGCAAGCGGCTGTCTGTACACCTTATTAATAATAGTAGGATAATCCAAACCCGACCAGGCAAGATATTTATTCTTTAGAGATACAGGCAATGTGCCCTTGAAGATACCATTGAGGAAAAGTTTGCCGATTACTGCCCCACTACCCTCATCGCCCAGGATATATCCCAACGGAGGCGTGTTCATCACAATCTTCTCTCCATCGTAAAGACAACTGTTGGCACCGGTTCCCAAAATACAGGCGATACCCGGTTTCTTGCCAAAGAGGGCACGGGCTGCTCCCAGCATATCACCTTCTGCCTCAACCCGGGCTTCGGGGAAAGACTGCTGCAAAAGTGATTTCATGCGAGACTTCATCGCCTCGGTTACTCCACTGCCATAAAAGAAAACCTCCTGAGGCTGCTCTGACAGAACCAGTTCCTTACACAATACATCCAATATCTCGGCATCACTCTGGTGAATCGGACTGATGCCCTGCGTCTTACAAGTAACCATCACGTTACCCTGTTCATCAACCAGAGCCCAATCGGTCTTGGTGCTGCCACTATCTGCTATGAGTATCTTCATATTCTTATCTGATTAATTAACGTATCCTTTGACGTTGCAAATGTAATCAATTTATATGAAAAATGCAAAAGATAACCCTAAAAATCGAACGTAAAGGTGCTAATATATCAAAAAAGGGGAATTTCTCTTTGCTTTTTCACGAATTATTAATAACTTTGCAGTCAAATTTACTAAATATGAAGAAGAGACTATACATCATAATTCTGCTGATGGTGGCTTTCGTGCTGCCAAGCAACGCTGTGCTCAAGGAAGCCAACCTGGACACAACGCTCTATATGCTGCGTACTGAATTGACCAACTATCACATAGACTTGGAGAAACAGAACCAAGCAGCCAAGGCGCAACAGTTGGCGGTGATTCAGGAACTCATCAGTATTGTGAAACAGGCTGACCAGAACTCCATCATGCTCTATTCGCAGCGCAATGGGTATATTTTCGACATGACGTATGCCTGTCATGAGGCTACGGAACAGTTTAAGAAGTTTAAGTCGAAGGCTGTTCCTTTCCGCCAGATGATCAAGAAGAACAATGTTGAGGTGGCGCGTTTCGATTCGCTCATCAACTATCTCTACGGCATGAACACCATGTTTCTCAGCGAAGAAGCACAGGTGAACCGAAACGTTGACCTGACTCTGGCTGTCAATATCCGCCGCCAGCTGGTAGAGAAACAGAAACAGCTGCAAGCCTATGTGCAGGCTTACGACAGAACCGACCGTAAGTTACAGGCACTCAACGACTATGCCAACCGCAGATACGAAGATATCCAGAACAGCATCTTCAATAATGGAGGCGACAACTATCTGCGCATACTCCGTAATATCAGCATGAACTATAAGGAGGCGAAGACGTCTGTAACCGAGAAATACAAGCCCGTACCAGGCATGATGTCGCAATGGGATGTACGCATCATCTTCATCCTCTTTGGTATCATCATCTTCTGGGGACTCATCTCCATCTTCCTCAATCTCTTTACCATCCGCATCGTGATTACCCAACTCATGAAGCATGGTATGTTCGAGAACAGAAAGGAAAGTTTTATGGCAAAACGACCATGCCTTATCATGGCGATGACGGTAGTAACCTTCGCATTCATCCTGGGTATCGTAAGAATGGCGGTTACCCAGAACTTCGTGATTATGGCAAGCCAGCTGCTGGTAGAATATTCCTGGCTGGTTGGCGTCATTCTGGTATCTATCCTGCTGCGTGTAGACAACGATAAGATTAAGAATACCTTCCGTATCTATTCGCCATTGATGCTGGTAGGTTTCATCGTTATCGTGTTCCGTATCATCCTGATACCAAACGACCTTGTAAACCTCATCTTTCCACCAGTCCTTCTGCTCTGCGCTCTCTGGCAGTGGAATGTGATAGGCAGAAAGCACAATCAGGTATTGCGTACCGACAAGACATACGCATTCATATCGCTTGCCGTATTCGGAGTAAGTACCATTTTTGCCTGGACAGGTTTCACACTGCTTGCCGTCCAGCTTATCATCTGGTGGACCATGCAGCTTACCTGCGTGCTTACCATCACCTGTTGCGAAGGATGGCTCAGCGTATATGCCAAGCGTAAGAAGTTGGCTGACAAGGCGATTACCGACAAATGGCTGTATCGCTTTATCTATAAGGTATTGCTCCCTATTTCAGGTGTACTCTCGTTCATCATCTCTATCTATTGGGCTGCAGATGTATTCAACATGAGTGATACGACATGGGAGATATTCAATAAGGATTACATCAAGACCAGCAACTTCACTGCATCGCTTTTCAGTATTTCAGTGGTAGCTTGTCTGTACTTCCTGTTCAACTACATCAACATTACTTCTGTAGATTTCATGCGTCATCACTTCGAGAAAGCAGACCCGGCGTCGGCAGCTTCAAAGATTGTGATGTTCAAGAACGTGATGCAGGTGATTATCTGGGGTATCTGGCTGATGATAGCCCTGAACGTATTCCAGGTTGGTAAATCATGGCTGCTAGCTATCTTTGCCGGTTTATCAACTGGTCTGGGTTTTGCATCAAAGGATATTCTCGAAAACATCTACTACGGCATCTCTCTGATGATGGGCCGTGTGAAGGTGGGTGATTATATCATCTGTGACGGCACCCGTGGTAAGGTGAGCAGTATCAGTTATACCTCTACGATGCTGGAGGCTACCGACGGTTCGGTCATAGCCTTCCAGAACTCGCAGCTCTTCTCCAAAAACTACAAGAACATGACCAAGAATCATGGTTATGAGCTGGATATTCTGGAGGTAGGTATTGCTTATGGCAGCAATGTGAAGGAAGTGAAACAGATTCTGATTGATGCCCTCATGAAACTGGATTGTATCTATCAGGACAAAGGTGTGAAGGTGTTATTGAAAAGTTTCGATGACAGCTGTATCACACTCAGAATTGTGGTATGGGTCAACGTGCTTACCCAAGCCATCGATGATGCCACCATTATGGAGTGCATCTACGATACGCTCAACGATCACAACATCGAGATTCCGTTCCCACAGCGTGAAATTACAATTAAACAAGTTAATAATTAACAGTTTGTAGTTTACAGTTAATAGCAGGTTTACTCCCTATTAACTATAAACTATAAACTATAAACTATAAAAAATATGGCAACATTCATAGCAGGTCCTTGCGTCATCGAGTCAATGGAACTATTGGAAACAGTAGCGCAGGAACTCGTCCGCATCAACGAAAAGTTAGGAACTAAAATCATATTCAAGGCTTCATTCGACAAAGCCAACCGTACCAGCATCCACTCTTTCCGTGGTCCAGGACTGGAGAAAGGACTCCAGATGCTGGGAGATATCAGGGAGAAGTACAACCTTCAGGTTACAACAGATATTCATGAGAGTTATCAGGCTTCAGCAGCAGGCGAAGTTTGTGATATTCTCCAGATTCCAGCCTTCCTCTGCCGACAGACCGACCTTCTGGTTTCTGCAGCCAAGACAGGTAAAACCGTCAACATCAAGAAGGCACAGTTCCTGAGCGGTAGAGATATGAAATATCCTGTAGAAAAAGCATTGGAGAGCGGTGCCAAGGAAGTTTGGCTCACAGAACGCGGCAACTGTTTCGGCTATAACAATCTCGTGGTAGATTTCAGAAACATCCCTGACATGAAGGAGATTGTACCAAATGTCATCATGGACTGTACCCATAGCGTTCAGCGCCCGAGTGCAGGTGACGGCAAGACCGTAGGCGACCGCAAGTTCGTTCCAGCAATGGCAAAGGCGGCTAAAGCTTTCGGAGCTACCGGCTACTTCTTTGAAGTACATCCAGACCCAGACCAGGGCAAGAGCGATGCTGCCAATATGCTGGAATTAAACAAGTTGGAATCACTTATAGAAGAACTCCTGTAAGTGAAGAATGAAGAAACAACGTTCGGCGTACGAATGGAAAGCCAATTCAAATGATTTAGAAATGACCGATAAAAATAACAATATAGATGATAAGATTGTTCGCGGTTATGGCGAACAGGCTCTTAGAGACGAGGCGCAGGCAATCCTCGACCAGATACCTTATCTGGACGACAACTTTGAGAAAGCTGTAGACATGATGTATCATTGCCAAGGCAAGATTATCGTTACAGGTGTGGGCAAGAGTGGACACGTAGGTGCCAAGATTGCCGCAACACTTGCCTCTACAGGCACACCAGCCTTCTACATCAATCCACTGGATGTCTATCACGGCGACTTAGGTGTGATGACCGACAAGGATGTGGTTCTGGCACTGAGTAACAGCGGTCAGACCGATGAACTGCTTCGTTTCATCCCGATGGTACTCCACATGAATATTCCTATCATTTCCATCACCGGAAATCCAGATTCCCTGCTGGCAAAATACTCCAACCATCATATCACCGTAAAGGTAAAGAAGGAGGCTTGTCCGCTGAACCTCGCCCCTACCAGCAGTACTACTGCAGCATTGGCTATGGGTGATGCACTGGCCATCGCCCTGATGCAGGTACGCCACTTCAAGCCTCGTGACTTTGCACAGTTCCATCCTGGTGGAGAATTAGGCAAACGACTGCTGACCACAGCAGAAGATGTGATGCGCAGCGATGATATGCCTATCATTCCTAAGGAAATGCACCTGGGCGAGGCTATCATCCACGTAAGCAAGGGCAAACTGGGATTGGGTATCTCATTGGATGAAGACAACCACGTTATCGGACTTATTACCGATGGTGATATCCGACGCGCCATGGAGAAATGGCAGGCAGAATTCTTTAACAAGACTGTAAGCGACATCATGACCACTACTCCGAAAATGGTGACTCCGAAGACGAAGATTTCGGAGATTCAGCGCATCATGCACAAGTATAAGGTGCATACGGTACTGGTTGTAGACAAGGATAATCATCTGAAAGGTATCGTAGATCACTATGCCTGCATGGTATAATTTTTTAGGCACGGATAACACAGATTACACGGATTTATAGATAACACGGTTATAGATAAGATGAGATATTTTTTATTAATAGCAACATTATGGCTGTCTTGTTCGCTGTGCAGTGCACAGACTAGCGATTCGCTGATTGTAAATCAGCTTCGTGGGAAAGGTGTCAGCTTTTCTCACGATAATTCAGTAACCCTACTGATGAACGGTCAGGAAAAGTTTGATGATATGTTCCAGGCAATCCGACAGGCTAAACATAGTGTACACCTGGAATACTTCAACTTTCGCAACGACAGCATCGCCTCCCTTCTCTTCGACCTGCTAGCTCAGAAAGTCAAGGAGGGTGTGAAGGTGAGAGCCTTATATGATGGTTTCGGAAACTCTTCCAACAATAAGCCTCTGCGAAAGAGACATCTCAAGAAAATCCGTGCCAATGGTATAGAGATTTATGAATACAAGCCCCTGAAGTTTCCATGGGTACATGCAATCTTCAACCGTGATCACCGTAAAATCGTTGTCATCGACGGGCAGATAGCCTACACAGGCGGTATGAACGTTGCCGACTATTATATAAAAGGTACGAAGGTTGTAGGAGAATGGCACGATATGCACTGTCGCATCGACGGAAGCGAGGTGAATACCCTACAGAAGATATTCCTCAAGATGTGGAACAAGGTGAGCGGACAGAATGTGCACAGCACTGAGTTCTGGAGATATAAGAAGAAGGATTATCTGGTAGAGAATCTCAAGCCAGATACGACAGCAACTGCCTACAGAAAGATGGTCGGCATCATCAATCGTGAGCCTCATATAACAAAGGATATCATCCGATATTTCTATGTGAATGCCATCAATGATGCACAGGACAGCATCAAGATCATCAGCCCCTACTTTACCTTGAGTCATAAACTCAAAAAGGCATTGAAGAATGCTGTGAAAAGAGGAGTTAAGGTAGAAATCATGCTCTCTACCAAGAGCGACATTCCTCTGACTCCTGACTGCGGTTTCTATAATGCGCACAAACTGATGAAGGCAGGATGCAATGTTTGGATGTATACGCCGGGTTTCCATCATACCAAGATTATCATGGTAGACGGCAAGTTCTGTACCGTGGGCAGTGCCAATCTCAATGCCAGAAGCCTGCGCTGGGACTATGAAGAGAATGCCGTGATTGTGGATTCTTGTACTACACAACAACTGGTACAGCTCTTTGATGGGGAAAAGAAAGACAGTTTCTTACTCAATGAGAAGAACTGGAGAGAGTGGCGTACGGGCTGGCAAAGATTCAAAGGATGGTTTGCCGCAAAGGTACTCACTCCATTCTTGTAAAAACAAGATATAAGTATAACTCAACTATCACTAGCAGAAGTAAAATAAACAGAGATGAATGAAGAAATGATGAAAGCCATGGCTGGCAAACAGATGCCGGAAATGGCAATAGTAGAGAGCAATACACTCGCCGCAATGGGACTCAGACAACTGCTTGAGTCGGTGATGCCCATGATGAAAATCTCGACCTTCGGTTCGTTCCGTCAGTACGAGGCAAACAATCCAGACCACTTTGTTCATAGCTTTGTATCTATGCACATTGTATTGGAACACCGTTACTTCTTCACACAGGGCAACAGGAACCGCCACGTGATCGTTCTAACACCCAGCAACGATCCCAATTCGCAACTTGCAGAATTTCATTGTCTCTGTGTCAATGTACCAGAAGGATACCTGATAAAAGAGCTTCTCAACCTGCAGCATTCCGGCCATCCTCATGGCGAGCATATCCCTGCCATGCCCCCTGTCACTCAGGAAAAAGTTCTGTCGGATAGAGAAATAGAGGTATTATCTCTGGTAGCACAAGGGAAAATCAACAAAGAGATAGCAGACCAACTCTGTATCGGACTGACTACAGTGATTACCCATCGCAAGAAAATACAGGAAAAACTGGGATTAAAAAGTGTGTCTTCACTCACCATTTATGCTGTGATGCATGGTTTTGTTGACATCAATATGATCTAGCCTTCACCATAAATAGTGATGCAGAATCATCACATACCTAAATATAATGATAGCGCCTTCCCCTCATGTGAGAGGAAGGCGCTATTATTTTAGAAAAAATAACATTATTTAAACTGATATTCCACAGATAAACTACAGCTTTACAGAAGAAATATCAACCAAATTGTTTACGATGGCATAAATTGTAAGACCTGCAGGAGAGTGAATCTGAAGCTTTCGGGCGATATTTCTGCGATGCGTAATGACCGTATTGATAGAGATAAACAGGTGGTCAGCAATCTCCTTGTTGGTCATTCCCTGAACCAAAGCAACAATCACATCTTTCTCACGATCGCTCAACTGTTCGTCACTCATCGGAGTCTGATTAATCATGCTCGAAATCTTGGCACTCACATCGTTCTGCTTCAGTTTACGCTCTGCATTTCTTACTGCAGGAATAAAGATTTCTTCCTCAACCTCAGAATGATGTTTCAGCCATTCCTCATTATTATATATATCATAAAGAGTGGCGCTGAGCTGATTATTATGCAAGCCATCAGAAGGCAAATACTTGATAATGATACTCTTGAGTTCCTTTAACTTCATATCTACCTGAGCATGGTGTTTCGAGAAGGTTTCTATATCAAAGTTTGCATTGGCATTACCATCTATAAGTGCCTGAACATAAGGGAATACCATCTTTTCTTCATACCGCATATGATTGGTTATACTATGGGCATAATCATCATAGAGCTTCAGGATGAGGCGAGCCAGATTATCTGTTTCATCCAAAGCCTCAACGAGTTCCTTACGGATGAAAGGCAACTGGAAATCAATATAATAGACATGGGATGCCTTGAGATAATGCAATAAGGTCGGTAACGACAAACGGTCGGCATTGTCATACTCCTTGTAACCATTAATTGTAAAGTTTACCACAGCCAGAAATGTATAAGTATCCACATTCTGCTCGTCGCAAACTTCGCGCACAGTTTTATCACCAAAGCCCAGGTTGATGCCAAAGCTGCCGAGGCTCTGTAAAATGTTATAATTGTCTCTAATGATGCTGATCATCTTGTCATCAGCTTCATACATCTTCTGATTTTTCATCTTTCTTTCTCCTTAAATGAAAACATCCTTGTATCAAGAACATTCATAATGTTTCTATTTCGGTTGCAAATATACAAAAAAGTTTCGAAACTCGCAATACCTAGAAATGGGGATGCCACAGTTTACCGATTTTTAGGTATTGCAAGATATTTTAAAACTCCGTACCTTTGCACCCGAAATCGAGAAAGAGCGCGGTGATGATTGCCACTCCCGAGCGGCAGAGCTGCGTAATTCCTTATCATGCCTCATGGCTTTAAGGAGATACTAGGCCTCTAAAGTGTCGAGACCGCAAGCAGACATCCGCGCTCTTTTCTTTATATATATATATAGTGTAAGGATAATACGAAAATAATAATTCTAAAAAAAAATAAAGATGAACAGTTTAAGAATTGGATTGATGTCCGCTGCCCTCGTTGCTGGCTTGGCAACGGCAAGTGCACAAACTGTGGCTGCCGATAGTGTGATGCAGCATGTAAACGGCAAGCGCCTCAGCGTGGGTGGTTATGGCGAGGTTGCCATGAGCCGCAACTTCTATAGCGACGCAGGCAAACGCTACTCTAACGCTACCGCTTATAAGAATGCTCCCGACCACGGACGCTTCGACATTCCTCATGCAGTCATCTACCTGGGTTACGACTTCGGAAAGGGATGGACCATGGGTACTGAGATTGAGTTTGAACACGGAGGTACCGGACAGTCTATCGAATACGAGGCAGAGGAAGCCATCGAGTATGAACAGGAGGTAGAGAAAGGTGGCGAGGTGGAACTCGAACAGTTCTGGATTCAGAAATCATTCGGTCGATGGGCTAACATCAAGGCTGGACACATCGTGGTACCTGTAGGTTTGACCAATGCCTATCACGAGCCATTGAATTTCTTTACTGTTTATCGTCCGGAAGGCGAAAATACCATTCTTCCTTGTACATGGCACCAGACTGGTATCAGTTTCTGGGGAAAGAGCGGTAAGTTCCGCTACGAGGCACAGTTCCTGGCTGGCTTGAACGCCTACCGTTTCAGTCGCAGCAACTGGATTCAGGGCGGTGCCAAGAGTCCATACGAGTTTGAGGTAGCCAACAAATATGCCGTAGCTGCCCGTGTAGATAACTACAGTATTCCTGGTCTGCGCATTGGACTGAGCGGTTACTACGGCAAGGCGATGGGCAACACCACCCCGCTGGATACCCAGCACAAAAACATCAAGGGAAATGTATATGTAGGTGCCTTAGACTTCACCTACAACAAGTACAACTGGAAGATTAGAGGCAATGTGGATTATGGCTATGTAAGCGATGCTACAGCCATTACCAGCATTGTATATCCTGGTACGGCTAATGTCAAGCCTAATGAATCAGGCAGCGGCAAATACTTCGGCAGTCATGCCATCGCTACCATGGTGGAAGCAGGCTATGATGTCTTCTCTCAGATTTCCAAGTTGCGTGAAGATAACCAGAAACTGTATGTGTTCGGTCATTTCGAGTATTACGATTCATCCGTTCACAATACCACCGCCAAGTGGACCAACCGCAAGATTGTGGCAGCAGGTATCAACTACTTCCCTCTCCCACAAGTCTGTGTAAAGGCAGAGTACAATCAGCGCATCTTCCACTCTAAGTACAACAATGAGCCTGCCGTGAACATCGGTATCGCTTATCAGGGCTTCTTCCTCTAAATCAGAGGGAAACTGCCATTTCATAGATCATAATTAGCATATTCAAACATAAAAAACAAAGAAAAAATGAAAAAAGTTTTCCAGAAGGCATTTTTGTTCGTAGCAACAATGACTTTATCTTTGGGTTTCGCTTCTTGTAGCGATGATGATGACCCAGTAACAGAGGGTAACGTAGTTCCAGCAACAGAATTATCTGCTGTTGCCAACACTTATGTAAACGACATTATCAATCCTACCTACAAGGATTTGAGAGACTATGCCAAGGTTCTGAAGGATGCATGCGACAAGGCATACGCCAACGCCAAGGCTGGCAACTTGAGCGATGCAGATATCACCGATGCCTGCGAGGCTTTCAAGAACGCTCGTCGTGAATGGGAGCGCAGTGAGGCATTCCTCTATGGTGCAGCAGCCAACAACGAGATTGACCCACACATCGACTCATGGCCACTCGACCACGACCAGATGGTAAAAGCACTCAACAATCAGAGCATCATCTCCGGTATCAAGGGTTCAAACCCTGCTCAGTTTATCTATACAAAACACCAGCACTTCGAATCAGTAATCGGTTTCCACGGATTGGAGTTCGTACTCTTCCGCAATGGTGCTGCACGTACTGCTGCCATGCTGAATGCCAACGAGACAGAAGAGGGCATGACATCAGTAAAAGGTATCGATGAGTTGGCATTTGCTGCCGCTGTAGCTGGCGACATCTACAACATGACTTCACTCCTCCAGTATGGTTGGAATGGTGATGCAACCCTCGGTTCTTGGTTGACATCCAATTGCAATTGGGTGATTGATGGTCTTAAAGATCTGGAAGATAGCGCAGGTGCCCTTTCTTCTGCAGGTATCGGCTACGGTCAGTTCCTCCTCAATGCCACAGGCGAGAAGGCTTGGTTCCCAACATGGCAGGAGACCTTGGAGAATGTATTCGTAGGTGGTTGCTCTGGCATCTGCCAGGAGGTTTACACCCAGAAGCTCGGTCAGGCTTACCGTGTAGCTACCGGCAATGGTGGTACTACAGAGGATGGCGAAGCTGAGTCTCGCGACTACATCGAGTCACCATACAGCAAGCGTTCATTCATCGACTATCAGGACAACATCTACTCTATCAAGAACTCACTCTATGGTACACGTGATGTTACTGCTACCACTCCTGTCGCCAATTCATTGATGACCATCATGAAGAAGTACAACTACAGTGGCTACAACGCATTGAACACAGCTCTTGATGAGGCAATTGCTTCATTGGAGACAGCCAAGAAGAGCGGTATCGCCTTCGTGGATGATCCAGCCAATGCTCAGGTAAAGACTTGCATCGACAAGATCAACACACTGGACGACGAGTTGAACAATGCGGCTGCCTGGTTCCGCGCCTTGAAGGTTTCCAAGTAATTTATCCGTTACAACTGAAACAACAAGAATAAAGGATAACGTAGCTTTGCTTTCTTCTATAGAAGCGAAGCTACGTCATTTGGGTTAAAGAGAAGATATTACTAAACAAAGATACATTATGAATAAGAATTTTAAGAATTACGCCTACATGTCGTTCGCCCTGGCTTTGGCTACGACAATGGCTAGCTGTTCTGACGATGACAACAAAGTTGAAATTCAGGAAACAGATGCCGCATACGTAGGTAAGGAAGTGGGTAACTTTACTGCAGATGAGTGGTATCCAGGTGGTAAACTGGGTACAACAGAGAACACAGGTTCCAGCAGCTACTCAGACCAGACACCTGCAGTAGATAACGACCCAGAACTCTTCAAGCAGTTCTTTATCGGCGAGCAGATGTTCGAGCGCCAGTATTCATGGAATACAGGTGCATTCAAGGGCTTAGGTCCTGCTTCAGTCCGCTCATCTTGCTTTGATTGCCATCCAGAGTATGGCCATGGCAAGCGCAAGGCACAGTATGAAACCCGCTATGGTAACGGTAACGGCTATCTGCTCGTAGTATATCATCCTGTAGATGGTGCCAACAGCAATGATGGTGGCTATGTAGCTGAGGTTACAGGTATGCCTCAGACACAAGCACAATCTCCATTCTTGCCACCTATCGATGAGAGCCAAATCAATATGAGTTGGGAGCACGTCCACAAGATGGAAACAGAAGAGATTCCTGCCATGCAGTTCCCTGATGGCGAGAAGTTTGATTTGATTTATCCTGAGATTTCTATCCCTAAAAGTGCCTTCAACACCAGTCCTACTCCATACGAAACCGGCAATGGTGCAGTAGCTGTAAGATTGGAATCTACCATCGGTATCGGTGGTACAGGTTTGATTGATGCCATCCCTAACGAGGCCATCAAGGCACAGTATGCAGAGGAAGCTGCCTACTTCAAGAAAGCTGGTCTTAAGGTATCTGATTACATCAACCCAAGCATGTGGGATGCAGATGCAAACGACTTCGCAGCAGGTGCTTTTTATACCACATTCGGTCGTGATGCAGCAAAGAAGAGTGCTGATGGCAAACTTGACAGTCATACCCAATATGCTACAGGCGGTGTCCATGCCGATGGTAGCACTTTTGACCCTAACACTAGTGATCTTAACAAGAAGATAGTAAAGCGTTACACCTACGCTTTGACTCGTGGTTCTTTGCAAGATGGTCCTGGTGCTAATGCTATTTGGAATATCACCAATGTAACTCGCAAAGACCGTCCATTGCTTTATACTACGACACCATGGGCAACAGCCATGTCTCAGAATAAGGATGTTATTGCAGCTATTAAGAAAGATCCTACTTCTCCTTACTATGCTGATGGTACAGATGAAGGTATTGCTAACGCAGTAAGAGTTCTTTTGGATCCATATACCAACCAATTCGACAACAGCATCCATAACTTCAAGTCAGAGCAGAGCATGGATGATTACTATGCTTTCATGGTATGGCACCGTGGTCTTGCTATCCCTCGTGCCCGCAACTTGAATGATCCACAGGTACAGCAGGGTAAAAAACTCTTCATGGAATGGGGCTGCGCCAACTGTCACAAGCCATCATGGAAGACCGGTGACGATAACTACGTAACATCCAAGTACATCGCCGACAAGAAGTTGCCTCGTTATCAGAACCAGACCATTTATCCATATTCTGACTTCGTTCAGCACAAGCTCTATATGATGAACGACATCCACGGTTCATGGTGCCGCACCACTCCACTTTGGGGTCGTGGCTTGAGCTATCTGAACACAGGTGCAGAAGACCGCCTGCACGACTGCCGTGCCCGTAACGAGGTAGAGGCAATCATGTGGCACTGCTACAGCAAGAAGAGTCATGCCTATCATGCAGCCATGAACTTCTACAAAGCATCGAAGAGCGATCGTGATGCAGTGGTCAAGTTCCTGCGTTCTATCTAATCATAAGATATTACAAGAAGAAACAAAAATAAGAAAAGCTGCCAGGCTATCAAAAGCATTTGGCAGCTTTTTTTATCAGAACCTCTAAATATACGTATAAAATCTTGCTTGTCTCCGAATAATATCGTAATTTTGCAGCGGAAATTCTATCAAGATTCCAACTAAGTATGGTTAAAAAGATTATATTCATTCTTTACATCCTTGTGCTCGTATGCATGGCTGCCGCCACCATCGTGGAAAAAAGCCAGGGCACGGATTATGCCCATGCCCACTACTATGGGGCATGGTGGTTCATTCTTATCTGGGCAGTACTTGCTGCCCTCGGTGCTTTCTACATCATCAAAAGAAAAGTGAAGTGCGCTTCTACATTGGCACTCCATCTCTCCTTCATCATCATCCTTGCCGGGGCATTGCTCACACATATATCGGCTAAACGGGGCATGATTCATCTGCGCATCGGTCAGCCTACAGATACTTATATGGCTCAGGATGAAGAGCAGGGTATGAAGGAAGAGAAACTCCCTTTCTCGCTCTGCCTGCAGAAGTTTGAAGCGAAGATGCACGATGGAACCAACGCCGTGGCTGACTATTCTTCAAAATTCACCGTAATAGACGGAGATGATAAGAGCGAAGGCGAAGTTTCGATGAACAACATCTATTCCCACCGGTCTTACCGTCTTTATCAGTCATCTTACGATGAAGACGGCAAGGGAAGCGTGCTCGCTATCAATGCCGATCCATACGGCATACCAGTCACCTATTCTGGCTATGCGCTGCTCTTCATCTCCCTCGTATGGATGCTCTTCGACCCTAAGGGCGGTTATCGCAAACTACTGAAGAGTCCTTTGCTCAAGAAGGGAGCGTTGATAACAGCACTCATCCTCAGCATGGGCAATATACAGACACTGCATGCAGAATCTGCAACAGGCAATCTCCAAAATGCAGTATTGCCTAAGGAAACTGCAGAGAAGTTTGGTGAGCTTCATATTCTCTACAACGACCGCATCTGTCCGGTACAGACCTTTGCCCTCGATTTCTGCAAGAAGATATATGGAGCCAGGAGCTATCAGGGATTGACTGCAGAACAGGTACTCTCTGGTTGGGTATTCTATGGAAATACTTGGGCAAACGAGCCTTTCATCAAGATCAAGAGCGGAGAAATGAAAACAGCGATGAATCTGCCTGACTATGCTTCGCTCAATACTTTCTTCAATCGTGAGATGGGTGGCTATACCATCGGACAGTATGTTCAGGAATACTATAATGGTCAGCAGGACAAGTTCCATCAGCAAGCCGCAGATATCGATGGCAAGATACAAATCATCATGGAGTTGCGAGAAGGTATCTCATTGAAAGTTCTTCCTTACACCTTCACCAAGAATGTGAAAGCTACCAAGGATCATCCTTTCATCAAGGCGGGTACCACCACCTGGTTTTCACCGGTGGATAAGTTGCCGCAAGCCGTAGAGCAGCAGCATGCACTCTATATCAAGAACGTATTCTCCCTGCTGAATGGTGATGTAAAGGCAGGCAATACGAGCCGTGTAAACGAGTTCTTCGTCAAGATGAAGAAATATCAGGAGGTTAGTAGCGGTAATTCGCTGCCAACAGCTACACAATATAAGGCAGAACGCATCAATAATGCCTTTCCTTTTGCAACCATTCTCTTCATGGCAAACCTCACACTGGGCTTCATTGCCCTCTTCTACACCATCTATCGCATGACGAAGAAGAAAGAAATCAAGGTATTGAGCATCGCTTTGCCTATCCTGCTTGGCGTATCCTTCCTTGCCTTAACCTTCGGATTGGCATTGAGATGGATTATCAGCGGCAACGTACCTATGTCTAACGGATATGAAAGTATGCTGACTGTAGCCTGGTTCGTGATGCTTATCAGTATTCTGATGCAGTTGCGCATCCGCATCGTGATGGTATTCGGCTTCCTGATTTCAGGATTCTTCCTTCTGGTAAGCCATATCAACCAGATGGATCCTGCTATCGGACAGATGATGCCGGTATTGAACAGTCCGTTACTCAGCATCCATGTCAGCATCATCATGATGAGCTATGCACTCCTATCGCTCACCTTTATCTGTGGCATCATGGGTATCTGCCTTCGCTCTCATGGCGAAGAGCTTCAGGCACTGAGCCGCATCTTCCTATACCCTGCCCTCACCACGATGGGATTCGGAATCTTCATCGGAGCCATCTGGGCAAACGTGAGCTGGGGTAATTACTGGAGTTGGGATAGCAAGGAGACGTGGGCGCTCATCACCTTTATGATTTATGCTGTGGTGGTACATACGCAGAGTCTGCCGGTCTTCCGCAAGCCGCTGGTATATCACATTTACATCACCCTTGCCTTCCTGAGTATCGCCATGACCTACTTCGGTGTGAACTATTTCCTCACGGGCATGCACTCGTATGCATAACCCATCAGAAGACAGAATATATTTAGTCTTAAGGTAAAATTTATTTTCCCTTAAGGCTAATTTTATTTTCCCTTAAGGATAAATATATGATGGTGTTGACATCAATCTAATCAAGAAGTATTCCGGACTAACCCAGAAACAGATAGAAAAAATCCGTTCCCCCACACTCTTTTTATGTTTTTTTAATATCCTACGGTCACAATTGTTACCGTAGGAGTATTTTTAAAGCCGTAATTTTGCAGCCGGAAACCAGGAATGGCAGATTGCCGCCTGGAAGAAAACATTATAATAACTCATTAATTTATAGCAATATGGCAGAAAACAAGATGTTCTGTTTCCAGTGTCAGGAAACAGCTAAGGGTACAGGCTGTACCATCAAGGGTGTTTGTGGTAAGGAGGCTACAACTTCCAAGTGGCAGGATCTGCTGCTCAGCGTGGTTCGTGGCATAGGAACCATACAGCATAGCATAGGCGAAGAGCCGACACCAGAGGTAACCCGTTTCCTCACGGATGCACTCTTCACCACCATTACCAACGCCAACTTCAACGACCAGGATATCCTACAAAAGATAGATAAGGGCATCGTACTGAAGAAACAGCTGCTGCAAAAGGCAGCAAGCATGAATATCCACCTCCCTGCCTATCAGGAGGTAATCTGGGGTGGCGAGAAGACAGACTATGAGGCAGAGGGCGCCCGTGAATCCGTGCTCCGCCACGAGAATGCAGATATCCGCTCGCTCAAGGAACTCACCATGCTCGGTCTGAAGGGTATGGCAGCATACTACGAGCACGCAGCCCATCTGGGAGAAGAGAACAGCGAGATTATCAGCTTTATCTGCCGTGCTCTCGCCACCATCAGCAACCCTGATGCTGATATGAACACGCTGCTGGGCGTGGTGCTCGAAACAGGAAAGTACGGCGTGGATGTGATGGCACTCCTCGACAAGGCCAACACCCAGGCATACGGTAATCCGGAACTCACCAGAGTGAACATCGGCACAGGCAGCAATCCGGGCATCCTCATCTCCGGTCACGACCTGAAGGATATCGAAGATCTCCTCATCCAGACCGAAGGCACGGGCATCGACGTCTATACCCATGGCGAGATGCTTCCTGCCCACTACTATCCGCAGCTCAAGAAGTACAAGCATCTGGTGGGCAACTACGGCAATGCGTGGTGGAAACAGAAGGAGGAATTCGAGAGCTTCAACGGTCCTGTAGTCTTCACCACCAACTGCATCGTACCGCCATCGCCATCGGCAGGCTACAGGAACCGCGTCTTCACCACCAACTCTACCGGTTTCCCTGGCTGGAAGCATATCCAGGCGGGTGCCGACGGCCACAAGGACTTCTCCGAGGTGATTGCGCTTGCCAAGACCTGCCAGCCACCTAGGGAGATAGAGACAGGCGAGATCATCGGCGGTTTTGCGCATGCCCAGGTCTTTGCCCTGGCAGACAAGATAGTAGAGGCTGTGAAGAGCGGAGCCATCCGCAAGTTTGTGGTGATGAGTGGCTGCGATGGCAGAATGAAGAGTCGCAACTACTACGAGGAGTTTGCCAAGGCGCTTCCTCAGGATGTAGTGATACTCACCAGCGGCTGTGCCAAGTTCAAGTACAACAAGCTCAATCTGGGCGACATCAACGGCATTCCTCGTGTGCTGGATGCAGGTCAGTGCAACGACTCCTATTCCTGGGCGGTTGTGGCATTGAAGCTGAAGGAGATCTTTGGAGCCAGCGACATCAACGAACTTCCTATCTTCTTCAATATTGCCTGGTACGAGCAGAAGGCAGTCATCGTACTTCTTGCCCTGCTGCATCTGGGCGTAAAGAACATCCATCTGGGTCCTACGCTCCCAGCCTTCTGTTCACCAGCCGTACTGAAGGTACTGGTAGATACCTTTGGCATTGCCGGAAACGGAACGGTAGAAGAGGACATCAAAAAATATATAGGATAAGAACAGCAGCTACTGAGTTAAGGGAGAATCTGTAAAACTCGAGTAAAAAATCAAAAGATAAGTTTTCATGTTTAAAAGGCACTTTGCAATAACACTCTCGATAGTGTTGCAAAGTGCCTTATTTTTTGAGCGAACAATAAATCGGGGGAAAATGCGTTATTGAATATAAAACTTAAAAGTATGAAAGAATCAATATTCGTTACCTTGCAGAAATGCACAGTGTTTGAGGGGTTTACTCCAGAGGAAATCAGAGAGGCACTGTCGATGGTAAGCTACAGGATGGTGGAGCTTGCTGCCAGGGAAACCTATGTGCTGGCAGGAATGCCCTGCAGATATGCCGACATCATTGTCGAGGGGGAGATGATAGCCCGCATGTCGGGATTGTCGGGCAAGCAGGCTCAGATAGAGCGGTTGGGCGAATCGATGTTGATAGCCCCTGCCTATATCTTCGCACATAATAACGAGATGCCCGTAAGCGTGGAGACAAGCAAGAAGACCACCCTCCTGCGCATGAGGCCTTCGGAACTGAAACTGCTAATAGATACTGATGAGCGCATACGCTGGAACTTCATCCAGCACCTGTCAAGGATAGATATCTTCCTTTCGCAGAAAATGCGCATGCTCTCCCTTTTCTCCGTCAAGGAGAAGGTGGCGCAATACCTCATCAAGATGGCTACCGAACAGCAGAGCAGAACCATCCGGCTGGATGTCAGCCGACAGGAAATGGCAGATATCTTCGGCATCCAGAAGTTCTCGCTCCTCCGCTGCCTCTCCGAATTCGAGGAGAAGGGCGCCATCAGGATTGATGGCAAGACCATCACCATACTCAACTCGGATGACATGAAATAAGAAGTAAGAATGAGAAAGCCTTGGAAATTGCTAAGAACATGCTTGCCGATGGTGTTGACATCAATCTAATCAAGAAGCATTCCGGTCTAACCCAGGAACAAATACAATAGGCTTCGATGGCAAATGAAGCCTATTGCATTGTACAACGAAAGTAGTTGCATGTGCTCATGCAACTACTTTCGTTTTTATTGCTTTTTCTACTATATTTTATTCCCCAAAGACTGAACGCCAAAGACTATAGCGGGCTTCAGGGTTCAGCTGCTCCAAATGAAGGAAGACGGCTTGCATATCCGAACGGCGGGTAGTCTCTTCGTAAGGACACAACGCCTTCTGCTTAGTGAAATGCAACTCTTCTGCTACCTGCCGGATATCCGCCTCATGTACGAGACAGAGCGGGCGGATAATGGTAAGCGGATAATGTTTCAGAGGAAGACTGGGCTGCATGGTGGAATGCGAACCCTCGAAGGTGATGTTCATCAGCAGGGTAACGAGGATATCATCCATGTGATGTCCCAGAGCTATCTTATTGAACCCGTGGCTTACCGCGAACTCGAAGAGCGTCTTGCGGCGGTTCCAGGCACAGAGGAAGCAACGGGTCTTTCGGGGATCGGTGGATTCATCGAACGAACTATGAAGGATATGGAGCTTGATGCCATTCTCTGCACAGAAATCCTGCAAATAAGAACGGTCGGTCTCGTAAGGAATGTTATCCATGATGATATGGGCCGCCTCCACTTCGATATGCGGCTTATAGATACGGGCACGCTGAGCCAGCAAACGGACAAGTTCCAATGAATCCTTGCCTCCACTCAAGGCTATAAGAATCCGGTCCCCATCCTCCAAAAGATAATAGTCAACACATCCTTTATTGAATCGCTTTAATACTTTCTGTTCTGCTTTCATCATATTCTGAAAAGGGAAAAGAAAAGCCGCACCCTTTTTCCAGAGTACGGCTTTATCAAGATACATCTCTCTACCTTTGCAGAAGAGAAACGACAATTTAAACTTCAAATATAATTCTATCTTACTTAGCGTAAGCTACACTACGAGTCTCACGAATCACAGTAATCTTAACCTGACCAGGATAAGTCATCTCATTCTGAATCTTGGTTGCGATTTCATCAGAAAGCTTGATGCTCTCTTCATCGTTCATCTTATCCGCACCAACGATGACACGGAGTTCACGACCTGCCTGGATAGCGTAAGTCTTGGTTACGCCAGGATAACTCATGGCGATAGCTTCAAGATCGTTCAAACGCTTGATATAAGCCTCTACAATCTCACGACGGGCACCAGGACGAGCACCAGAGATAGCATCACAAACCTGTACGATAGGAGCCAATAATGTGTTCATCTCCATCTCATCATGGTGAGCACCGATGGCATTGCAGATATCTGGTTTTTCCTTATACTTCTCTGCAATCTTGGCACCATACAATGCGTGTGGCAATTCACTCTCCTCATCAGGCACCTTACCAATATCGTGCAAAAGACCGGCACGCTTAGCCTTCTTAGGATTCAAGCCCAATTCAGAAGCCATGACAGCACAGAGATTAGCTGTTTCACGGGCATGCTGCAAGAGGTTCTGACCATAAGAAGAACGATACTTCATCTTACCGATGATACGAATCAACTCTGGGTGCAGACCATGGATGCCGAGGTCGATAGCTGTACGCTTACCAGTCTCGATGATTTCATTATCCAACTGCTTCTTCACCTTGGCTACCACCTCCTCAATACGGGCTGGGTGGATACGGCCGTCAGCAACCAACTGATGGAGAGCCAGACGGCAAACCTCACGACGAACAGGGTCGAAGGCTGAGATAACGATTGCCTCTGGAGTATCATCCACTACGATTTCTACACCAGTTGCAGCTTCTAGAGCACGGATATTGCGGCCTTCACGACCGATAATACGTCCCTTCACCTCATCATTATCGATATGGAAAACGCTAACAGAGTTCTCAATAGCTGTTTCAGTAGCAACACGCTGGATTGTCTGAATCACAATCTTCTTAGCCTGCTGGTTAGCATTGAGTTTAGCATCATCCATAATTTCGTTCACATAGCTTGCAGCATCGAGTTTAGCCTGATCTTTCAGACTCTCAATCAATCTCTGCTTAGCCTCTTCAGCACTCAGACCAGAAAGTTCTTCCAGTTTAGCCTGCTCCTGTTTCTGCATCTTATCAAGTTCCTGCTGCTTGACAGACAAGAGTTTCTTCTCGTTGTCAACACGCTGCTGATACTGATCAATCTCCATCTTGCGTCGACCGAGGTCTTCCTGACGCTGATTGAGAGAAATCTCGCGCTGTTTCAGCTTATTCTCATTCTGCTGGATGCGAGAATTACGCTGCTGCACTTCTTTTTCGAGTTCCGCCTTCTTGTTGAGGAATTTCTCCTTCACTTCCAAAAGCTTCTTCTCTTTTACTACTTCTGCCTCTTTGTTGGCAGCTTCTATCATTTCATTATATTTTCCCTTAATGACATAACGGAAAATGAAATACCCAGCAGCACCGCCGATAACAAGCGCCACCAAGGCTGCTATAATAGTTACTATCATTATATTATATATATGTTTATTAATATTCTTATTTCAAAGCGTCTTCAATCTCGGAGGTAAGCTTCTCAAGAATATCATCATAAGGTTTCGTATCATTCCGATCCGATTCCTTCTCATATCTCAATGCCACATCAATGAGCGCCATATACAGGATTTCCTTATCGCTCTTTCTGCCTTTGAAAATCTTGGTATATGAGTTTACAATATCATCTATCAGCTTAGCTGATTTACGATAATACTCCTCGTCTTCCCTAGGTATTCTTACCGAAAGATCTGTATCATAGACGTGTAATCGTATGAGTAATTTATCTTGTTCTTGTTCTGCCATCGTTCCGATTTTTACTTTTCACCCAATAGTGTGATACACTTATTGACATCTCTTATGAGCTTGGCGATGCGCTTCTGAGTAGCTTCCATATCATTGTCAGAAATCGTCATCATCTTCGCCATCTTCAAGCTGTCGTAATCACTCTGCGCTTGAGCCAACTTTTCCTCCAATGCCTTGATTTTGGCATCGCGCTCATCCACCATCGCATAGAGTTCAGCATTCTCCTGCTTGACCTCGTCAAACTTGAGAATCATCTGCCTTACTCTTGTGGCAAACGTATTGATTGTTTTCTCATTTGCACTCATGACTATTATTTTTTGGCTACAAATTTAAGAGAATTATTTGAATAAAACAAATATTCTGCTATTTTTTTTCATTTTGGGCGCAACATTTGTTACTTTCCCATCTTCTGCTTTGCCTTTTCTACGTCTTCATCTGATGGACGTGGCTCTTTTTTGGCAAGCATCAATACCTGGAAGGTAAAGTCGGTTACCCATTGCTGGCTGAACGCCAAGCGCTTGTTGAACTGGCGCAACTGAAGCACGGTTTTCAGCACACTGGCATCAGAGAAATCGTTCTTAGCGAAGATATCTTCTACAGTTTTAGCAGTCAGCTTGTAAAGTGAATTCTTCATGAAGCTAGGCAAACGGAGCTTAAACTTCATCAAGTTGCCCATCAGCATCATCAGATCCTGAGTGAAGTTCTGGAACTGGATGAGATATACATTGACATCCTGCAGTTTGTGGCAGTTCTTACGGATACTGGAATCTATCTCCTTAAAGAAGGCATCATCCGTATCATAGATATTCTTCATCATTTTCTTCACCTGTGCCTTTTCGCCAATACCCAGACGGTTGTTGACCGTCGGAACATGCAGACTTGTCTTGAAGACACGCAAGTCTGGCAACATGGCCAAATTGGTGATACCTAACTGAGAAGCAAGTGCAGCCTGAAAGTATACACGGACCAAGGTCATGTAATCTTCCATTCCACCTACCTTTTTATCGTCGTCCTTACGACCGAATAGTTTTGCAAAAATTCCCATTCCTTTATTATTTTATTTTCTATATCTATTTAAATTGTTCTGCAAAAATACAATAAAATCAGTAAATACCCAAATCAAAGCGACGTTTTTTATATAAAAAGGTGCTTTTTTTATCAAAAAATGCATTTTTATGGCTTATGATTTCACTCATTCAACTTTTTTTAGTAACTTTGCCGCGTTTTAAGATAAGACTATTCAACTTTATTATATTAGAAATAGAGAAGATATGAAAGGAATCGTATTAGCGGGAGGTTCGGGTACAAGACTTTACCCTATTACCAAAGGTATCAGTAAGCAATTGATACCCATTTTTGATAAGCCAATGATATACTACCCTGTTTCCGTGCTAATGTTGGCAGGAATCAAGGAGATTTTGATTATATCTACCCCATTCGACTTGCCTGGTTTCAAACGTCTGTTAGGCGACGGCAGTGAATTGGGTGTACACTTCGAATATGCAGAACAGCCATCACCCGATGGTCTGGCTCAAGCCTTCATCATTGGTGAGAAGTTTATCGGTAATGATACAGTCTGTCTGGTTTTGGGTGACAACATTTTCTATGGAGCCGGTTTTACGGGTTTACTCAAGGAAAGCGTAAAAGCTGCAGAAGAAGGACTGGCAAGCGTATTTGGCTATTATGTCAACGATCCGGAAAGATATGGTGTGGCAGAGTTTGATGAAAACGGCAACTGCCTGAGCATAGAAGAAAAACCGGAAATGCCTAAGAGCAACTATGCAGTTGTAGGACTCTATTTCTATCCAAACAGCGTGGTGCAGGTGGCTAAGAACATCAAGCCTAGCGCAAGAGGTGAGTTGGAAATAACAACAGTAAACCAGCACTATCTGACAGAAAAGACTCTGAAAGTAAGAACCTTACAGCGCGGTTTCGCCTGGCTAGACACCGGTACCCACGATAGCCTTTCGGAAGCCAGTACCTTTATAGAAGTCATCGAAAAGAGACAGGGTCTGAAAGTGGCATGTCTGGAAGAAATCGCATTCAAACAAGGATGGATAGACAAAGAACAGTTGCTGAAACTTGCCCAACCGATGCTCAAAAACGGTTATGGACAGTATCTGAAAGAACTAGCGGCAAGCAGATAGCACAGATTCTATCATTTATCTTATACGAATATAAAAAGGTGTAAACACAATAGAATATAAAATAATGGAAGAAACAAAGAACTTTGATTTGGGACGTGATCAAGAGCAGGAAGAGAAGTCATCTATTGACTTCCAGCTGATTTATTCTACTCTTATCCTCAACTGGAAATGGTTCGTTCTATCACTCATTGTATGTTTGGGATTGGGATATCTCTACATACGCCATGCAAGACCGCAATACCAGGCAACCGCTAAGGTACTGATAAAGGATGACGACCAGAGAAAGAACAGAGGAATGGGTAACAGCATGATTCAGAATGCTGCAAACCTCGGTTTTATTTCAAACTCAAACGGTATAGACAATGAGATTGAAATTCTTTCGGCTCAAGACTTGGCTAACCAGGCTGTAGTAGACATGAAATGCTACGTGAACTATTACCATAAAGGAACCTTCAGGGATCAGTTAGTCTATAAAGAGCAGGAAGTCAGCGTTGACTTAGACCTGGCTCATCTCAAGAAACTGAATGCTCCTATCAAGCTTCTTATAGAGAAAACTGGCAGCCAGTATCAGGTAACAGGTTCATACTACATACCTGTAGATGCCTTTTCCTATCAGAAGGATCCTGTAAAGATTGAAAAGACTTTAGCTGGTCTGCCAGCAAGCATCAATACACGTGTAGGAACCCTCTACTTCACTCAGAACGGCAAATACGCTTTAAAAGACGGTGAGAGCCTGAAGGTGATTATCGTGTCACCAGAAATGGCGGCTAAGGGCTATACAAAAGCACTGACTGTCAGCCAGACTTCAAAGACTACAACCATAGCCGAACTGGTGATGAAAGATGAAGATCCTCAGCGCAGCATCGACTATCTGAGAACTCTGGTAAATGTTTATAACCGCCAGGCCAACGAGGACAAGAATGAAATTTCTTTCCGCACAGAACAGTTCATCAACCAGCGTCTGGAGAAGATCAACAACGAACTGGGCAATACAGAAGGCCAGCTCGAAAGCTACAAGAAGCGTAACAATGTTGTAGAGATGAAGCTCAACGCAACAGCTGCCATCGCTAACTCAGACACATACGCCCAGAAACTCCAGGAGGCCAACACACAGGTTGAACTTCTGAATGAGCTTGGCAAATACATGAACGAACCAGGCAACAGATATCAGCCTATCCCATCAAACGTAGGTCTGACTGATGAAAGTTCAACAGAACTCATCAACCAGTACAACAAAATAGCCCTGGATCGCAACAACGCCTTGCATGCAGCCAGCGAGACTTCTCCTACAATAACTCCTCTGACCGCACAGTTGGATGCACTCACAACATCTATCAAGCGTGCCATGCGCCAGGCTAAGCTAGGTATGGAAATCCAGCGTAACAGCATAGCCAAACAAGCTGCCATGTATGCCAACCAGATAGGTAACTCGCCAGAACAAGAGCGAGTTCTTACACAGATTGGTCGCCAGCAGGAAGTAAAATCTGGTCTTTACCTGATGCTTCTTCAGAAACGTGAGGAAAACTCCATTTCGCTAGCAGCAACGGCAGACAAGGGTAAGGTTATCGATGCTCCTTCATTGGAAGGAAAGGTTAGTCCTAAGAATCCTATCATTATGCTGATAGCACTGGTACTGGGTATTGCAATCCCTGCCGGCATCCTCTTCCTGAGGGAATTCTTCAAGTACAAGATTGAGGGACATGAAGACGTGATGAAACTCACTCAGATACCTGTCATTGCCGATATTCCTGTAGCAAGCGACGCTGCCAAGAAGGAAGGAAAGGCTGACATTGTGGTTCACCAGAATGTAAACAACCTGATGGAGGAGATTTTCCGTGGCCTGCGTACCAATATTCGGTTTATGCTGAAAGAAGGTGAGAAGGTTATGATGTTTACCTCTTCTACATCAGGTGAAGGTAAAACATTCGTGGCATCCAATATCGGTATCTCGCTCGCCTTGCTGGGCAAAAAGGTTATCATGGTAGGTCTGGATATCCGCAAGCCACGTCTGGCAGAGCTCTTCGAGATTGACAACCACCATAATGGTATCACCAATCTGATTGTACACGACCATAATACATGGGATGACATTCAGAAACAGATTCTCTCTTCGGGTGTCAACAGTAAACTCGACCTCCTTATGGCTGGCCCTGTTCCTCCTAACCCAGGAGAATTAGTAACCAGAGCAAGCCTTGACGACATTATCAGTCAGTTGAAGGAACATTACGACTATGTTATCCTCGATACGGCTCCTGTAGGTCTTGTAAACGACAGTTTGCAGCTTGGACGTCTGGCTAATCTCTGTGTATACGTCTGCCGCGCAGATTATACTCAAAAGGCTAGTTTCGGCATGATCAATGGTTTGAAAGCCGAGAATAAATTGCCTAACATGTGCTTAGTACTCAATGGCGTCGACCTCTCTAAGAAGAAGCACAGCTTCTATTATGGTGTTGGTAAGTACGGCAAATATGGTAAATATGGCAACTATGGTTCTTATGGATCATACGGCAAGTATGGCAAATATGGAACTTATGGTCAGTATGGCAGCTATGGTAACTATAGCAACAGCCACTATGGCAATGCCAACGACAACAGTATCAAGAAGTAATCAAGAACATACATACAACAAAGAAAAGAGTCTTTCTATCCAGATAGGAAGACTCTTTTAGATTTTAAAAACATTAAGACTATATGGCAACAATTGCAGTAGATTTTGATGGTACAATCGTAACCCACGAGTACCCGAAGATTGGTACAGAGCTACCTTTCGCCACAGAAACATTAAAGATGTTGATTAGAGACCACCACAAGCTTATTCTATGGAGCGTACGCGAAGGAAAACTCCTGGACGAGGCAGTAGAATGGTGTAGAGAAAGAGGAGTTGAATTCTGGGCTGTAAACAAGGATTATCCTGAAGAGAGTCTGGAGAACAATAACCACTTCTCCCGCAAGCTCAAAGCCGACTGGTTCATTGACGACCGAGGTATCGGCGGTTTGCCTGATTGGGGGGAGATTTATCAGATTATCACCAACCATACCAGTTATCGCAGAGTACTGAAACAGAAGTTCGGCGAACAGCAGGAAGCTCCCAAAAAGAAACATTGGTGGAGCCGCAGATAACAGATAAAGAAGATATTTCTCCAAAAGATATCATAATAGATACAATAAAAGATATCCCAATAAATAAAAAAGGTGTATTGCTCATTGGCAATACACCTTTTTTATTTATTGGAATGAATTTACTAGTCTGAATTAGAAGAACAAGTAGCGGTTATCAACTACATGAGCGTTCAGATAAAGCTCATTCATGAAGTTACCTGCATACTGCATAGCCTTCTGACGGCACTTCTGCTCGTATGTCTTGTCATCGAACTTAACAGGACGGTTAGTCTTATTTACAACCTGGAAGAGATAAACACCAGCGTTACCCTTCACAGCATGAGCAGAGAAAGCACCCTTCTTAGTACCTGCAACAGCACCAGAGAGAGCTGGCTCGCTAGCGCCAGTAGCTGCGATGAATACAGGAGCAGCGAAAGTAATCTGGTTTACAGAAGAAACCTTACCACCCTTAGCCTTAGCAGCTGCGATGTTCTTAACACCATTCAACTTAGCCTCAATCATCTCAGCCTTCTTATCCTTGAGCACCTCTGCCTTAACAGTCTCCTTGACAACTGCATCATTCAAATCACGATAACCGATATGATGAATCTTATCAAGAACCACAACCAACAGGTGGTTGTTGTCACCACACTCATAGAGAGGTGAAATCTCACCTTCCTTGCTATCGAAGATCCACTTCAAAGCCTCGCGTGTAGAATGGATGTTTGCTACATAGTGAACAGAAGTTGTAATATCCTTCAAGTCCTGAACCTTGTAACCTTCCTTAGCTGCATTCTTCAAGAGATCCTCTGACTTAGGATTAGCACTTACGAAACTAGAGAACTTGTTGTAAGCTGTACGGTAAGTACCCTGCGAGAAGTCGATAGGCTTCTTAATAACGGCAGCGGTATACTTGCTAACCATTGCCTTGCGGTCGAGAACCTGAAGAACTACATATCCCTGACCCAACTGAAGCTGGTTCAAAGAGTTAACTGCTGCAGTATTCAATGTATTGATGAATGTCTTGTTGTCCTTATCCATAGACTGGGCATACTCATACTGCTTGGTTGTCATCCAAGCCTTGTCACCAGTCTGGCCATACTTCTTAGCAACAGCCTCGAAATCAGCACCACCGGCAATAGCGCCCTGAATAGAATCTGCCTTAGTCTTAGCCTCAGCTACTGAGTTAGCAGCAACCTGGATAACACGATACTGTACTGAATCTGGCAATTCCTGCTTAGCTACCAACTTAACGATGTTCAATGTATTGTCACCGGCATTAGCCTTTACAGTAGAGGTAGAACCTACAGCCATAGAATCAAGCTGAGCAGCGATATCACGTGGGAAAGCATCCTTTGAAACAGGAATACCAAGGTAAGCTACTGTAGAAGCTGACTTACGTACAACCTCTGTAGGATCTGCAGCAGCAGCCAACTGTGAGTGATAACCTGCAAACTCCTTGTTAAGAGCAGCACGGTCTGCATTAGAAGCCTGCACCTCGATATCAACGAACTTGATGTCGCGACTCTCAACAGGCTGCTTGAAGCGTGCCTTAATCTCATCATACTTAGCCTTCAGATCGCTTTCAGAAATCTTTACCTTATCATCCTGGATGTCAGAGTAAGGGAAAGCAGCCAACTGAATCTGGCTCTCTTCATTCTCCTCCTTGAAAGCCATCTTTGCCTCTACAGGGTTTGACAGGAAGCAACCGGCGAGAAGAGCCTGATACTTCTGAGCCAAAGTCTGCTGGCGGAGAGTCTTCTCGATGAATGACCAGTAGTTGTAAATCTTGGTATACTGATCCATCATCTGTGCGTTAGCAGATGGGTTAGCCTTCTGTGCCTTGTAGTCTGCCAAGAACTTCTGGAGAGAAGATGCATCGAAACGACCTGTCTGCTGATTAACGAAAGGAGTCTGCTGAAGCATAGGGTTAGTACCTGTCTTCAAGATGTCCTGAAGCTCTGCGTCGGTCACTGTAAGACCCAACTTGCTAGCTTCCTTAGCGATAATCTGGTTCTGGATGTATGTATTCCATACCATATCCTTCACCTGATTCATCTGCTCTTCAGGAAGATTTTCCTGACCCTGTTGCATTTTAATAACTTCTGAATACTCATCAACGAGTTTCTGGAAATCCTGCACGCTGATTTTTTCGCCCAAAACTTCACCAATCTGCTGGCGCTCATTATTCTTTGCTGAATCGCAAGAGCGGAAAGCTTCCTCGGCAATAAAGGCGAAAAGGCCGAAACTGATGATACAAACCAGTATCACGCCTCTTTTTCTAATTGTTCCTAATGCTGCCATTACGTTTTAATTATTATTATTATTTTTATTTTTTCCTAAGTTTAGATTGAACCACTTTTGATGCTAGTAGCCAATTGTCTGCAAAAATACAAAAATAATACGAGAAAAGGGAATTTTTTGCTATCTTTTTTGACTATTACCTCAAAAAAAGCAAAAAATTCCCTTTTCCCGCTCAGCTATTTGATGATGTGGAGTTTAACAAGCTCTATTTTACGCGATGTTGACTTGATAATTTTGAACTCAAAGTTATCAAACTTAATCACCTCGTTGAGTTTAGGAAAACTCTGATATTCATGCAATATCAAACCGCCTACAGTCATATATTCATCACTTTCCGGCAGTTCAAGACCAAACATATCGTTCACCTTGTCAATCTCCAGTCGTGCAGAAAGGAGATAGTCACCATCATCGGTTTTCTTAGCTACATATTTGGCTGAATCGTGCTCATCTTCTATATCTCCGAAGATTTCCTCAACGATATCTTCCAGACTCACCAAACCGCTAGTACCTCCAAACTCATCTACAACGATACCCAAAGACTTCTTCTGCTGCAAAAAAGTCTGCATCAGTTTCTGTGCCTGCATCGTTTCCGGCACAAAAGGAAGTGTACGGATATGATCCTGCCAACGTGAAGGATGATGGAACAGTTCGGAACTGTGAATATATCCCGCAATATGGTCTATATCCTCTTCATATACAATGATTTTCGAATTACCGCTCTCTATGAATTTCTGCTGCAGTTCTTCGAGAGAAGTATCCATTTCAACAGCCTGAATCTCCGTACGGGGCACCATACAGTCGCGTACTTTAGTATCGGAGAAATCAAGGGCATTCTGGAATATCTTCACCTCATCATTAATTTCATCTTCATTGGTAGCATTATCGATACTTGACTGCACAAGATAATCAAGATCTACCTTAGAAAAGCCTTCATCTGTCCCCTCAGTATCCATCTTCATACCCACCAGACGCAGCAGGCACTTACTCAAGAAAGTACTGAACTTGCTGATAGGCCACAATACCACATAGCACAGATAAGCTATCGGACTGAAAATAGAAAGCAAGCGATTCGGATTAGACTTGAAAAGCGTCTTTGGCAGAAACTCACCTGTAAAGAGTACTATCAGCGTAGACAGAATGGTATCTGCAGGCACCGTAAAGGCTGCATCAAAACCTGCGAAAATCGTATTGTCGAAAAGACGGGCTATCAGGATACCATAAACTACAAGGGCTATATTGTTGCCCACGAGCATGGTACTGACAAAGCCATTCGGATGATTATAAAACAAAGATAACAGTCGTTGCGTAAGGCCGTTTTTCTCCTTATCCATCTCCGCCAACATACGGTTAGAAGAGACGAAGGCAATCTCCATTCCGCTGAAGAATGCTGAGAAGACCATCGTAATGAGAATGCCTACGACTAAACTCATATCCACCTGTTCATTCATTATATCTTTTTCTTTTTAATTAGTGCATGATAGGAATCGTAGTGGCTCTGACTGGTGTAGCCGGCTGACGGAAGTTATTCTTGACAGAATCAGGCTGGCTGCTCAAAGTATCGGCAGCACCACCACCTCCTGTAAGGTCTCCCTTTTCAAAGCTACCCTTCGAATTGCTCACATAATAGCGCGTCATCTTTTCATCACTCCAGAAATGAGAACCCTGTAGCGTTCTTTCAGGAGTAACAAGTTTACTGAATACGTTACTTGACAATTCGTGCTTATTCTGGTCCCAGGTAAGTTGCTCACTATTGAAGCGCAAACCATCTTTGGTCAGGATACTCACCCTACCATAAAGCTTCCATATCTTCTGCTGATCATAATAATAAGCTGTATCACACTGGATATAACTATTAATATGGAATTTCTCATCAAACTGCTCCAGCAAAAGTCCCTTATCAAAGATCCACAAAGATGGATTCTTGCTGGTATTCACCTCCCACCGTTCTGTTACGATGCGATATTTCATAACTCCCGAGTCGCTTACCAATGTATTTACACCATACGACGTCATCATCGCCACCGAGTCTTGCGGACGGATGGCGGGCGCAGTATGTTCTACCTGGTTCTGGCAACCAGCCAAAATCAGGAACATCAGGATACCGACAACATAAGAGCCTTTTATTCTATACATTATTATATATAGATTCTATACATTATTATATATAAGCGGAAGATTAATCCATCTTCCACTTCTTAAACCAATCCTCGTTGAATGTGAATCCGATATTAATACGGAAAGAATTTTCCTTAATCAGATCCTTAGCCGAACTCTTCACCCACTGACCGCTGATATTCAGCATAGAGCGGTTGTTGTAAGAGTTCATGATAGGAATACCGAAACCGGCACTTACAGAGATTTCCTTCGGACCATCAACACCATTCATCTTATAATAAGGTGTGGCGTAGCTGGCACCTACACGATACTGAACACGCTTGAAGAAAGCACGGCTGCGCTCTCCATAGCAATACTGGGCACCGAGATTGAACTTGCTTCTATCCTTGTAGATACCATTTTTTAAGGCGTAGTTGGTTCCATCGAAACTAGGATACCCCAAGCTACCCCACTTCTGCAGACTGTAATCAAAGCCAACCTTCCACTGGTTGTTATGATTCCACATCACACCCGCACCAATCATGGTAGGCAACTTGTAAGCCTTGTCGATAGAGTAAGCGGTGGTATCGGTAACACCGTTCTGGGTATCATTAGAAATGATTTTCATATCAGCAGAAGCTCCCAAACCATGTCCTGGTGAGAAGGTGACACCTACGGTAGCCCAATCTTTCTTTGAGAACTGATGGGTATACTGTACACCGAAATCAACCTTATAGCTGTTCACCTGCATAGAATAGTAGCGGGTGAGGGTCTTGTAATAAGAATTGCTGTAGCTGTTTGATACACTTCTGTCTATACTACCCCAGAGATATGAGAAGTTGGCACCTACGGCCAAGCCCTTGACCGGTTCCCAACCAGCACCGATGTATGCCTGATGCAAACCACCATCGCCGGAATAAGTATTAGTATAGTAAGCTTCCTTGTCAGCATTCACCCATTCTGAAGCAGAATAATTATAGCCCACATTGGTAAAAGGAATGATACCGAAGCTCATACCTACATGTGGCAGCAAGCGGAAGCCTGCAACAACATACTCAAAATTTGAGTTATTGGCATTCTTCTTCACACCATTCTCTTCAAAATTTGTCACCTGACCAGAGATGCCGGCATCAAGGATGAAAGTCATAGAATCGAGCGAAGCATAAGATGCAGGGTTGAGATAGTTCACCTGATTATGCTCATGAAAGCCGAGACCGACTCCATTCATACCGCGATTAAAACCAGAAGTCTGGTCCGACAAGATGCCAAGACCATACTGGCTGTATGGCGAATTAGTACCACTTTGGGCATTAACCATAAGGGCTGACCCCAACAATAGGGTTGCTAAAAAAAGCTTTCTCATTCTTTAATAATCATTCAAAATTATATTCAGAGTGCAAAAGTATTAAAAAAAATCTAGAAAAAAGAAGGATAATTGAAAATAATAAGGTATTTTTGCATCGTGAAACGTTTTAAGCATATTTTTAGTGCCATTTTAGCAGTAATTTTAATCAATTTAACTACTGAAGTGGCTGCACAGGATTTTTCAAGAGACAAGGACTCTGATATTTCTGTGCAGAACAGTCGTGTCAATGAAGAAGCTACTGCGTGGCTCGATTCTGTTGACATTTCTCTCCTGACTTGCGGACCAGGTCAGGAGGTGTGGTCGTATTATGGACATACCGCTCTACGCATCCAGAACAAAGCTATGGGAACGGATGTTGCCGTCAACTGGGGTATGTTTAGTTTTAACCAAAGTTGCTTCGTACTCCGTTTTGTTTTCGGACTCACCGATTACCAGATCGGCATCTACCCTATGAGCGACTTCATAGCCGAATATGCACGTGAAGGCAGATGGGTAAGACAGCAGCGCCTCCGTCTCTCCCGTACAGAGAAACTGGGAATTCTGAGAAGCATCGACAAGAATGCACAGCCGGAGAACCGCGTATACCGCTACAATTTCTTCTATGACAACTGTACGACCCGGGCACGCGAGATGATTCTCTCCAACATTGGGAACCAGAGTACCAACTTTAAAGATACCCCTACCACTTCTACCTACAGGGAAGAGATTCACAAGCTCAACGGACAGCACCGCTGGGCAAGATTCGGCAATGACCTTCTTTTGGGTTGTCAGGCAGACCGCCCTATCACACAAAGAGAATGGGAATTCTTGCCAGACAATCTGAGCAAAGACTTTGCCACAGAAGGAAGAACCGACTTTATTGATGCATCTCAGATTGCAGACGGCAAAACCAATGCAACAAGTGCCAGCGGCTATATCACTCTGGTAGATGAAACATCCGATATCATCCCAGCCCAGGCACAAATAACAGACGATGCTCCTGTTACACCACAAATGATAGCCATAGCACTGGCACTCATCATCATAGGAACAACGGTAAGAGAATGTGTAAAAAAGAAAAACTACTGGTGGTTTGATGCCATCCTGCTTGTTCTGACAGGATTACCGGGACTGATTCTCTTTACCATGATCTTCTCGCAGCATCCTACTGTACAGATAAATTTCCAGATTCTGATACTGAATCCGCTCAACCTCATCTTTGCCTGGAAGACTGTCAAGAGGATGAAAGCAGGTCGTCAGTATTGGTATTTCGAACTCCTGGGATGGCTTCTGCTCATTGCCCTGTTCATGCAGATATGGCAGAACTATGCTGAGGGTATGAGTATTTTGGCACTTTCTTTGCTAGCGAGATACTGCGTCAAGTCGACCATGATGGATTTAAGTCCAAACAATTATGGTCTACAGAAGCATATCGTAAAGAAATTCAGAAAGAATAAATAGACATTAAAATATACGTAAGGAAACGATTGGCACAATATCGTTTTCCGTACAGAAGAAGATAAACAACAATGATGGTAAACAGATATATCACAGCCCTTTTGGTTGTCCTGGCGGCAACCGGCATGGAGGCGCAGACTTATCAGCAGGCGCTGAAGTTTGCGCTTACGGATATATCCTACGATGAATTCATCCAGCAACCGGAGGCGAAGGCATTGGAGGAGGACATTCTCTGCGTGCTCAAAGCCATCAAAGCGGCATCAGAAGATGAGAGCATCGCAACGCATCATTCTATCCTGTCGGCAACACTTGCCGCCAATTCTTCTGACATTCTGACAGGCATTCATTCACATATTTATTATGATTCCCCTACGGAGCATAGATACAAAGTTCCGTATGGGAGTATTGTTATTCGAGGTCCAAACTGCTGATTTTATGCTTTCTGTAAGCAAAACTCAGAAGATTTGCCATAAAAACAGGTAATAATTGGCAATTCCTTGCAGATTTACAGATATTTTTAGTAAATTTGCAAGCTAGTAATAAACAACAGGAGATTTTACTCCCAAACATCATCGAATAATAATAAAAAATAAATATACAATGAACTTTAACAAAATTCTCCAGTCATTGTTTGGCAACAAGTCAACTCGCGATATGAAGTTGATCCAGCCAATCGTAGAAAAAATCAAGGCAGAGTATCCTAAGATGCAGGCCTTAAGCAATGACGAACTTCGTGCAAAAACAAAAGAACTTCAGAAGTACGTACAGGAGTACGCCAAGGAAGAGAAGGCTAAGATTGCTGAACTCAAGGCTAAAATTGAAGACACTCCTATCGATGAGCGTGAAGGTATCTTCAATCAGATCGACAAGTTAGAGCAGGAAGCACTCGACAAGTATGAGGAAGCCCTCAACGAGGTTTTGCCTCAGGTTTTCGCTATCGTTAAGGATACTGCTCGCCGTTTCGCTGAGAACGAGGAAACAATAGTTACTGCTACCGACTTCGACCGCGAGCTGGCTTCTAATCCAGCTAACGACTTCGTTACCATCGATGACGACAAGGCTATCTATCACAACCACTGGACAGCCGGCGGTAATGATATGAAGTGGGAAATGATTCACTACGATGTACAGCTCTTCGGTGGTGTTGTTCTCCATCAGGGTAAGATTGCCGAGATGGCTACCGGTGAGGGTAAGACCCTTGTAGGTACAACACCTATCTTCCTGAATGCCTTGACTGGCAATGGTGTTCACGTCGTTACCGTGAACGACTACTTGGCTAAGCGTGACTCTGAGTGGATGGGACCTCTCTATATGTTCCACGGTCTCTCTGTAGATTGTATCGACAAGCACCGTCCTAATTCCGACGAGCGTCGCAAGGCATACCTGGCAGATATCACCTTCGGTACCAACAACGAGTTTGGTTTCGATTATCTTCGTGATAACATGGCTACCAACCCAGCCGACCTGGTACAGCGCCAGCACAACTACGCCATCGTCGATGAGGTCGACTCAGTGTTGATTGATGATGCCCGTACCCCATTGATCATCTCCGGTCCTATTCCAAAGGGCGACGACCAGATGTTTGAGCAGTATCAGCCATTGGTTGAGAAACTTTATGAGGTACAGCGCAAGCAGGCTACAGAATTGCTCGCCGAGGCTAAGCAGAAGATTAACGAAGGTACAAAAGCTAAGAATCAGGAACTCCTTGATGAAGGCTTCCTCGCACTCTTCCGTTCTTACAAGGCATTGCCTAAGAACAAGCCATTGATCAAGTATCTTTCTGAGGAAGGTATCAAGGCTGGTCTGCTGAAGACCGAGGAGTACTACATGGCAAACAACAACCGTGAGATGCCTAAGGCTACTGAGCCATTGTACTTCGTAGTAGACGAGAAAATGAATTCTGCCGACCTTACCGATAAGGGAACCGACTGGTTGGCTAAGCAGGTAAACGACAAGGAACTCTTCGTATTGCCTGATATCACAACAGAAATGAGTGAACTCGAGGCACGCACAGACCTTACCGACCAGGAGCGTCTTGACAAGAAAGACGAGATGCTGGCTCACTATGGTGTACAAAGCGAACGTGTTCACACCTTGCAGCAGCTCCTGAAGGGTTACACCATGTTCAATAAGGACGACGAATATGTTGTCATGGACGGACAGGTGAAGATTGTGGATGAGCAGACAGGACGTATCATGGAAGGCCGTCGCTGGAGCGATGGTTTGCACCAGGCTATTGAGGCTAAGGAACATGTAAAGGTAGAGGCTGCTACACAGACCTTCGCTACCATCACACTTCAGAACTACTTCCGTATGTACCACAAGCTCGCCGGTATGACCGGTACAGCAAGTACAGAATCAGGTGAGTTCTGGGATATCTACAAACTCGATGTTGTTGAGATTCCAACCAACCGCCCTATCCAGCGTAAGGACTTGGATGACCGTGTATACAAGACTGCCCGTGAGAAGTATCGTGCAGTTATCGACGAAATCGAGGAAACACGTAATGCTGGCCGCCCAGTCTTGGTAGGTACAACATCTGTCGAGATTTCTGAGTTGTTGAGCAAGATGTTGAAGATGCGCAACATTCCTCATAATGTATTGAACGCTAAGCTGCACCAGCAGGAGGCTCAGATTGTAGCCGAGGCAGGTCGCTCAGTAAACGGTAAGGGTGCCGTAACCATCGCTACCAACATGGCAGGTCGTGGTACCGATATCAAGCTGACTCCAGAGGTAAAGGCTGCAGGTGGTCTTGCCATCATCGGTACAGAACGTCATGAGAGCCGCCGTGTAGACCGTCAGCTCCGTGGTCGTGCCGGTCGTCAGGGTGACCCAGGTTCTTCTGTATTCTATGTATCATTGGAAGATAAGCTGATGCGTCTGTTCGCTTCAGAGCGTATCGCCAAGGTAATGGACCGTCTCGGTTTCGAGGATGGCGAGCGTATCGAGAGCCCAATGATCAGCAAGAGTATCGAGCGTGCTCAGCGCAAGGTTGAGGAAAACAACTTCGGTATCCGTAAACACCTCTTGGAGTATGATGACGTGATGAACCGTCAGCGTACCGTTATCTACGAGAAGCGTCGCCACGCCCTCATGGGTGAGCGTATCGGTATGGATATTGCCAACATCATCTGGGACCGCGTATTGAACATCGTCAACAACAACGACTTCTTCGGTGCCAAGGAAGAGTTCCTGAAAGTTCTCGCTATGGAGATTCCATTCAACGAGGATGAGTATGAGAACGGCAGACGTGAGGATTTGGCAGAGCGTGCTTTCCAGGAGGCTATGGCTACATTTAAGCGTAAGACAGACCGCATTCAGGCTACAGCTATGCCTATTATCAAGCAGGTATACGAAAACCAGGGTGCTATATACGAGCGCATCATGGTGCCTATCACAGACGGCAAGCGCATGTACAATATTCCTTGCAACCTCAAGGAGGCATACGAGAGCGAGGCTAAGAACGTAGTGAAGGAGTTTGAGAAGAGCGTTGTTCTCCAGATTATCGATGACGACTGGAAGGAGAACCTCCGCAAGCTCGACGAACTGAAGCACTCTGTACAGAATGCAAGCTACGAGCAGAAGGATCCTCTCCTCATCTTTAAGTTGGAGAGTGCCAAGGTTTGGGATGCCATGATCAATGACATGTACGACCGTATTGCAAGTATCCTGATGCGTGGTCAGATTCCAGTAATGGAGCAAGAGCAGCCAGTTCAGGAGGCAGCTCCTGAGCAGCGCACTCAGCAGAACTATGTAGAGAGTAAGGTTGATCCGGATGCAGAGCGTGAGGCACAGGAGGCAGCTGCAAACCAGGACACACGAGAGGGCGCAGAAGTAAACCGCACTCCATACCGTGCTGAGCGCATGCCACGACCTAACGACCCATGTCCATGCGGAAGCGGCAAGAAGTTCAAGAACTGCCACGGCAGAAACCTGTAATCACAAGAAATGATGATGCTCTTATATATATAATAAGGTATAAGAACATACGTCATCAGAAATAATGATAAGAATACCTAGATTTGATGATACTCTCATCATTTCTAGGTATTTTTTTTATAAAACCACATCATTGCTACTGAGTTGCAAAGTTTTATTAGTAACTTTGCAGCCAAAAAGAAAAAAAAGCAGACCATAAGGCCGTGCTCAAGGAAAAGAACAAGATTAAAACAAGGAAAGATATATGAAATTATCAGAACTTAAAACAGGTGAAAGTGGCGTTATCGTCAAGGTATCCGGTCACGGTGGCTTCCGCAAGAGAGTCATCGAGATGGGATTCATCAAGGGCAAGAAGGTTGATGTACTTCTCAACGCTCCACTCCAGGACCCTGTAAAATACAAAATCATGGGCTATGAAGTTTCTCTTCGTCATAGCGAAGCTGACCATATCGAGGTGGTTTCCATCGAAGAGGCCAAACATGATGCCCAACTGAATAAAGCTGACGAAGTAGACCGCCAGCAGGTAATTGACTCACAAGTAACAGATACAACTGATAACGACGGGAATGCACTCGGCGACAAAATGCTCGTAGCTGAAAGAAAAGACAATGCCAGCAATGAGGCTTTGGCTGAGCAGGAAGCTGAACGACTCCACCGCGTCATCAATGTAGCACTGGTCGGTAACCCAAACTGTGGAAAGACTTCCCTCTTCAACTTTGCTTCGGGTGCTCACGAACGTGTGGGCAACTATAGTGGTGTAACCGTGGATGCAAAAGTAGGTGAAGCCGATTTCAACGGCTACCACTTCAATCTGGTAGATTTGCCGGGTACCTATTCCCTCTCGGCTTATTCGCCAGAAGAACTCTATGTGCGCAAGCAGCTTATCGAGCATACGCCGGACATCGTCATCAACGTCATCGACACCAGCAACCTGGAGCGCAATCTCTATCTCACCA